>JAUZPZ010000003.1 GCA_030705675.1 Bacillota bacterium
TCTCAATATTTATGAAAACTCATTTATAACTTCTATCGACATAAAAAAAGGCGTTGCGCAATGTAACAATATAAAAATAACAGCAGACAAAATCATTGTGGCTACGCATTTTCCTTTTATCAACACACACGGCAGTTATTTTCTTAAAATGTATCAGCATCGTTCATATGTTATCGCACTCGAAAATGCGCCAAATATTGACGGTATGTACCTTGAAGAAAAGATGGACGGGCTATCCTTCAGAAATTATGAAAATTTGCTTTTAATTGGCGGCGGTGACCACAGAACCGGCAAAAGCGGCGGGAATTTCGCGGTTTTACGTGAGTTTGCCAAAAACGCTTATCCAAACGCGCACGAAAAATTCTGTTGGGCAACGCAGGACTGTATGACACTCGACAACGTTCCATATATAGGTCAATATTCAAAGTCAACGCCAAATTTGTATGTTGCGACAGGGTTTAATAAATGGGGAATGACCTCCTCTATGTCGTCAGCTATCATTTTAACTGATATGGTAACAGGCAAAAAAAATGAATTTGAAGAGGTTTTCTCTCCGCACAGAAGTATTTTAAAACCACAGCTTGCGGTAAACGCATTTGAAGCGGTTGCAAATCTGCTAAGTTTCTCAAAAAAACGCTGTCCGCATTTGGGCTGTGCGTTAAAATGGAACAAAGTCGAAAGAACCTGGGATTGCCCCTGTCATGGTTCAAGATTTACCGAAAGCGGAAAACTTATTGATAATCCTGCAACAGGAGATTTGAATAATGTTTGAGGGTTGGTATTTTAAACTCCAAAAGGACGATAATCTTATTGCGTTTATTCCCGGCAGATGCAGGGATAACGCATTTATTCAGGTTGTCACATGTGATAAATCATACAACTTTAATTACCCGCTGTCGGAGTATCGCAAAAGAGAAATAATAAATGTTGGAAACAATAAATTTTCAATGGACGGAATGAAGGTTAACATTGGAAATCTTATTAAAGCAAATATAAAGTATAACAATATAACCCCGATAAAATATGATATTATGGGACCATTTAAATATCTTCCCATGCAATGCCGTCATAGCGTAATAAGTATGAGACATGACTTGACGGGCAGTGTAACCGTAGACGGGCGGACAATTGATTTAACCGGCGGTATCGGCTATATTGAAGCGGATAGTGGAAATTCTTTTCCTAAAAGCTATTTGTGGCTGTAATGCAATGATTTTAGTGAAAACTGTTCCATTATGCTTTCGGTTGCTGAAATCCCATTTATGGGATTTCATTTTGTTGGCTGTATTTGCGTTATAATTTACCAAGGCAAAGAATATCGTTTTGCCACTTATTTGGGAGCAAAAATTATTGAACTTAATAAGAATAAAGTAATATTAAAACAGGGTGGTTACATTTTGGAGGTTGATATTAAAAACACCGATGGGCAATCACTTTTAGCACCGCAAACAAGTAAAATGACAAGAATAATCAAGGAATGTATATCCGTATCAGGCAGGTTTCAATTTTATATAAAAGGTAAAAAGCTATTTGATTTGGAAAGTAAAAATATTAGTTTTGAATTTGTTAAATAAAATTAAAAAGCTATAAAAAACACCGTAATATAGCAAAGATTTCAGTAAAGCAGATTGATTTGCCTTCGGCAATGTTTGATAACAGCCTGGAAATTACTTCCCGGCTTTTGCTTTATACAAAATTCGTGGATAAAAAGTATATGCAGCATTTGCATTTTTGTATAACTTGTCAATTGTAATTTACTTAAATATATTGTATAGTGTTATAAAAAGAATTATGAAATTAAGGGGTGTCTGTATGTTTAGAGAAATGCGCCGCAAAAACCAGCTTTTATCTTCAGAGGAAAATATCCGGATTCTAAATCGCGGAACGTCGGGCGTATTAGCCGTATCCGGAGAGGATAATTACCCCTATGCCGTTCCGCTCAGTTATGTATATCACGACAATAAGATTTTTTTTCATTGCGCCATAACAGGCCATAAACTGGACGCCATTGCCGGAAATGAAAAAGTTTCTTTTTGCGTGATTGATAAGGATCAGGTAGTGCCGGAAGAATATACGTCATATTTTCGTAGCGTTATTGTTTTTGGAAAAGCCCATATTTTAGACAATGAAGATGAAAAACGAAGCGCCCTTGAAATTTTGGCCGCAAAATATTCGCCTGACCTTGAACAGGGCCGCTTGCAGGAAATTGAAAAGGTATTTAATCGTGTGTGCCTTGTAGAACTCGTGATTGAGCATATGACCGGCAAAGAAGCGATTGAATTGTGTAAAGAAAGGTCTTAATTATGACCCCCACTCCGAATTATTAAAGGAATTTTTCGGAGTGAATTTTTTATTTTTTAGAAAAGTGTTACAAATACTGTTCTTAATAATAAAGAAGAATTTTTGCTTGACAAATGGTAATATATGTGATATAATTTATAAACGACCGCACGGATCAGGTTATAAACGGAAAATAATCCTACCTGCGACCCGGCGAGATTAGTGTATGGAGGTGTAATCATGTACGCAGTTATTGAAACAGGCGGAAAACAGTATAATGTAAACGTAGGCGATGTTATCTACGTTGAAAAGCTCGGTATGGAGGCTGATACCGCCATTAAGTTTGATGTTCTTGCCATTGTTGACGGTGAAAACACGAAGTTCGGCGCACCGGTCGTTGACGGCGCGAGCGTTGAAGGCGTTGTTGTAGGCGATGTTAAAGGCAAAAAGGTAAGAATTTTCAAGTATAAACCCAAAAAGGGCTACCGCAGACGTAAGGGTCACAGACAAAACTACTCAAAAGTCGAAATTAAAGCTATCAATGCGTAATTTCCCGGAGTGGACGGTGATTTTATGATTAAAGCGGTCTTCTCGGAAAGAGGCGGACGTGTGGTAGGCTTTAAAATGAGCGGACACTCGGGCGCCGCGGCAGAGGGCAATGATATTGTCTGTGCCGCTGTATCAGGAGCCGTGCAGTGTGTGATTGCGGTTATTGATGAAGAACTCGGATTCGCCGAATGTCTATCCGCACGCGAATTGCCGGAAAACGTGGTTTCGTGTGATATTTCATCGCTTAGTGGCGACAATGCTGCTGTTGCAGAAATTGTGCTCGGAGGCTTTGAAAAGCTCATGGAAATGTGGGAAAAAGATTTCCCCAAAAATATTTCAGTAAAAAAACAATTTATTTAAATTATTACCAGAAGATTGGAGGTAAGCCTGATGTTAAAAATTGGTATTCAGTTTTTTGCCCATAAAAAAGGTATGGGAAGCACAAAGAACGGACGTGATAGTGAATCGAAGCGTCTTGGCGTAAAGAGAGCCGACGGCCAGTTTGTTCTTGCCGGAAATATCCTTGTAAGACAGAGAGGAACTAAGATTCATCCCGGTGCTAACGTAAAGAAAGGCAGCGACGATACTTTATTTGCCACTGTTTCCGGACATGTTAAATTCGAAAGAGTTGGCAAGGACAGAAAACAGGTAAGCGTATACGGGGTATCCGCTCAATAGTGAACCTTTGTTCATTAAAACTTTAAAATGTAAGGGGGTTGTAACGCAAGTTGCATCCCCTATTTTATTATAGTAAAAGTTTCCTTGGATTTTGCGCCCGTGGGGCGCAGTAGATTAAATCAAACTTTTTTTAACGGCATATTAGAAGGAGGGTGAAATTATGCTTGTTGACAGTGCAAAAATAACCATAGAGGCGGGGAACGGCGGCGATGGGTCCGTATCTTTCCATAGGGAAAAATATGTTGCGGCGGGCGGTCCTGACGGCGGCGACGGCGGAAATGGCGGAAATGTCATATTTGTCGCGGATAAAACCCTTGCTACCCTTATGGATTTCAGATACAGAAAAAAATACAAAGCCGAAAACGGCATAAGCGGCAGCGGCGGGCGGTGTGACGGCAAAAACGGTGCTGATATAGTAATAAAAGTACCTTGCGGAACAATTATACGCAACATAAAAACAGACAGGATTATTGCAGACTTGACAAATGACGGCGACAGCTTTATTGCCGCAAAAGGCGGCAAGGGCGGCTGGGGAAATGTGCATTTTGCCACACCCACGCGTCAGGTGCCCAAATTTGCAAAACCCGGTCTTAAGGGAGAAGCAAAAGAAATTCAGCTTGAGCTTAAACTTATTGCCGACGTCGGTCTTATAGGATTTCCGAATGTTGGAAAATCCACTCTCCTTTCCATGGTAAGCGCGGCAAGACCAAAAATCGCAAACTATCACTTCACTACCCTTGAACCTAATTTGGGCGTGGTGAGTCTTTTCCCGGAAAGCAGCTTTGTAATTGCCGATATACCCGGACTTATTGAAGGCGCGAGCGAGGGCGTCGGTTTGGGACACGACTTTTTGCGGCATATAGAACGCACCCGAATGCTTATTCATGTCGTTGACGTTTCCGGAATTGAGGGCAGAAATCCTATTGAAGATTTTGATAAAATCAATGAAGAGCTTGAAAAATATAGCGCAGTTCTTGCAAAAAAAATACAGGTTATTGCCGCAAATAAAACCGATATAGGGATGCATCCCGAACTTGCAGAGCAGTTCCGCGACGAAATGGAAAAACGCGGGTTTCGTGTTTTTGAAATTTCAGCCGCGACAAGCAAGGGCGTAAGGGAACTTATAAATTACACCTATAGTCAGCTTCGGGAAATTCCGGTTGAGGACTGCTGTGTTGTTGAGGAAGACCTTCCGGACGAATATTTGCAGGAGCCTTTTACCATTCACGTTGAGGATGGGGTTTACTGTGTCGAAGGCGGCTATATTACGTATTTAATAGAGTCTACAAATTTTGAGGACTACGAATCCGTAAACCATTTTCAGGACGCACTTCGCCGAAAGGGCGTCATTGAAGCGCTGGAGCACGAAGGTATAAAAGAAGGCGACACGGTACGCCTGTATGATATTGAATTTGATTTTGTATATTAATGAGTATGGGGGAACATATTATGATCACAAGCAAACAGCGGGCGCATCTTCGCGCAATGGCAAATACAATTGTTTCGGTTCAGCAGATTGGCAAGGGCGGTATTGCTGACAATCTTATAAAACAGCTTGATGACGCCCTTGAAGCAAGGGAGATTATAAAAGTCACAGTGCTTGAAACTGCCCTTCTTACAGCGCGTGAAGCGTGTGAGATTTGCGCAGAAAAGCTTTTTGCCGAACCTGTACAGTGCATAGGTTCAAAATTTGTGCTTTACCGCCGCGCGCGCAACCCCAAAAACAGGAAAATTAAAATTTGACAGGTGATAACTTATGAAAACCGGCATATTCGGAGGCACTTTCGATCCCCCGCATATCGGACATATACTTCTTGCCCAGAAAGCTAAGCAGCAGTGCAAATTAGACAGGATAATTCTTCTGCCTTCAGCGGTTCCTCCACACAAAAAAAGTCATTTATCAGGCTTTCACAGGCTTGAGCTTGCCCGCATTACAGCGGAAGAATACGGTTTTGAATTATGTGATTGGGAATACAAAAAAAAATCTCCCTCATATACGATTGAGACAATTTCATATATGAAAACTCTCTATCCCGGTGACCAGCTTTATTTCATCATTGGCGGAGATTCTATGCTGGACTTTGAAAAGTGGTACCGTTGGGAGGAACTGATAACCATGTGTTCATTTATTGTGGGTATCCGTAAACAGTCTGAGCTTGACGCGGTAAACGCGGCGGCGGCGGATAAACGCCGGCGCTTTGGAGCAGATATAACCGTTCTCGATATTATCCCTGTGGATATTTCCTCCACGGAAATCCGCGAGACCGGCGACCTTTCGGAAGTTCCGCCCCGTGTACGGGAATATATAATAAAAAATAAGCTTTATTAAAGGATTTGGTTTTATGGACTACATCTCAACAGATAAAAAGCTTCGGTCAATGCTCAGTCCCGACCGCTACAGACACTCCAAAGGTGTAGAAGAACTTGCGGTGGCTCTTGCTCTGCATTGGGGGGCAGATGTTCAAAAGGCAAAAATGGCGGGGCTTTTGCACGATCTTGCCAAAAACCTCGACCGTGACACATGCAAACGTATAATTGAAACAATGAATGCTGACCCTTTAATTAAAGAGTCTTGTTCGCTTTGGCACGGTCCTATAGGAGCTTACCTTTTAAAGAAAGAATTTGGGATTGACGATGACGAAATTTACGACGCGGTTTACTATCACACAATCGGAAAACTGGGCATGAGCCTGCTGACAAAGATTATTTATGTCGCTGATGCCATAGAAATAAACCGTGACGCCTACTTCGATTGGGCGCCGGACTGCCGCAAAATTGCTATGGAAAATCTTGATAAAGCAGTTTTAGAGGTAACGGACAGAACAATTCTTTCTCTTATCGACCGTAAGTTAAAAATAAATCCCACCTGCATTCTTTTGCACAACGAAGCCCTTTTGCTTACCCAAAAATAGAGATTCGCCGGGATTTCCGCACAGTATTTTATCTTTTTTTAATTGACATTTTGCAACAAAGTGGTATAATTAATATGGTAATTTAAATTCTCGGAGGAATTATAATATGAAGACTACATACGAGATTACGCTTGGTGGCGTAAAAAGAGATTTGCCCCTTTGCAGGCTTAACGACAATCTGCAAATTGCGGCTTTTGTTGTTTTGGGAGACTATGAGCTTACCTGTGCCTGCGCAAAGCTTCTTGCCGAAAAGGCTCCTCCCCATGACATTATCCTTACAGCCGAATGCAAGGGTATTCCTCTCGTCCACGAAATGGCAAAGGTACTTAATGAAAAAAAACATATTATTGCGCGTAAAAATGCCAAGCTTTATATGAAAAACATATTTAGGGCAACTGTAAAATCTATCACCACCAAAGGCGAGCAGATACTTTATCTCGACGGCACGGACGCCGAGCTTATAAAAGGTAAACGTGTGCTTATTGTGGATGATGTTGTAAGCACAGGCGAGTCCCTTCGCGCCCTGGAGGATCTTGTCAAACTTGCCGACGGCGAAATTGCCGGAAAAATGACTATTCTTGCGGAAGGCGATGCGCAGGGGCGCGATGATATAATTTATCTTGCTCCGCTTCCTCTTTTTGATAACGAGGGTGAGCCTTTAGCGGAATAATTATCTAAGACAAGCATAAACTTTAAATATAGGACCTGTTTATAAAAATAGGTCTTTTATTTTGGGGAGATATATGGTATAATAAACCTAATGTTTATTATACCAACTTTGAAGTTAGGGTCTGCGTATCACACATACGAAATTGAGGTGCATATTTTTGAAGACAAACACAAAAGGATCTGCTGATCTCGGTCAGTCCGTAATCAAAGGATCACTTATTCTAGTAATAGCAAATTTGCTTGTAAAAGTAATCGGTGCAATGTTTAAAATTCCTCTTACAAACCTTATCGGAAATAGAGGTATGGGTTATTTCAGTTCGGCATATACGATTTATTCGGGTCTTTTTACCGTTGCAACCGCCGGTCTGCCGGTGGCTATTGCAAAGATGATTGCCGAAAGCACCCAACGAAAAAGCCTTCGCGAGCTTAAACGTATTCACTACATATCCTATATAATATTCGCTATTGTAGGCGTTGTGGGCGCGAGCATACTTTATCTCGGGGCGGACAAATTTATGAAACAGTACGGAGACAATTCTATCTGTATAAGACTTATTGCGCCGGCTTTGTTTTTTGTTGCGATAATGAGCGTATATAGGGGATTTTTCCAGGGTTTGTCCGACATGTACCCTACCGCGATAAGTGAACTTATCGAATCTTCCGTCAAACTCATTGCAGGCTATTCCCTTGCGTATATTTTTCTTAAAAAAGGGCTTGTTTACGGCGCCGCCGGCGGAGTAAGCGGCGTGACTCTGGGAAGTGTTTTGGGAAGCGCCTTTCTTATTATGGCCTTTTTCATAAAACGAAAGAAGATATATTCATCACTTGACCCCAATATTCCCTCTCCGTCACGTCTTAAAATATTTACCCAACTCATGTATGTGGCATTGCCTGTTACAATAAGCGCTTCAGTATTTACCATTACAAACCTTATAGATGTTTTTCAGACAGGCCGCCGCCTTACCCTTATAGCGGATAAGCTTCCTTTGGCACCTGTCGACCTTTACGGAATGTATACCTCAAAAGCCGTTACAATGCTTAACCTTCCCCCCGCACTGGTAGTTGCGCTTTGCCTTCCGCTTGTCCCCGCAATAGCGCGCGCATATACGGCAAAAGATATGCCTTCTGTTTCCTACAAAACATATGAATCAATAAAATTTACCATAATCTTCGCGCTTCCTTGCAGCGTCGGTCTTGCGCTACTTGCCGATCCCGTACTGCGCACTCTTTACGGCACGAACGATGCCGCAACTCTCCTTCGCCTCATTTCCCCGGCAATTGTATTCGTTTCCCTTGTGCTTGTTACCAATGCGATTTTGCAGGCAACCGGAAATGTACTTATACCCGTTTTGAATATTGCCATAGCGGGTATTACAAAGGTCATAATAAATTATTTTCTGCTTGTAATACCGGCAATAAATATTAACGGTGTAGCCATAGGCTCATCCGTGTGTTATTTTATTTACATGGTGCTTAATCTTTTCTATGTTTCAAAAGTTACAAAGACACACTTTTCTATGCGCGACTTTATTGCAAAACCATTGGTCTCCTCCGCGGCAATGGGAGTGGTTGTATTGGTAGTAAACAGACTGCTCACCTCCGCTCTCGGAACAAGCCGCCTTGCAGCTATAATCTGCACGGGCGCCAGCGTATGTGCAGGCGGAATAATTTATATGATAAGCTTGTTTAAAACCTCTACACTTACAAAAGATGAACTTATTATGCTGCCGAAAGGAGATAAAATAATCTCAATAGCGGCTAAGATAAGGCTTATTAAGGAGTAAAAACAGATGGATTTTGAATTTAAAGACAGATACGACATTAACGATTTTTTAAAGATAACCTCTATTTTGCGCGGAGAAGGCGGCTGCCCTTGGGACAGGGAGCAGACTGCCGACTCGCTGAAAAAATATGTTTTAGAGGAAGCTTATGAGGTAATAGACGCCTGTGACGCCGGTGGCATGAAGCTTGCGGACGAACTGGGCGACCTGCTTTTGCAGATCACAATGCTTTCACAAATAGGAACTGAAGAAGGCTCTTTTTGTTTTGATGATGTATGTGATATGATTTCAAAAAAAATGATTCTTCGCCATCCCCATGTTTTTGGTAACGTAAAGGCGGAAACAAGCGAAAAAGTTTTGGATAACTGGGAAAAAATAAAACGCAAAGAGCGTGATATTTCAACAGTGACCGACTCCATGTGCGACGTAACAAAAGGTATGCCCGCAATGCTCCGCGCTTATAAAATTCAGCATAAAGCGTCAAAAGTCGGTTTTGACTGGGACACAGTTTCGCCATGCATTGACAAAGTACATGAAGAAGCAGATGAAGTGCGCGGTGCAATAGCAAAAGGCGACCCTAAAGAAATTCAAAACGAAATAGGCGACTTGATTTTTGCAGTCGTGAATGTGGCGCGTTTTCAGGGGGTAAATCCTGAGCTTGCAGCAGGAATGAGCAATGAAAAATTCGTAAAACGTTTTGCTTATATTGAGAAGAAGGCAAAATCTCTGGGTAAAAAGCTTGAAGATATGACCCTTAAAGAAATGGACAAGCTATGGGATGAAGCAAAGTCAATTGGAATATGAATAAACCGTTTTCCATTTTTTTACACAAATTACCATTAAATATACATGATGAACCGTAAACCCCCTTTATAACAGGCTTTTCTTTTAATTTTTTTTATTTTTTAATAAAAAAAGAAGGAAATATTTATATTATGTAGAATTGTTATTTTATATAATTGATATTATTACACACACATCGATAAAAAGGAGAATTACACAATGAACAAAACGGATTTAATTTCAGGTATCGCAGAAAGATCGGGCCTTACAAAAAAAGATTCTGAAAAGGCTCTTGAAGCATTTATAACAACTGTTCAAGAAGGTCTTATTGCAGGCAACAAGATTTCCCTTGCAGGGTTTGGCACATTCGAGGTTAAGCAAAGAGCAGCAAGAAAGGGCGTTAATCCTCAGACAAAGAAACCTATCACAATTGAGGCTACAAAGGCTCCTTCTTTCAAAATAAGCAAAACTTTAAAGGACATGGTTGCAGGAAAGTAATATTGTTCCTTATGCCTGAGGGTTTTTACACTCCCAGGCATTTAATTTCTACCTGTTTGGAGGTGGGCGTATGAGAATTGATAAATATTTAAAAGTTTCCCGTCTTATTAAACGCCGCACGGTGGCAAATGATGCTTGCGGCGGAGACAGGGTGCTTATTAACGGCAAGGCCGCAAAACCGGGCGACCGTGTAAAAATCGGAGATATTATCACCCTGCGGTTTGGCAGCAATACTCTGAATGTAGAGGTACTCTCTATAGATGACCACGTTTCTAAAGATGGCGCGAAAGAGATGTACCGCGCGGTCATAGATTGACTTTTAGACACAAAAATTATACTATTAGAAAACGAGCTAAGGTTTCAGTTTTAACAGCTGAAGTCTTAGCTCGTTTTTATGTGTAATTCTTAGGGGTACGGCATCCACAGCCCCTCCCCCTTTGTAATATTTTTTTATTATGTCTTTCTTATACTGCTGCAATCGGCTTTTCCGTTATCTAAATAATCATCAATAATCATTTTACATGCCGCGCTGAGCGGAACCCCTATTATCATGCCGACAAATCCGAACAAGTCGCCAAACACGATTACCGAAACCAGCACAAGCAGAGGCCGTATTCCCGTGGAACTGCTAACCACCTTAGGCTGAATGAAATATCCGTCTATGGCGTAAAGCACAGCAAGGAAGATCAGGACAGACATCACTTTCCAAAGACCGCCGGCAATAAGACTTATCAGCACGACTACAATTGTAGACAATATCGGTCCAAAAAAAGGCACCATGTTTCCTATCGCCGTGAGCAGTCCCAGCAATACCGAATAGGGCACTTTCATTACCGACAATCCTATTGAGGTAATTACCCCCACTACAATGGCGTCCGCCGCAAGCCCGGCAAAGTATGAGTAGAAAAGTGTAATTATCCGCTTAATATACACGGTTACAAATTCAAATCTTCCCCTAAAGATCGCCTGGCGCACTCTTTTCATGTAATTCATTATACTTATTCTGTCTAAAATTATATAAATTGAAATAACTACGCTTACAAACACCGAGATAAACGAGTTCGCTATTCCGCTTATCACTGAGATATATTTATTTATCTGCGCCATGTTAAAATATTCCGAGATTTTTGAATTTACAATATCAACGGAATTAAAGTTTGACAAATATTTGTTGTGTGAAATATATTCATCCACAACCGCAAAATAACGAGGCGCGTTATTTATCAATTCCTCAATATTACGGTAAAGCTTCGGAATGAGGTACCTTATTCCAAATCCTATTAAAAGGAAAATTATCAGATACAGGAACAAAGTCGCTATCGGCCTCGCGTTTTTATTTATAAATCTCACGTTTACGCGGGATACCAACTGTTCCAGCTTATATGCGGGGCGGTACAGAAAAAACGCTATTACCGCGCCGAGAATGCATGGGAAAAGTACGCTGATAATCATATTAAACAGCGAGCTTACATCATGAAAATTATTTATAAGCTTATATATCAGAATAAGCGCCGTACCCGCAAAGATAAATTTTATCCAGTTGCTTTCAACCTTTTTCATCCACACACCTCCGCTTCGGATAATTATGCCATTTTTGCTATTGTTTTAAATTTCTCATAAGCGTCTTCCCAGTCTTTTCTATCCTGCGGTTCGTAAATACTTACTGGGAAAGAGTCTTTAATTATTTTACGCGCGCTGTTAAGGTTTTCAATTTTGCCAAGTGCCATAAACTGAACTATAGCATTGCCGGTGCTTGTTGCCTCAACAGGACCCGCAACCACCGTGCGGCCGCTTGCGTTCGCCGCAAACTGGCACACCATTTTATCCTTTATTCCGCCGCCCACCATATGAATTGTATTAATTTTTCTGCCAAGAGTTTCTTCCATACCGTCAACGCTCATTGCGATTTTAAGTGCGAGGCTCTGCGCTGCACAGCGTATTACATCACCGGCGGTTTCCGGTACTGTCTGACCGGTCCTTTTGCAGAATTCCCTAATCTTCTTAGGCATATTTCCGGGTGTGCCAAAATCCGAATAATCAGGGTCAATAAGGCTTTCAAACGGCTTTGCCGTCCATGCCTGCTTTTCAAGATCATCAAACGAATAGTTTTTGCCTTCCCTCTGCCACTGCCTGCGGCTTTCCTGAATAATCCACAGACCCATTATATTGCGAAGAAACCTGATCTTACCCTCTACTCCACCTTCATTTGTAAAGTTAAATTTCATTGAAGTTTCATTGATTATCGGCTTATCGTTCTCAACGCCAAGCAGTGCCCAAGTACCGCTTGAAATATAAACATAATCGTCGCCCTCTGTAACCGGAACGCTTGCAACCGCCGAGGCTGTATCATGCGCGCCTACGGCAATTACCGGCACTTTCGGACAGCCAAGCTCCTCGCATATCTCATCCGACAGATTTCCTATAACGGTTCCGGGCATTACTATTTCACCAAAAATCTTTTTCGGAATGCCGAATTTCTCCATAAGCTCATAGCTCCACTCCTTTGTTCCGGGGTCAAGAAGCTGGGTTGTAGAAGCCATTGTATATTCATTTTTCATTACGCCGGTAAGGAAATAGTTGAAAATATCAGGTGCAAAAAGAACTTTTTCCGCCGCTTCTATCGTCGGATCCTTTTCTTCAATAGACGCCATCATCTGGTAAAGGCTGTTAAAGGGTACAAACTGTATGCCGGTTTTCTCATAAATATAGTTTTTTCCGGCAATTCCACATGCTTTTTGTATCATGCCCTCTGTGCGCTTATCACGATAATGGTAAGGGTTGCCAAGCATTTTGCCGTTTTTGTCAAACAGACCATAATCAACGCCCCAGGTGTCTATGCCGATAGCCTTAATATCGTCATGACCTCCGTTTACACATTTCAGTATACCCTGCTTAATCTCAAAAAACAATCTCAAAAAGTCCCAATACATACTGCCGTTTACAATAACGGGGTCATTGGAAAATCTATGTATTTCCTCCATTGATATTTTTTCGCCGTCAAATTCAAAAAGCATTCCTCTGCCACTTGACGCGCCAAAATCAAATGCTAAAACTTTTGTTTTTTCAGCCATTTTTATCCCTCCGCGTACAATTTTTATAATATTGTTATTATACTACAAAATATTCCTCTTAGTCAAGTAATATTTTCAATATCTATCCTGCACTTCCTCCTTTTTCATGCATAAATAGTATCAAAAGTATCTTTCCTGAATTGTACGCATTGCCGGCAACAAAAAAACCGCGTAGAGAACTAATCTCTATGCGGTTAAAAATGATAACAAACCTATTTCCGGGGGTTTTTAAAGGGGGGTTACTCCCTTTTGTGAGTTTGCGCGTGTTTTGCGGGCTTTGCTCGTGAAACACGCTCCTTGCAAGGGCTGCGGCGGTGAGCCGCCTGCGAATGTAAGCCCTTGTTCGAAAGAAAAGTGGTAGCGAGGCGTGCTTTTCTTTCGGAGCTTCCTCTATGCAGTTTCTTCTTGCTGTATTCTTTCGGCTTCCACCCTCGCCCTGGGTAAATTCCACTTAAAGTGGGCGGACATTATCCTTACCGCCACTACTACCGCCGCGCCGCTGACCATGGCAATATTCCTGCCGAATATATTCCATGTCGCAACGCACACCAGCGCTCCTATTACAGAAGCACACGCGTAGATGTGCTTTTTAAAAATATAGGGCATATCTCCGGCAAGCACATCCCTAAGCACTCCGCCGCCCACTCCCGTTATCACTCCGACAAAGATAAGCAAAAATACTCCGTATGTGCCATGTTCGATGCAAGTCTGTATACCTACCACCGTAAATATTCCCAGCCCCACAGAGTCCATAATCAACACAAAACGCTCGTAGAGACGCTGGTTCTTCATAAAAACACGCCTCATTTCCGGTATAAACATTATAGCCGCTATAACCGCCGAGACAGCGGCATACATAGGGTCCCTGAATATTACCGGGGGAACCATTCCTATAATAATATCCCTTATTACCCCGCCGCCGACTGCCGTGACTATTCCAAGCGTTATCACGCCGAATATATCCATCTGTTTTTTCAAACCCGTCATCGCCCCGGAAACCGCAAACGCAACTGTGCCTATCATCGCAAAAATAAAAGTAACCAAAATAGACCACTCCCCGTAAAATCATTTTATGAAAAGTTCTCTGTCTTGGTTACCTGAAAGATTCTCCGCATAGCTTGCGAATTGCTTCGTCGGTGCATAAATATGCTTTCCAGAGTTTCGTCGGAATCCAGTCCTTTTACCTGAGAGTTTCGCCCCTTCGGTGACTTAAAAAAGTTCTCTCCCGAATTCTTCATCCGATTATTTTATTTTTTCCGCCGCCATCTGTGCTTTTATAGATGGCACGATAAATGTACTTATGTATATATTATCACAAAAGCGTCTGTAATTCAAGACTTTCACACAAAATAATTTCTTATTTCTACACAAAATAAAAAATTATTTCTACTGCAAACGCCGCCGCACATGCCGTCATTGCAACAGTAAGAAGGGAACGTTCAAAATAAGCCAATACCACAGCAACCGCGAAAGCCACTCCGGTGCTTAAAGCCGTGCACCTGCTGCCGCTGAATATCCAAGGTATTGTCATGGCGCTTAAAACCGCATACGGAATATATTCAAAAAATTTTTGCAGAAAAGGTGATTTTACTCTTTTTCTGAATAGGGTAAAAGGCACCATCCTTATAAAATATGTAACGACCGCCATTACGAGTATGTATAAAAATATTTTCATTTATCCTGCCGCCTCCTTACAGAAATAAACGCCATTATCACCGACGCCACAAGCGACGATATTATCACGGAAAACCCAAAACCTATCCCTGACAAAAGCGGGATAAAATGTATCGCCGTGCTAATCGCCGCCGCAATAAGCACCGCAAAGGCTATTTCACGGCTCTTTTTCATGGCAGGAACGACAATGGCTATAAACATTCCGTATATGGCAAGTCCCAACGCCGCATATATTGCCGGAGGAAGCAGCTTTCCCATAACCGAGCCTATAAGAGTTCCGGCGGCCCAGCCTATGTAGGGTACAATTATAAGCCCGTACATATATGCAGTATTTATATCCCCTGCTCTTGACGAGGCGACCCCAAAAATTTCGTCGGTAATAAACGCCCCCAAAAACATTCTGTGTGGGGTTGTAAAATTAACATCTGCTTTCTGAGAAAGGGATATTCCCATAAGCGAATACCGCATATTTATAACAAGCTGTGTCAAGGCTATTTCTATAAGCGTTCCACCCGAGGCAATCACGGAAATGCCCGCGACTTGTCCCGCCGAAGTTAAATTCGTCATTGAAATAAGCAGTGAGCTTATAACAGAAAGTCCACTGCCTACCGCCATTATACCAATGCTTATCGAAACCGAAAGATAGCCAAGTCCTATGGGAATCCCGTCTTTAAATCCCTTTAAAAATTCCTTCTTTTCCATATCTTTTACAATCACCACAACATATTAATAGTTGCTCATTCTCATATATTTTTACGCATGTACAACTTTAGCATTTGCAAGCATAAGTTTTATTCTGTTCTCCTGGTTTACCTGTGTTGCTCCGGCATCATAATCAATCGCGACAATATTAACGTCGGGATTGCGCTCTTTTATAGGTTTCATCATGCCTTTGCCACATATATGGTTAGGCAGGCATCCAAACGGCTGTGTACATATTATATTCTTTACTCCTTCATGGGCAAGCTCTAACATCTCCGCCGTAAGCAGCCAGCCTTCTCCCATTTTTGTTCCGAGACCTATATATCCCTTAACAAGCGAAACCGTTTTTTCAAATGGCGTGGGAGGCATGAATTCTCCTGACGACTTCATTATATCTATTATATCCCGCTGTTTTTTAAGAAGAAATTTATATGCCGCCTTATAGGCAATACTTTGTATTTTATTTATTCCGTACAGCTTATTGTCATAAATAGGGTTAAAAGTACAGTACAACATAAAATCAAGCAATCCCGGCACAACCACTTCCGCCCCTTCATTATGGAGAAACTTATCCAAATCATTATTGCCCAGCGGAGAATATTTTACAAAGATCTCTCCCACAACACCCACTTTGATTTTATCTATTTTTTCCTTTGGAATATCGCTGAACTCCCTGATAATTTCCCTATAATTCTGCTTTATTTTTCTGTAACTCATGTGAAAGGACACCATTTCATCGGATAAACGGTTCATCCATTTATCCGCCAAAGACTCCGCCTCCCCTTGCTGCAATTCATAAGGTTTTACCTGATTTACAAGCGACATTAGCAAATCCCCGTAAAGCACGGCGTACATCATTCTGTGTAGCTTTTTTATATCAAGTTGCATTCCCGTATGCTTTTCTATGCCCGCAATACCGAAAGCAATTACCGGTACATGCCCCAAACCCGCTTTTTTCAATGCTTTGCGCAAAAGCGAAACATAGTTCGACGCGCGACATCCGCCTCCCGTCTGAAAAAGCATAAGTGCCACTTTATTTACATCATACTTCCCGCTTTGCAATGCGTTTATAAGCTGTCCTATTACAAGAATTGCGGGATAACAAGTGTCATTATGAACATATTTCAGTCCGCAGTCGACCACCTGTTTGCCCGACGTATCCAAAACTTCCGTTTTATAGCCGTAATAATTTAAAACACGGGTAATCATTTTAAAGTGGATAGGGAGCATAGTGGGTATAAGTATAGTGTAATCTTTAGTCATGTCCTTTGTAAAACTAATATAAGTATTATCCACTATATTTCACCTCTTTCCTCCATTGCGCCGATAAGGCTGCGTAGCCTTATTTTTACGGCTCCTAAATTTGTAATTTCATCGATTTTTATTTGAGTATAAAATTTATTGGAACTTTCAAGAATTTCTCTTACTTCATCCGTTGTTATGGCGTCAACCCCACAGCCAAAGGAAACTAACTGCACCAGCTGTGTATCGCTATGTTCCGCCGCGTAGCGTGCCGCACGGTACAGGCGCGAATGGTAAGTCCATTGGTTAAGCACATGCACAGGCTGCGGATCCGCAAGGTGGCATACACTATCCTCGCTTACAACAACAAAATCAAGAGAAAGGGCAAGTTTATCAATTCCATGCCCGATTTCCGGATCAATGTGATACGGGCGTCCCGCAAGAATCATTATGCGCTTATTATGAGTGCGGGCATACTCAAGTGCCTTTTCCCCTTCAGTACGTACCTCATTCATATAGCTTTCATACTCGTCAAACCCGGCTTTTACGGCTTTTTTTATCTCTAAAGCGGATATGCTGTAAAATTTTCTAAGATATTTGTACAATTCTCTTGTAAGCTCTTTGCGGTTATTTACATTCAAGTACGGGTAAAGAAACTTTACTTTGCCCAAGTTTTCCATATTTCCGTTTAATAACTCGGAGTAATAGGCAACGACCGGACAATTATAATGATTATCCCCTATGCCTTCATCCACGTTATATGACAGGCACGGATAAAATATAGCCTCCACCCCTTGCTCGATTAATTCTTCAATGTGTCCGTGCATAATTTTTGCCGGATAACATGCCGTATCGGAGGGTATTGAAAAATACCCTTTTTCATATATTCGGCGGCTGGATGGTCCGGACAAAACAACATCAAATCCAAGTTCGTTAAAAATGCCGTGCCAAAGCGGCGCAAGCTCATACATTCCAAGCGCCATGGGCAGACCAAGCTTTCCGCGCTTTGCCTGAGGGCTTCTTTTAAGAGAAAACAGCTTATTCCTCTTAAATTCATAAAGGTTAGGTAGCGGATCAGCGGCTTTTTTAATTCCAAGACCCTTTTCACACTGATTGCCCGAAACATATTTATTTCCGTCCGAAAATGTATTTATAGTAATGCGGCAATGATTTGTACAACCCTTGCACACAGTAAGTTTTGAATTGTGTATAAAATTCTCCAGTTCTTCCTTTTTAAGAATTGCGGAATTTGTAATGCGCATAGATTGCAGCGCAGCACCGTAAGCTCCCATAAGTCCTGCTATTGTCGGGCGTATCACATTTCCTCCAAGCTCGATTTCAAAAGCGCGTAGCACGGCGTTGTTCAGAAAAGTTCCTCCCTGAACCACGATATTCTTTCCTAATTCGTCCGGCGAGCCGGCGCGAATTACTTTGTAAACGGCATTCTTTACTATACTTATAGAAAGTCCGGCGGAAATATCTCCTATTGTAGCACCGTCCTTCTGGGATTGCTTTACAGAAGAATTCATAAATACCGTACATCTGCTGCCAAGATTGACGGGTGCCTTAGAAGCAAGACCTTTTCGGGAAAATTCTTCTATTTCGCTGCCCAACGAACGCGCAAACGTTTCTATAAACGAGCCACAGCCGGAAGAACACGCCTCATTCAGCATAATGCTGTCAATTGCCCCGCCCCGTATTTTAAAACACTTTATATCCTGACCGCCAATATCCAGTATAAAATCCACATCCGGCCGGAAAAATTTTGCCGCCGTATAATGCGCAATAGTTTCAACAACCCCTATATCTATTCCAAACGCACTTTTTATAAGTTCCTCGCCATAACCCGTAACCGCGCTTCCACATATTTTTATTCTGTCCGCGCATAAATCATAAATCTTTACTAACTGTTCCCTCACAATTTCAACCGGATTACCTTTGTTTGAACTGTAATATGAGTACAAAATTTCCATATTGTCAGAAATAAGCAGCAGCTTTGTGGTAGTGCTTCCGCAGTCGATACCGAGATAAGCCCTGCCCGAATATTTGCTTATATCAACCTTATTAACAGTAGCTTTTTCATGGCGAGTTATAAACTCGTCATATTCTTCCCTGTTTTTAAACAAAGGGGGCAAAGACGCGCCTTGTTTTACAAGAGATACTGTGTTTATATTCCGCATAAGGTCTTCGTATTCTACAGCTTTTCCCGTTTTTTCCGCATAAAAAGCAGCCCCAAGAGCAACAGCAAAACGAGCGTACTCAGGGCATAAAGCGGTTTCGTCAGTAAGTTTTAAAGTATCTGTAAACCTGTCACGCAACCCTTTGCAGTAATATAACGGCCCACCCAAAAACATTACCTTACTTTTAATCTTTCTTCCATGGGCAAGTCCCGCAATTGTCTGGTTTACAACAGCCTGATATATACTTGCGCAAATATCTTCCTTGCGTGCTCCCTGATTTAAAAGGGGCTGAATGTCTGTCTTTGCAAAGACCCCGCAGCGCGAAGCTATAGGGTAAAGCTTAGAGTAATTTTGGCTAAGCCTATCCATTTCATCCACGCTCACATTTAGCAGTGTCGCCATTTGGTCTATAAATGCACCGGTACCTCCCGCACATGAGCCGTTCATACGCTCGTCAATACCGCCACTCAGGAAAATGATCTTTGCGTCCTCTCCCCCAAGCTCTATAACCGTTCCCGTCTCAGGTTCAAGAAGCTTTACCACTTCTCCCGTAGCGTAAACCTCCTGAACAAAAGGGATGTTCAGCGTCTGAGCAAGACCAAGCCCGGCAGACCCCGAAATCGCTATAGAAAAGCTTTTCCCTTTTACAAGCTTGCCCATGTCCTTTAAAATTTCTATAACTTTATTTTTTATCTGAGAGAAATGTCTTTCATAGCGTTCATATTTAATTTTATTATTTTCATCAAGAAGCACAACCTTTGCCGTAGTCGAGCCAATATCAATACCTACGGATAAAGGATGTATATCTGCACTTTTTATTTGAACCATATATTGAAAGCCTCCAAAGTATATATACAATAATATTATCACAAATATCGAAAAATGTCAACAAATCACCACTTCCAATTTCTTATATGAAATGTTCAACTGTCAATAATAAGTGACAATTGGACAGAATTTTTTTGATTCTTGCAGTCCGCAAAAAATTATGGCATAATAAACACAAGGCGGTGCGGTATTTATAGACAAATATGGTCGATTATTTTTATACGATAATCTGTTATTTCAATACTCAAATATAAGAACATACCAGATATGTGAACTGCTGTTAATAAATGGAGGCGAAATAGGAGAGCATATACAGGTATGTGCCGAAATACTTTATGTTGCTTCGGAAAACGCAAAAATATATAATGATGACGAGAAGTTTGAAATTTTCCGGTTACTTATAACGAACTTTATTCAAAGCTTATGTTTAGCAAAAGCATTGTAGAATCCTATTTAAAACAAATTATTATATCTGTTTACCTTATCCAGTCCCTGCAGGGCAAAATATACGCCATTATTAAATATATAGATACTAACATTACAATTATAAAAGATGTCGGATTAATTGCAAGGGATTTATCGTACAGTGAATTATTATTTGTCCCACTGCCTCAAAAAAAACTGGAGGACTATCAATAAAAGCATATATAATGAATGAAAATTTGGGGGAGGCTATGCGTATGCTGGGAAATCGGGAGTTAAGCGTCACCCGCATAGCTTTAAAACTGAACTTTGACTCACAAAATTTTTTTGTTTCGGTATTGAAATATAAGTCTTTAGGTGTTATAATTAAAATGTTTGTTAAATGGAAATTTTTTTACGGAGGAAATATACAAATGAAACGAAAACCAATATATTTACTTATATTTTTAATAATTGCCACTCTGCTTTCTTCATGTGGCAACGATTTGGCAAAGGTGCTCAAATCCCCGCAGAGTTACGCTGACGAAAACGGGTTTGTTATAGTGGACGCGACGCTCATACGCTATTGCGGCAATAAGTCAAGCGTCAAGATACCCGATTCAGTCACATCAATTTACGACAACGCTTTTTCAGGCTGTACTTTTATTAAAGATGTAACATTTCACGACAAAATTACCGCTATCGGAAGCGAAGCTTTCAGCGGATGCACGGCTCTTAAAGAAGTTACTATGCCGGACGGGGTGATAACCCTCGGAGCGCGCGTTTTTGCCGGCTGTTCCTCCCTCAGGAAAATAAAGCTTCCCCAATATCTCATGAGCGTTCCTTACGGTATGCTTATGAATTGCACCTCGCTCAAAAGCATTACTTTGCCTGACACTGTGACCTCAATAGGGGACGGAGCTTTTAACAATTGCCGTTCTCTCACAAAAATTACTCTTCCCGGCAAAATAAACGAAGTTCCTTCCTACGCTTTTGCCGGATGCAGCGCTTTAAGCGAAGTAAATTTACCTAATGGTCTTACGGCAATAAATGATTCTGCCTTTGATAATAACACCGCCATAAAAAAAATCACTATTCCCGAAAGCGTAAATTATATAGGAAGCGGAGCCTTTGCGTATTGCAACAATCTTGAAAACCCAACCCTGCCCGCAAATCTTGTATATTTGGGTGAATCTGCCTTCTTCGGCTGTGAAAGCATAACCGGGATTTCTTTGCCCCGTAACATAGACAGCCTTCGCAAAGAGGTTTTCAGCATGTGCACCTCACTGTCAAACGTAGAATTTTCTTCAAAACTGCTTTCTATTGACCAAAAGGCTTTTTACAATTGTAAATCCCTTGAAACCGTCCAGCTCCCCATTTCTCTTACAAAAATAGGAGCCTCCGCTTTTGAGAGCAGCGGAATAAGGGAAATTACACTACCCGCCGCCGTTGTAAGTATCGAAAAGGCCGCTTTCAGCGACTGTGCAAACCTTGAAAAGATTACTCTTTCTGACTCTCTTATATCTCTCGGTCAGTTTGCGTTTTCCGGATGCGTCAGTCTTCGGAGCATTATAATTCCTTATGGCGTTACCGAACTCAGCTCCGGTCTTTTTAACAACTGCTCATCTTTGTCAGACCTGTTTCTCCCGGCAGAAATAGTAAAAGCCGGTAAAGGTGTTTTTGAAGGCACAAGCAGTCTTATATATGTAAATTATGCGGGGTCATCCTTGCAATGGGAAGCGATAAAAAAAGACGACGAATTTATGAGCGACGAAACAAGCGCTAAATTAAAATTTATTTACGGCAGTAAGCCCCAGTAAACCAGCAAAATTGCAATAATATGGGGTGCTCGAACGAGCGCGCCATATCTATTTATTTTTATTAAATTTGAAAAAAGCGGGGCATATTTTCTATACGGGAAATACCTCGCTCATTTGTAAATATAAATTTATCATATTTAATATTATATCTTCAATATATCTAAGTTTATTCCCTTTCTTTCAAAAATTCCGAATACATTCTATTAATTTTCCTGTATTTTATCTTCATAAAAATAAATTATTTTTTGAATATTAATTTTTAATCCGGCAATAATATGAGTGACCTCATAAATACACTTAAAAGGCTATTGCCTTTTAAACCCCCTTTTTCAAAAAAGGAACAGAGCAGTCCCCCTTCTCTGTTCCTTTTTTATTTGTTTAAGCAACACTGATCGTATCCTTTTTTTCAATATTAAAAATAAGCGGCGCGCCGTGGAAAGAAACTCCCATGGCAGATATTGCCATGGGAGTTTCTTGCAATTTCTATTTTTGGGCGAAATAATCAAAAGCAATATTGCTACTACATTATCTTATTCCGTAAGCGTCCTGTGCCAGATCCTTAACCCAGGTATAATTGTAAACACTTGCCGGATTTTCTCCCACAAGGATAAGACCTGGATCAAGCCAATAAACCTTTTTATCAAGAGCGACTGCAATATCACGCAAAGGCACAAATACCCTGCCGTTTATAAGTACGGCCCCTGATTCAAGTGCTGATTTCGTTCCGTTTATGGTCATGTAGTTTTTCCCTACACCAATTTCAACTGTTTTGCTTCCTTTTTTTATAGAAGCGGTACTTGTGCTGTCATTCCACGAAACCCCGGCGTTAAACGCCTCCGACAAAAAGCGTATGGGAATCATAGTTTTGTTATTTATAACTTGCGGTACAATTTGCGAATTTGCATCGACCTGCGTCTGTTTTCCCTTCACAAATGCCTCGCTGCTTCCCACAGCCATAATTACCGTTTGATTATACTCGTTCGCCTTTATCTGATTTACAGTTACAGGCTCATCCTGCGGAGTAGTATCATTTGCTGTGGTTTCGGTGTAACGGTAAGCATATCTGCCTACTGGAGCCGTATCGCCGTTATTATAGAAGTCCATTATATCCCCGTCATTTTGGCAGTTATCATTCCACTTAAACTCAATATCAACAAGCTTATTATCAAGCCCAAGATATTCTCTGGGAATTTGTATCATCATTTCGTTCCCGTTTACAGTATATGTAACTGCTCCCACGTTACTCCAGTTCCAGCCATTATCACTGTATTCAAGTGTAGCGCTCGTTGAAGAAGATGGATTTATACGGTTTACAACAAAGTCATAACCTTCCCAGCCCGTTGCATATGTACGGTCAGTATTTATATACAAGCGCATCCATCCCGGATCCGTATAAGGAGTAATGTTATTTGTGGTTTTTACATAGAAATACAGATTATTCGCATCCCTTGCAACCTTTGAAAGAACTATATCATTTCTTCCTGTATTATTATTATAAAGCTGCTGTCTGCCCATAGAATAGTAGTTACGAACTTCCGTGCCACCTTTATATCCGTAGAAGTTGGGACCTACATCACTCCACTGACTAAAGCCGTTCGATAAATTTATCGTCTTTTCCACACTTGCCACGGGCGTCTGATTTACACCTTTGAACTGACGTATATACTTTGTCATAAGATAATAATAGTTATCTTTAAAGTCCCCTTTTGTAGGCTCAATATCACGGCTGTATTCGTCGCGGTACTGGTCTGGGAATGCACCTGCAATTCCTTGCCATGTGGTATAATGAGTTACTTGCCATTCGTTCCAGCCTGTTATAAATACCATCTTGGGGTTAAGCTCAAGAGCCCTTGACCACTGTTCCTGGAAATTATATCCATAATACTTTGAGTCATCACTGAGAAGGCTGAATCTGTCATTATAGGTAAAGCTTCTCCCGTACACCCCTTCGCCGTTCATAGCGGTAAGTCCATTGTCATTGCTGTTCTGTGCAACACCTACAGAGACGCATTCATAGTCAAATTTATTGTTTGTAAGCGGAGTAAATCCGTGCTGAGGATACACCTCAAGCCATGGCCACATTGGATTCCTTGTCGGGCCGTTTCTATACGACGCTTGAGCCGGACGGAAGGTAAAGAAGTTACTAATTGTGCTGTTGAGCGCGTTTATATCGCTATATCCCGTATCATTACCAAGTGTGTCAGGGCAGCCCATAATAACAGGCTTGCCGTCCCAGTAATACCATGTGTCACTGTAAAGACCCGTACCATACATCGACTGATAGATCCTTCTTAAATCCATATTTGTGGCATCATTTGCGGTAAACGGAAGTATAAATGACATCTGAGGAGTCTTTATGCCGCTTTGGCGCATAGAATGAAGTACCCCGCCCAGCGTCATATATCCACCGGTCCATGTAAGGGACGAGTTTGTTGCGTCAAAGAAAAGAGCATCCACGCCTGCCGCCGAGAGCAGTTCCATTTGTTTACGCATTACCCAAGCGTCAAGTCCGTGGTAATAGCCGTAAATAGATTGGTTCCACATATGTATTCCGGTTCCCCAGCTACCTGCGCCGTTATCCCACGTCCAGGCATTTTTTATATCCGCTTCCGTACCTCCTGGATGTGTACGAAGGTATTCTTTAAGCGTTTCTTCATTATTAAATACACCTTGGGTGTCCAGTAGCGTGGGTTGAGCGTGCCACGTCCAATAAAACATTCCTACTTGCTTATCTTCATCCTTTGCGCCTACGGTTTCATAGCCCGGAAGCTTCCTGCCCATCATATCCGTAGCAGACCATGTGTCGCTGTAATCCTGTGTAAGGCTGCTATCCGCGACGGGGGTAAAATTTGTAAGCCTGTCGTTATAATATGAGGTTCCGACAGATGTTGTTGAAAACTGGAACCAGTCAACAGAATAGTAGCATCCGTCAAACACAAGGTAAACATCATGAGTGCCGGTTACATTTGCGCTTATATTGCACGGAATTGTAATCCATGTTGGATCCTGCGTTGTATATTCAAAATAGATCTCGGCAATTTTTGTACCTTGTTCAGGATCATCAAGCATTACATGGATTTCCCCTGTATCTCCGCTTGAGCACTTATAAGGGTTTACCCTCATATTTATTCCTTGAGGGGTTGTTGCTCCAAACGCCACATCCGCGTACGCGGTGGCCGTATTTGCGCTGCTAACATATATTGATGTGGTGTTATTAGTAATGTTTTGGCTTTTCTTATCATAGCTTTCAGCCTGAATAAGGCTGTAAGCGTCGCGTGGATTATGTACGACCCCGCTTACATTTAAAATTTCCATTGTTTTTATATTCGCCTCAAAACTTTGGTTGTCATATTCAGTGCCATTTATGTAAATATTGCTTGTCACGCCACTGTAAACACCATCAGTACTTTTCCAAACGCCCACCTGCTGTACAGGGTTGGAAAATACCGCGAGAAAAGCCCCGGTATAAGTATACTCCGGTATAGCTACCCCTAACTCTTGATTGTCTTTAAAATTCGTAAAACAATTACTTGCTATTGCCGTGGACTGCAAGGTGCTTGCATAGCTGCCCTGCCACTGATATATAGACAGGGTAAGAGAGCCCACGTTATCGCCGTAACTTGGACATATTGCACTGTAATACTTAAGCAGTTTGTTGGTTGTAAAATATTGCGCCAAAACATTTCCCGTCGTAAGCATAACTGCCGAATGAGAAGTATATCCTCCAAAATGTGTTTTGTTACTAACCAACGGTATTGTCACGTTTGCAGATGCCATCGTTGAATATGAAACAAGCATCGTCAAAATAAGAATAGTTGCAATGATTTTACTTTTCATTTCGTTCTCCTTAAAAATTTACCGGGCAAAAACATGTTATTCTGCACGCTAAAGCGGCATTTTTGCAAAGAATAGTTTTTACCAAACAGCAATAAATTTTATTATTTATTTTTTATTATACTCTTTTTATTTTATTATACATTATTTTATAACTCTTGTAAACCCTTTTCTTTAATTTTCCTGTGGTGCTTTTGCTGATTTTGTGGTATCTTTTTTGTTAATTTTAACCATAATCTGTATTTTTAATAAAAATATCTGTATGTATACGGGAAAATGTTACTGGGAAAATATCCCAGTATATTTTGGCATAATATTACTTGATTTTACAGTTTTATTGTGATAAAATAAATGAAAATATTTTATGGGGGGATAATTAACGCCTATTTTGACACATATAACTATAATACGTATGAGAAGGCGATAATGCTACTTGTATATACCTATTATAAGTGTTATATAAACCATATTTAAAGCAGCACCCACAATCGTTTCGCAAGATTTGTCAAAATATAAATATTTTGTTAACTTTTGGCATTTTAAGTTGACAGAGAGAAATAATCGTTATATAATATAATAGAAGATGTGTGTGATATGAATAATCTTCCTGTACCGTTAAACGGTCAGCCGAATTTTATAAAATATTTTTCTGCATTCATAATACATTTTTATTCGGGTTTCGCTATAATATGACTTTTTATAAAGCGGAATATAAGATTTTCCGTAATTGAAACGGTCGCAGAATATTGCGGCTTTACGGTTTTTAATATAGGACAACCCTCAATCATCAAAGCCACGAAACTTCCGGCTTTGCATTTTCACTGTAAAACCATATTAATACTTTTGTTTTTGGAAAGGCTTATGTTTAATAAAATAAAAAAAATTGCAGACTATAATTCTGTAATTAATTTTAAAAAGTTGCTCTGTTGACAATGAAATGGCAAATAAATTAATTTACAAGAAGCGGGGCATACTGTTATGCCACAAAAGAATAATTTTGACAAAACAATTAAATTTTTAAGAATTTGATTTAACAATGACTTGTCACCATATACGCAAGTCTTGTTTTTATGCTCTTTAAAGGTTTTATTAAGGAGAATTCAAATATGGGAACTATAGGGCGACAATTACTTTTACAAATTGTCCTGATTTTATTAAATGCTTTTTTTGCCGCGACGGAAATCGCCGTTATTTCTTTAAATGAAACAAATGTTAGGAAAAAAGCTGAATATGGTGATGGAAAAGCAAAAAAAATGCTTAAAATGGTAACTGAACCGACAACTTTTCTTTCAACAATTCAAATT
This sequence comes from Bacillota bacterium, assembly GCA_030705675.1. Lineage (GTDB taxonomy): Bacteria > Bacillota > Clostridia > RUG12999 > RUG12999 > RUG12999. Next base: position 27,208 of record JAUZPZ010000003.1, read on the forward strand.
GGTATAACTCTTGCCGGTTTTTTGGGTTCAGCTTTTGCCGCCGACAGTTTTTCAGGTCCCCTTGTTCATTTGTTTACAAAAATTTGGGGCACAAATGCTATCCCGGCTAAAACGGTCAATACGATTGCGGTAGTTTTAATAACTCTTATTTTGTCATACTTTACCCTTGTTTTCGGGGAGCTTGTTCCCAAGAGAATAGCAATGAGGAATGCCGAGAAGCTTGCGCGGGGGGTATGCGGTGCTATAACGGCAGTATCGGTCCTCTTACAGCCTATAATATGGCTGCTTTCCGTTTCCACAAACGGGGTACTCCGGCTGCTTTCCATCAACCCCCATGAAACGGGGGAGGATGTTTCCGAGGAAGATATAATGAATATGGTGGACGCCGGTCAGGAGAACGGTTCAATTGATCTCGCCGCCAAAGAAATGATAGAAAATATTTTTGAGTTTGACGACATAACGGCAGAGGGAATTATGGTTCCGCGAACTGAAATGCTCGTTGCGTGGCTCGATTACTCGGCGGAAGACATTTTGGAATTGATCGAGAAAAGGAAATTTTCAAGAATACCCATATGCGGAGAAAGTATCGACGACATTGTGGGGATTTTATATACAAGAGATTTTTTACTTGCATGCAGAGAAGGAAATGATATAGACTTCCGTGGACTTATACATGAAGCAAAATTTGTCCCCGGTACTACTCACGCAAATGTGCTGTTTCATAAGATGCAAAAAGAAAAATCCCATATGTTTATTGTTATTGATGAATACGGCGGCACCGCCGGGCTTGTTACCATGGAAGATCTGATTGAGGTCCTTCTCGGTAAAATTTATGATGAAAAGGATCTGGCGGATACTCCGGATATTACTTTACTTGACCAAAACAAATGGAAAATATCGGGAAACGCGCCTATGGATACGGTGCTGAAAAAGCTTAAGATTGATCTTCCTTCACAGGATTTTAATACATTCGGCGGATTTATCATGAATTACCTGTCATATATTCCGGGCAAGGAAGACCATCCCGAATTTGAGGCGCATGGATTGCGTATAAAAGTGCTGTCGATGTATGAAAAACGTGTTAAATGGGCTGAAGTTACCAAACTATAATAAATTCAAAATATTTCACGCTTAATATTCGCGGTGATATTTGAAAATTACAAATTATATAAAGGAGAAAACTGAATATTATGGAGTATATTTCGTTACCGTATTTTTTATCTCTTATGAGTCAGCATCCTTCGCTTATAGTAACCGGGCTGCTTACTTTGGGGGTTATTCTTGTAAATGGGTGGACTGATGCGCCAAACGCTATAGCGACTTGCGTTTCCACAAGATCCATGAAACCCGGCGCAGCTATTTTGATGGCGGCTATTCTTAACCTTGCCGGTGTAATTTTTATGACCCATATAAACAAGAGTGTCGCGGAAACCATTTATAATATGGTCGATTTCGGCGGAGATGCCCATAAAGCTCTGATAGCGCTGTGCGCGGCTTTAGTCGCCATTGTTCTGTGGGCAACCATTGCCTGGAAGTTCGGAATACCCACGAGCGAGAGCCATGCGCTGATAGCAGGAGTGTCCGGAGCCGCAATTGCTCTTCAGAACGGCTTTAAAGGCATTAACGGGCACGAATGGCTAAAGGTCTTATACGGTCTTGTGCTGTCATCAATACTTGGCTTCGTGCTGGGCTTTGTAATAACAAAAATTACCGAATTCATGTGTGTAAATAAAAACCGCACAAAAACAGAGGGTTTTTTTCAGAAAGCACAGGTCACAGGTAGCGGACTTATGGCTTTTATGCACGGGGCGCAGGACGGTCAGAAATTTATCGGGGTTTTTCTTCTCGGAATGTTCCTTGCGAAAGGTCAGAGCCAAACAGGATCGGTAACTATTCCGATTTGGCTGATGGTTTTGTGTGCCGCCGTGATGGGTCTTGGCACTTCAATCGGAGGATACAGAATTATAAAAGCCGTGGGTATGGACATGGTAAAGCTTGAAAAATATCAAGGGTTTTCAGCTGACGCTGCAGGCGGCATATGTTTGCTTCTTGCTTCAATTACGGGCTTGCCCGTTTCCACCACCCATACAAAGACCACCGCTATAATGGGTGTCGGCGCGTCGCGCAGTTTGAAGCGGGTTAACTGGGGCATTGTACGCGAAATGGTACTTACGTGGATACTTACCTTCCCCGGATGCGGACTCGTGGGATTTATAATGGCAAAGGTATTTATTTTAATATTTTAATATAAGGGAGCTCTTACATAATGAAAAAAACATCATACGATTACTTCGATTTCTTTGAGGATATGATTGAATGCGGCTGCGGCTGCGCCGGTACTTTAAAGCAAATATTCGGCACATATTCTTATGGCAAGCTTGATTCTTACAAAGAACAAATGCATGATCTGGAACGTGCGGCAGACCAGAAAAAACACGAAATGACCGAACATTTGATAAAAGAGTTTTTGCCGCCTATCGACAGGGAAGATATAACTGATATTGCTCATCTTCTTGACGAAATCTGTGACTGTGTCGAAGAAGTAATGCTTCTTATGTATATGAATGATATCCACCATTGCCGCTCCGACGTTTACGGCATGGTTGATGTAGTCGTTGAAATATGTGACAAGCTTAAAGAATACCTATCCCAGTTCCGTCATTTCAAAAAAGATCCCGATCTGCGCCGCTATACCATTGAAGTCAATACTTTGGAAGAAGACGGCGATAGACGCTACATCACGGCTGTGCGCAATCTTATGATTGACGGTACGGATCTGCGCGAAGTAACGGCATGGCGTGAAATTTACACCTGTATTGAAAACTGTTATGATTCCTGCGAAAGAGTGGCGGAGGCTCTTGAAGAAGTGATTTTAAAGAATTCATAATATTTTTACTTCCAAATACTTCCAAAAAAATTGGAGAAAAGAAAATGAGTATAATAAACAAAACTACCTTTCGTTCTCTGCTAAAAGGTTATTGGCTAATGTTAATCTTAAAAGGCATGATAACCGGAATCGCCGGGATGTTGCCCGGATTCAGCGGCGGAGTAATGATGCTTGTGTTCGGTTTATATGAACCGCTTATGGAAACTCTTGCTCACCCAAGAGTATCACTCAAGCGAAACTTACCTATCCTTACCCCATTTGTTCTTGGAATTGGTTTGGGCTTTTGGCTGACAGCACGTGTGATGGCAGATGTTTTCAACAAATATGCACTTCAGGCAACCTGCCTTTTTATAGGTCTTATAGTCGGAATGATACCTGCCCTTTTTAAAGAGGCGTCCGCAAAAGGGCGCCCCAAGGGAACATTTATATGGCTAATTTTGAGCACTATTATTCCTCTTTCTATATTTGAATTTTTAAAATTCAGCCACAGTATTTCGGTAGTCCCCAATTTGTGGTGGTTTTTATTCAGCGGGGTATTATGGGGTGTTTCCTTGATAGTACCGGGAATGAGTTCATCTTCACTGCTTATGTTTCTGAATTTATATATACCTCTCAATAATGGAATAGGAAATTTTGATTTTTTTGTCATTTTGCCGTGGATTTTCGGAATCGCCGCTACAGTACTTGTTTTATCGCGGCTTGTAAATTACATATTTAATAAATATTACAGCATTGCGCATCACTGTGTTATTGGAATTGTTTTTGCGACAACAGTTATTATAATTCCTATACATTATGGCAGTATGGCACAGCTGTTTTTCTGCATGCTTATTGCCGTTTTAGGATTTTTACTTTCTTTTGGCATCAATATATTAAATAAAAAATTTTGTTCTTAAAGAATAATTTTTTTAATAAATAATTAAATTTGGGGAAACAGTAGATTTTCATTAAAACCAACGGACTACACGCAAAATGGCTTTCCCAAAAAGTTATGTACAAAAAACGAGCTAAAATTCAGCTTTAACAGCTGAATTTCGGCTCGTTTTCTTTTTGATGGCTATAAATTCTGTGTATTTTACCTTTGTATTTTGCCGGGATATTTCCTTATGATATTTTCTCTTTCTATTAAAGCCGCGGGGCAACATTTACGCATATTGTATGACATTTTTAAGCGTTATGCTTTGTTCTGCAAAAGTACATACATAAAAATCCATATAATGCCTAAACCCCCCCGGCAAAACCGGCAATCGTTATTTTATGTATTTTATTCCTTTTCTATTTTTATCTGCTGCGTTATAAACGGCAAAACCTGATCGCAGTTGATATTAAGCACATATGCAAATTCCTCGTAAAGAAACTTTTCAGCATCACCAAGCAGTTTTTCATCAACAAGACGAAGCTTTTTATTATTTTTGACACGCTCTTTCCGGCGAACCTGAAGGGTTTTTATAATCCGCATAATTTTCTCACGATCCCCGTTTTCAAGAATTTGCTTATATTTCTCTTTACGGTCGTTTTCGTTTTCTATCCATATGTTTTCCTCTGACGGAATGGATTTAATAAGCTCATACACTTCCTTTGAAGATAGAACCTTATGCATTTTTGACGTAAGCCTATTATTGTCAACGGGCACAAAAAACTTACATTTTTCATCAAAAACGGGATTAAGAACATAATAGTTCTGCGCTTCTCCGCACACTTCCCTTTTTGAAATTGCCTCAATCTTGCATACCCCATTGGTAGAGTAAATAACATATTCATTTACTTTAAACATTTCCTTCATGTCCCTCCTTTTTGAAATTTTACAAATAAAACATTACTATATAATTGCCCATGTGCGTTTCGGCTACATGCGGCTTAGCCGCAGGGCGAAAATTCGCGGGCGCTATGCGTTCAGCCATAGATAAAATCATGTCTGTAGGGAGTTTTTAAAAGGATTTTTAAAAACTCGGAAAGCGACAAGCTATAGTAAAAGCTACTTCTTTGCTTGTGTCGCTTTTATTATACCATACCTGCAAGGTTATGGTATAATTGCCCATGTGCGTTTCGGCTACATGCGGCTTAGCCGCAGGGCGAAAATTTCGCACGGGCTTTTAAAACATATAATAAACATATCTATATGTTTATTATACCATATTTCAAGAAAAAAAGCAAAAGGCAAATTTACCAAAAATCAAGGAAATTTCAATGTTTTATTTATCTTACATTAAAACACCATATTCTTTAAATATAATTTAAAATTATGCTCTGCCTTTAAAAAACGGGGACCTTCCACTCCCCGCGGTCCCCGTTAAATCTTTAATCATATTCGTATTTCAGTAAATCCGCTTGCCCTTTCCGGCATAGTTTTTGCTGTAAAAACCGTTTATATTAAAACTTTACAAATTTTCAGCTTCAATTTTGTGCGCCAGTTCATCCAATCTATACTTGCATTCTTTATAATCCGGCTTATATTTTTCTACCTCTTTCCAAAACAATTTACCGTGATTTTTATGCTTTATATGTGCAAGCTCATGTATAATCACATAATCCACCGCATCCATATCCGCCATTGCGAGTCTCCACGTAAATGTAAGATTTTTCCCTTTGCACGAACCCCATGATCTTCTCGCCGTTCCCACACGAACATTTTGGGGATATAAATCCATAATATTTGAAAAATATTTTATGTGATCATTTAAAATTTCAGCAAACAGCTTTTTATATATTTCCTTAATCTGTTCAAGAAATTTTTCTCTGCTTAGTCCCTTAGATACATAAAATTTCATGTCACCATAGTTGCTTTTTGCGCCATAGGCGAATATATCGGTTTCAATAACGGGACAATCCTTTCCCAAAAAAGGTATACTGCCGCCCGGGTGCACCTGTTTTATATAATGCCGCCCGCTGTATTTTTCCGCTTTATTTATTTTTTTCGCGATCCAGTCCGCTTTTTCCTGTACAAGTTTAATTATTGCTTTGGCGGAAAGACTTTTCGGACATCTTATTTCAAGGGTTCCGTTTCCCCGTACATAAAGCGCGATTGTTTTTCTGACAGCTCTCTTTATCTCTGTGTGCGCTCCGGTAATTTCACATATTTCCCTTACTGTCTCATTGTCATTAAACATATTTAATCACCCAAAATATTTTATCCTACCTATTGCCGTCAATGGATAAAAAACCGGGCAAACCTGACAGTTTGCCCAAAATCCAATATACTTTTATCCTTTACACTTTTTCGCCCGAGTGTTTCCCCATTTTCATATAAAAACCGCAATATTACCGTGCGGGTATGTTTATCAGCCTAAATAATCCACCATGCACATATATAACTGCCTTGTGTCTACAGGCTTTTGAATGAATGCATTTATTCCGCAATCGGTAAATTTTTTATTATCGTATTCATCTGTACATGACATTACAGCCAATACAGGCATCTTTTTCACATCGGTACGATCCATCAGCCGTATTTGTCTGGTTGCGGTATACCCGTCCATATCCGGCATATTTACATCAATAAAAATCATATCGAAATACCCTTCGATAGAATCCTTTACCAGCCTTACCGCCTCTGTACCGCTCCGGGCTGAAACCAATTCGGCACCCAGTTCCTCTATAATCGCGCAGAGAATATCAAGACACATTTCATCATGGCCAACCACAAGGATACGTTTTCCCGTAATATGAATATTTTTTCCGCTCTCGCGTATTTCTGTTTCCGTTTCGGTTATATCCTGTTTTGCCAGTTCTTCAAACTCCTTACGCGCAAGATCGAAACAGTGCAAAATCTTAGGATTAAAAATTCCGCACTGACCTCCCTTTATCATTTCATATGCCGTTTCCGTCGAATATGCTTCCTTATAACAACGTTCACTTATCAACGCGTCATAAACATCCGCTATTGAAACTATTTGCGCCGAAATTGGTATATCCTCGCATTTTAAACCATCCGGATACCCTTTTCCATCCCAGCGTTCATGATGATAACGCGTTATATCATAGCAGTATGACGCATATTCCACACCCTGCACATTTGAAATCATTTTTATAATTTCACTGCCTTTTTCAGAGTGCTCACGCATAATATCAAATTCCTCTCTCGTAAACCTGCCGGGTTTCAGCAGTATACTGTCCGGAATTGCTATTTTTCCAATATCATGCATTGCCGAGGCGGCAACTATAAGGTTTATTTTATCTTCATTAAGTCCGTATTTCGGATACTCACGCATTACCTTCCTTGCAAGCAAGCATGTATATCCTTTGATGCGCTTAATGTGCTCTCCCGATTCCAGCGCGCGGTATTCAACCAACGTCGCGAGTACCTCTATCAAGTCTTTATTCAGGTTTCGGAGCGCCAAAATATTATCTTTTTCGTTTTTAACACTCTGTATTGTCTTTTCACGTTTCACCTGATCCGTGACATCTCTTACTACCATAAGAACCCCGTTTTTTCCATAATCGTTCATCATAAAAACATATATTTCTACATATTCCTCTGTTCCGTCATCTTCTATAACGGGGCAGCTGAAAAGCTTTGTCTTCATTTCTCCCTTTTCGATATAAGCTTTCAGCTTTTCGGTGGAAATCTCCGAGCTTAAATGATCTATATACGGCGTCGGTATCTTGCCGCGCAGTCTGTCAAAAAATTTTGTATATTTCCCCGTAACCATGCCGACTTTCTCGTTTTCCGCATTAAACCGGTACATTTTGTATATATCCGCGTCCAGGTCAATGGAAACATACATTTTAAACATACGTCTGCCTATGTTAAGTATTTGCGCATTTGCACGGTCACGTTCCTTTTTTAACTCTCCGTCCCTGTCAATACGCATAACAAAAACCAGTACATGTATATCGTTGTCCTTCTGTTCTTTGATAAACACCATTTTTGTCATTGTCCAATGGTGTTTATCGTCATTATATCTTTGCAGATGCTCCATCCATACCGATTCCGCACCTTCATTATATGCTTTTATCAAAGCGTCTCTTGAAAATTTATTTATAAAATCTTCATAAAAATCATTATGTATAGTTTCAGCTTCACATCTTATAAGCTCGTCAAAAGTTGTGTTTCTGTTAATGGAAATCAGCATATTTTCCCAATTTCCCACAACATGACACTCGTTTTGCGTAAGGTTTGATGAAAATATCATAACATATTTGTTTTCAACAAACTTTATAATATTTCCCATGTCCCGCTTTCTGTTTTCCGGAATTACTTCCTTTTCAAAGAGAAACACGGTTTCAGGATATTGCTCGAGTTTCAGAATTGACTGTTCCATCCACACTTTAGGATTGTTTTTAGCCCTGTATCTAAACTTTACCGGAGACATATTGTCTTTATCCATAACATATTTAAAAAGGTTTTCCGGCTTGCTTACCTCTGCTTTGTGAACATCCCGCGGATCTATTTTCTCTCTGCACATATATTCATATGCAGAGTTAAAGTCCCCCTCAGGCAGTCCATCACAACTCTTGCCTTCATCCACGGCGACATTATAGCAGTATCCTAATTTTGTGTTTACAACAGTAACGACATCATACGCAAGTTCAAAAGCTTCCGTAAATGCCTTTATTGTGTTTTCTATTTGTTTTCTTTTCTCTGCTGTATCCATTGTTCTTCATCCTGTTCTTCGGGCACACTTAACCTAAGCGGCAAGTGCGAATCTTATATTTTTATAAAGTGCCTGTAGTCAACCTTTAGTTTCCGAAGTTGCCCTTTACGCCGTTTGTTTCATACCAAGGCTATTTCCGACAGTATGTCGGAGTGTTGCCTTGTCCCCATATGCGGGATTTGTACATATAGATTATCTCCCGCGCAAGGTCTCCGGCTTTAGGACAGTTTTGTCATAAACCATTTGTACAATCAGGCTTTCTTTTCCGATTATACAAATCTTATCAGAGCTTTATTAACATTACAATTTCGTTTTTAACCGTATTGGCAAAAAATGAGGCACAACCTCTTTATCCCACGCACAACATGTTATGCTATTAGGATCTCTAATTTACAGTATATCATACTTTTTTATCATTTTCAATAGTAAAAATTATTTTGCAAATAATTGTTATTTTCTGTAAATTTTTAACCTGTTTTTTGTTTATCAGAATATAAATTACCAAACTGCGGGTTTTTCCGGATAAAACGAAGATTCCGATTTTGAAAAAATCGGAATCTTAATTGATTTTTTTTATTGTATCGGACGAAAATTTTGTCTCAAGAACAAAAATGGAGCAAAGCGAACTTTGCTCCGACGTGTATTATATTGTGAATTTAAATGCCAGAGATATAACCGAACGTAGCTCGCAAAAGGTTGGTAGCGAACCAAAGTCGTTGCGAGGGCGTTTACAACCGAGCAGACGACGTGAGCGTGACCTTTTTTGAAAAAACCTTTTACCAAAAGGAGGAGCAAGGTAGCGGGCGGATGTTTTTGTGCAAACAAAAACGGAGCAAAGCGAACTTTGCTCCGACGTGTCTTTTATAGCGAATTTAAATGCCAGGGATATAACCGAACGTAGCTCGCAAAAGGTTGGTAGCGAACCAAAGTCGTTGCGAGGGCGTTTACAACCGAGCAGACGACGTGAGCGTGACCTTTTGCGAAAAGACCTTTTGCGAAAAAACCTTTTACCAAAAGGGGGAGCGAGGAAGTAGGCGGATGTTTTTGTGCAAACAAAAACGGAGCAAAGCGAACTTTGCTCCGACGTGGTGCCGGTGGCCGGACTCGAACCGGCACGGTGTTGCCACCGGTGGATTTTGAGTCCACTACGTCTGCCAATTCCATCACACCGGCA
>JAUZPZ010000030.1 GCA_030705675.1 Bacillota bacterium
ACCTCCGGGTTATGAGCCCGACGAGCTACCAGACTGCTCTACCCTGCGATATTGAGTTCTTTAACAGAACATTTATATTATACCACAAAAATATATCCTTGTCAATGCCAAACATAAAATTTTTTTCAACCTTTTTGCCTACAATTCCTCTTTATGCTGCATTTTACAATAAAAACAGCTAAAATATTTTTATAAAAAACCAAAAGCGTTTTTGTGAAAATTTCGCAAAAACGCTTTTGGTGCCGAAAACCGGGATCGAACCGGTACGGGAGTCGCCTCCCACAGGATTTTAAGTCCTGGGCGTCTGCCAATTCCGCCACTTCGGCAAATGATTTATTACCCATATATTATAACACAACAAGCCTCACCTTGTCAAGAGTTTTTATTGTCAACATTTGCAGTTTTTGTTCAATCGTCAACATAAATCCGCCAATTTTTGCAAATCTTATGCAGCTTATCAATAATGCACTATAAAATCAAGTAAAAATTCGACACCGCCTACTTTTACAAAAACAAGGATATTCCATTAAAAACAAAACTGACTCCGTTTGAACAACGAAATCAGTTTGCCGCTTAAATTTTAATATTTATGCCACAGGAGTATTTTTTGTAGGCATACCCAAATCGGAGCAGTCCATTTATTGTAGAAGAAACTGACAGACTCTTTTCCGACCCGCTAATGCTATTTTTATTTTCCGTTTTGAAGATTTAAGCTTTGCACAATACTTTCCACGCTTCTTCCATGCCTTCGATTAAAACGTTTAAGGCAATATATAGACGAATCTTCATTCAGTGCATTCATTCCTTCTTCGCACGAAAAACTCATTTTAAAACCAAGATTTTTAATTGTCTGAAAAGATTCCCTACAGGCCGAACCAAACGGATATGTAAAACAAACGGGTTTAGATCCCGTACATTCCTCCAATTTTTGTTGCATATGCGTCAAATCTTCGCTTAGTGTGCGTATATAATCACTCTCGTTTTCTCCATATTTTCTTGACGCCCCAATTCTACCTGAGATAGAATGCATATCATATGTATGATTTTCGAAATCCGCAACACCATCATTAGAAAGATGGTTTATATCATCCCATGTAAGATAAGCATATGAGGCATTTCTATCACCATTTTCGGTATATGTATCAACGTATTTTCCGACAACTGAAACTACCGCTCTCATTCCATATTTTTTTAGTATGGGCGCCGCATATACATTAAACGTAATATAACCATCATCAAATGTAAGCATAACCGGTTTTGAAGGCATCTGAAATTTCCCTTCTTTATATGCGACAAGCTGTCTGCATGTTATCGTGTGATAACCATTTTCTTTTAAAAACTTTAAATCCTGTTCAAATTCATCGGGTGAGATCACATAATCACCTTGCGACTCCTGCGCTTTAAGCATTTGATGATACATTATTATAAGTAATCCGCTTTGAGGGCTGGTTTGAGTAACGACTGTATTGCTGCATGCCGTTAAGGATAATAACATCATAAGTATAAATATAAAACACCATTGTCGTTTCATATTCACATTCCCTTCGACAAATATTTCACTATCAGTATTATATTCATACAGATATATTATTATTTCAGTTTAAATACAATTACTCCTCCTATCATAAGTGCAATTCCTATTATTTTAAAAATTCCAAAAGGTATTTTTTCAGTTCCAAAAAGTCCAAAAGCATCTATTGACGCCGCTACGGTAAGCTGAGCTATCAATATTGCCGAAATTGCGTAAGTCGCTCCCAAAGCATCTATTCCCTGCATTACTGTAAATGTAATAACTATCCCTAAAATACCTCCTAAAAGGTAAAGCTTATTTGCCTCCCCTATCTCTTTAAATCCCCCGTTTCCAAAAATAAAGGCAATTATAATTGAGACAATAAATCCTGTGCCCTGCACAAATGCGGTAGTCTCCCACATACCCATTTTTTCCTGCAGACGGGTATTCCATACTCCTTGGATACTCATTGCCGCTCCCGCAATTACACTGAAAATAAGTCCCAACATACGTTCAATTCTCCATTCGTTTTTGTTATTGTTTCCGCATTAGTTACTTATTTATTCTGTAAAATAAAAAACCGGGCAAGAAAACTTGCCCGATTTAAACACAGCATTATTTGCCGCAAAGTTTTTTCAGTTTTATAAAAATTGCAAAGATATTTTCATTTATCAAGTTATATATCCTATAGGATTGACTGCCGATCCGTTAATTCTGACCTCGAAATGCAAATGAGGACCTGTCGAAAATCCCGTTGAGCCAACTTCGGCAATCTTCTCTCCCCTTGCTACTTGTTGTCCGAGCTGAACATCTATTTTACTCGTATGCCCATACAAGGTTACTACACCGTTTCCATGATTTATCATAAGATATTTTCCATAACCTGTCGTTCCGTTTACAATTTTTATAACAGTACCCGCTTCCGCCGCAGCAATCGTACTTCCTACCTTTATAGCTATATCAAGACCTGTATGCATTCCAACAGAAGGGTATGTCCGATATCCGAACGGACAGGTAATTGTTCCTCCCTGAGGTATCGGCCATTGCATTTTTCCTCCGCTATATTTTACTGGCGGTGAATTTGTACTTGTATCTTTAAGTGCGGCAAGCTCTTTTTCCAACTGCTTATTTAATGCATCCTTTTCTTTTTGTGCCGCCGCCGCGTCTGCCTCGTTTACCTTTACCTCCTGCGCCAACTGACCTATTATCGCCTGCTGTTGGGAAAGAGTCTCGTCAAGTTTGGATTTTTGTTGCTGTGCAAGTGTCTTCGACTCCTCCAGCAAGCCTTTTTTATCCTCTATCTCAACTTTTGCCGCTGCAATAGTATTACGTGCAGCTGTCATTTCGTCAACAATATTTTTATCATTCTTTACTACATATTGAAGCATGGTGACACGATTAAGAAAATCTCCCAAATCATCCGCCCCGAACAAAAGCTCCAAATAAGTCGACGTACCTGATTTATACATTGACACCACACGCTTTTTAAAGTATTCCTTATTGGAATCAAGCTTTTTTTGCGCTTCATTAAGCTCCTTTTCCTTTTCGGCTATCTTTGCGTTTGCGTCATCAATGTTATTATTTATACAAAGAATATTTGAAATAATAGATGAAACCTGATCATCTATAATTTTCTTCTGCTCCTCAGCAGACGTCTTTTTTTCTTTTGCCTGTTTAAGTTTCTTCTGTGACTGTGCAATTTTACTGTCTGCCGCGGCTATCTGTTTTTTTAGTTGAGAGGTAGAGGACGAATAAACCGTCGTTCCTCCGCACATGGCAAGCATAAGCGCCGCAACCACAACAGCAAGCCGTTTATATACGCGATTCATATTTTCACCTCCAAAAGATCAGACTCTAAGATGCTTACGAATGGAAATTATGCTTCCGAAAGCACCCAAGAAACATCCTATTGCAACAAAGGTTAGAATAATCGTCCACTTTAGTTCATTCATAGTACACAGTTTAAACATCGAAACAGTTTCGCACCACCATATTACAAGGCGGCTGTATCCCCAATGTACCGGTATATACGCTAGAATTGCCCCTCCAGCGCCCATAGCGGCTCCTTCAATTACAAAGGGCCACCGTATATACCAATCCGTCGCGCCGACATATTTCATAATTTCTATTTCACGGCTTCTCGCCGTTACTGACATCTTAATCGTATTGGATATAATAAATATACCTACGAAAGCAAATATAAGCATTCCAAGTATACTTGCAATTTGTGCTCCGCGCGTCATACTGACAATTCTTTTAAGTATATCGGATCTGTTCTTTACCTCCGAAATACCTTCTATTGTTTTAAGGCTACTTACCACCTCTGTGGCTTTTCTTACATCCTTCAAAGTAATATTATATGTATTAGGCAGCGGATTTTCATCTCCCTCAAGCATTTCAAAAGCCGACGCCGATTCCGTCATGCTCTTTTCCATGTCTTTAAGTGCCTGTTGTTTAGAAATAAACTCCGCCTTTGCCACATTGTCAATAGCCTCTATTTTACCCTTTAACGAGGCTGCCTGTTCCTCGGAATAGGACATATTAACATAGGCATGTATTTCATATTGCCCTTCAAGTTGTTTTGAAACATAAGAAAGATTAAGACCCAAAATCACTGCTGCACCAAGCAAAAACAAACAAAATACTATCGTGGCTGTCGCCATAAGGGACATAACCCTGTTTCTCCACAGGTTTAAAAACGCCTGCGAAAAATAATTTTTAAATGCTCTCCACAGCATCATAGTTGTAACCCCCCTGTTCGTCTTTGGACACAATGCCCTTTTCAATGGTGATTACACGCTTGTGCATCTTATCCACAATCTGCTGTGAATGAGTTACCATTATTACAGTTGTACCGCACTTGTTTATTTCATCGAGAAGGCGCATTATGCCCCCTGCCGTTTCCGCGTCAAGGTTCCCCGTAGGCTCATCTGCAACAATAAATTTTGGATTGTTCACAAGAGCTCTTGCTATGCCTACCCTCTGCTGCTCGCCGCCCGACAACTGATCCGGATAACATTTCCACTTATCAGACAGACCCGTCTGGCTGAGTACCGCCGATACTCTCCTTCTTATATGTTTTTTGCTTGCCCCAACAATTTCCATAGCAAACGCCACATTTTCGTATACTGTCTTATCAGAAAGCAAACGAAAATCCTGAAAAACCATGCCCATACTGCGTCTCAGTGTAGGCACATGTCTTCTGTGCATTGTAGCTATGTCAAATTCCCCCACACGAACGGCTCCGCTGTCCGGAGTTTCTTCATGCATCATAAGTTTTGTTATGGTTGATTTACCTGCTCCGCTTGGACCGATAATAAAAACAAATTCCCCTTTATCAATCCTAAAGCTCACATTGTCCAGCGCCTTCACTCCGCCTTCATAAACCTTTATCACATTCTCAAATATAACCATGCTCTGAGATGCGGTTTCTAATACGGACATAGCGTGCCTCCTAATACTTTATCGCATTTGACGCAAGATACTTTTTGACCATCATAGCGACTTTAAAAGTTACAGACTGATCAAACTCTCTTAAATCAAGTCCTGTAATTTTCTCTATTTTATCCAGCCTGTAGACAAGTGTATTTCTGTGTACAAAAAGCTCTCTTGCCGTTTCGGACACATTTAGATTGTGCTTAAAAAACTTCTGGATTGTAAGTATTGTTTCCTGATCAAGTGCATCAAGAGACTCTTTTTTAAACACTTCATTCAGGAACAATTCACAAAGAGTAGTGGGCAGCTGATAAATAAGCCTGCCTATACCCAAAGTTTCAAAATTCACAATTTGCTTGTCACTGTCAAAAACTCTGCCTACTTCAAGCGCTATCTGAGATTCTTTATATGAACGGGCAAGTTCGCGTATATTCTCGCATGTTCCGCCTATTCCCACATAAACCTTTACAAGAGCTTCAGTGTACAGAGTGTCCATTATGGATTTTGCTATTCTGTCAAGTTCTTTTACGTCAATTCCCTGTTTTACTTCTTTGACAAGTGCAACATAATGTTCATCAATATTAATAATAAAGTTCTTTCCCTTTTCAGGGAACAAGTTCTGAAGGATATCATAAATTGAAAAGCTTGTCCCTTCCGTGCTTTGTATGAGAAAACAAACACGGCTTACATCAATTGTAAGATGAAGTTCCTTAGCTTTTATAAGTATATCCCCCGGAAGGATATTATCCAAAAGGATATTCTTTACAAGATTTGTCTTATCATACTTTTCATCATGGAAAATTTTGATGTTTGACAAAGTAATTGCAAGTACGCTGCAGCATGTGCGGGCGGTTTCGTCCACGCCTTCACAGAATGTAACAAAATCAAGTTTATTTCTGTTTCCCACTGGCTTATATGTATATCCGTTATACGAATAAAATGCGGCCGGATCTGCATACTTTTTTAATATATGTTCTACTGTGGGGGCGTCCAGAATACCATATGTACATGCCGTAACGGTGCCTGAGCTGTCAATGATTCCAAGTTTGCGTCCATACAGTTCTTTTAACTGTAAAATGACATTTTGAAAAATTCTGCTGCTCATCCAAAAATACCTCCTGAAATAATCCTATAGATATATAATACTACATTTTTCACAAATTTGCAAGATATTTTTTTATATTTTTCACAAAAAATTTTTTTAAAATAAAGGTTTTTTTTAAATTTTGCCTTTACTAATTGCATTTTTTATGTTATAATTTAACATAGGGAGGTGTAAGTTATGGCTGAAAATGAAAAATTAACCAAAAACATTACTCTATATAAGAATAAACCACTTGTAAAACGAGGCAATATTATATACCTCGGTTACCGCGACGAATCTTTCATGATAGAAATGGAAATTACAGACACAGAAAAAAACGGAAATACTACTTCTGCCACCGCAATTGAAATAAGACTTATTGACAATTCAAGACCGGGCAGAGACCGGGTTGTAAAAAAAGCTGAACGGGAAGACATTTACAAATCTATTGATATTGCTTCCTTCTGGCTTACCGACGCACTTGGGGAGGAAGGTTAATTATGATTAACCATGCGGAGCTTACGATGCTCACCGACTTTTATGAATTCACAATGGCAGGTGGCTTTTGGAACAGCTCGGTAAAAAATACCGTCGGATATTATGATATGTACTTTCGTACCGTACCCGACAACGGCGGTTTTGTAATTGCCTGCGGACTCGAATCTATGATTGAGTATTTAACCAATCTTAAGTTTGATGATGAAGACATAAAATATCTGGGTTCAAAAAAAATGTTTTCCGAAGATTTTCTTGAATATCTCCGGAATTTTCATTTTGAATGCAATGTATGGGCTGTTCCCGAAGGTACTCCCATGTTTCCGAATGAGCCGTTCGTAACCGTACACGGTCCTGTCATTCAGGCACAGCTGCTTGAAACAATGGTGCTTATATGTATGAACCATCAGAGTCTTATTGCAACAAAAGCGAGCCGTGTCGTACGTGCCGCTCAGGGCAGACCGGTAATGGAATTCGGTGCAAGGCGTGCGCAAGGCTATTCCGCCGCCATACTGGGCGCACGGGCTACTTATATTGCCGGCTGCGACTCCACGTCATGCACTATTTCAGATAGAGAATACCATATTCCCGTATCAGGTACAATGGCGCACAGCTGGGTGCAGCTGTTCCCCACCGAATATGATGCCTTCGTGGCATATGCACAGTCCTACCCCGACAAATGCGTGCTGCTTATAGATACCTATAACACTCTTAAAAGCGGACTTCCAAACGCAATAAAATGTTTCAACGAAATTCTCCTTCCCATGGGTCACAGACCAATTGGCATAAGGATAGACAGCGGAGATATAACCTATCTTTCAAAAAAAATCAGAAAGATTCTTAACGAAGCAGGTTTCCCCGATTGTAAAATCGTAGCTTCAAATTCTTTGGACGAGTACATTATTGCGGATATGCTTTCACAGGGTGCACAAATAGATTCCTTTGGAGTCGGCGAACGCCTTATAACCTCAAAATCCGAGCCTGTGCTTGGCGGCGTTTACAAACTTACGGCAATAGAGGACGAAAAGGGTAATATAATTCCCAAAATTAAACTTAGTGAGAATGTAACCAAAATTACTACCCCGTGCTTTAAACAGATTTACCGTTTGTATTCAAAAGAAACCGGCGAAGCTTTGGCGGATGTGGTGACAGTGCACGATGAAACAATTGACGACACGGGCGATATAACGATTTTCGACCCTGAATTTACCTGGAAAAGAAAAGTTATATCTAATTTCAGTGCGCGTCCCCTTATGCAGCAGATATTTAAAAATGGCACTCTTGTCTATGATGTGCCGAATATTGAAAGCGTAAGAGAATACTGCAAAAATCAGCTTGATACGATTTGGGATGAGGTAAAGCGTTTTGAAAATCCTCATAAATACTATGTTGATTTGTCCCAAAAGCTTTGGGATATTAAACAAAAAATGCTTTCAGAATACTCAATGTAACGATAAATTCGCTGAATTTATTACAATTTTAATGGAAATGCTTGACTTTTTTCTTTATTGGGTATATAATATAGTTTGCTGTAATACAGCATCCTTGCTCTGTCTGTAAAGGATAGGGCCAAAGTCCAAAAGGAGGTGAAAATAATGACTAACCTTGTAAACAAGTATGAGACTATATTCATCGTTGATGCAAGTCTCGAACAAGAGCAGATTGATGCTATTGTTGCCAAATTCCAGTCATTAATCGAAGCAAACGCAAAAATCGATAATATCGATGTATGGGGCAAAAAAAGGCTTGCTTATTCGATTAATTACAAAACTGAAGGTTATTATGTAATGGTGGAATTCACAAGTGAACCGGCTTTTCCTGCCGAGCTTGACAGAATTTACGGCATTACAGAAGGCATTCTTCGTTCTTTAATTATTGTTAAAGAGCAGTATAAGTAAGAGGTGAAAAATTATGCTGAATAAAGTCATACTCATGGGTCGTCTCACAAGAGATCCCGAACTTCGTTCAACTCCCTCAGGCGTAAGTGTTGTCTCTTTTACCCTTGCGGTAGACCGTGACTACACTAAACAAGGAGAGGAAAAGAAGACCGACTTTATTAACATTGTAGCCTGGAGAAATACGGCAGATTTTGTTGCCAAGTATTTCACAAAAGGTCAGCTTGTTGTGGTAAGCGGCAGACTTCAGGTTCGTTCGTGGGATGACGCCAGTAGCGGTCAGAAGCGTTATGCTACCGATGTTGTTGCCGATGAAGTATTTTTTGCGGAAAGCAAAAAAAGTTCTTCCGTTGCTCCTTCCAGTGACAATTTTGAAGGTCTTGTTCCTTCCGCAGATGCAGGCATTGACACGACATCTGTTGCCGGGTTTACCACTGCTGATGAAGATTTGCCCTTCTAAGGACAAACTTACAGTTTTTTGATTAATAGTAATAAGGAGGTTTCATAAAATGGCAGAGAGATTTAATGATCGTGGCGGCATGAGAAAAGCCAGAAAAAAAGTATGTGCATTCTGTGTTGATAAAGTTGCCGACATTGATTATAAAGATATTGCAAAGCTTCGCAAATATGTTTCTGAAAGAGGTAAAATTACTCCTCGCAGAATTAACGGTTGCTGTGCAAAACATCAGCGTCAGCTTACAACGGCTATAAAGAGAGCAAGAATCATTGCGCTTCTTCCTTTCTCAACTGACTAATAAATTATTAAAGCTCCCATGATTATTTGGGAGCTTTTTTTCTGATAGGAAATTCCTCTAAAAATCTATTTGGACTTCCTATCAGCGAAAAAACGCAGTACTTAAGGTTTTAGCTTAAGTACTGCATATTTTTACATATATTTTCTCATATGCATGAGCGCGCTTTTTTCAAGTCTGCTTACCTGAGCCTGGGAAATGCCTATTTCGTCGGCAACCTCCATTTGCGTCCTTCCCTTATAAAACCTCAACTGTAAAATATGCTTTTCCCTCTCATTTAAATTGTCCATTGCCTGTTTAAGTGCTATTTCCTGAATCCAGTTTTCATCGCAATTTTTATTGTCTTTTACCTGATCCACAATGTATGTTGCGTCTTCTCCGTCATGGTAAACAGGTTCAAAAAGGGATACGGGGTCGGCAATTGCATTAAGTGCAAATACTACTTCCTCCCTTTTTAAATTCATTTCTTCCGCTATTTTTTCAATGGTAGGCTCCTGCCCCGTTTCATTGGTAAGCCGTTCTTTGGTTTGCAATGCTTTGTATGCGGTATCTTTTAAAGACCTGCTTACTCGTATTGTATTGTTATCTCTTAAATATCTTCTTATTTCACCGATTATCATAGGAACGGCATAGGTGGAAAATTGCACTCCCAAAGTCATATCAAAATTTTCCATTGCTTTTATCAGCCCAACGCACCCCACCTGAAACAAATCATCAACATATTCACCACGTCCTGTAAACCTTTGTATTACGCTTAATACAAGGCGAAGATTTCCTTCCACAAATTCATCCTTTGCAGCGCAATCCCCTTTCTTTATGCGTTCAAGAAGTTCTTTTTTGCGTTCATTGCCGAGAATAGGCAGTTTTGACGTATTTACGCCACATATTTCAACTTTGTTAATCATTTTTTACCCCTCCGCAAAATTTTCTCTATTTAAATTTTTCCCATATAAGGTAATTTTAATACTGTAAAAAATAGTCTAATTTAATTTAATTGACTTTAAAGGGACAAAATGGTATACTGGTAATATAATTATTAACTAAGGAGGCTTAACCTAAAAAAACAAGTTAAGCCTGCGGCTGATTAAATTTTCCGTGCGAAATTTTTGGCAAAGCCGAAACGCACATGAGCGTAAAAATCTCTTATCATTCAGCCCCTCCGCGGATAAGAGGTTTGCATTATTATTTATGCCGGCGTGGAGCGGCGGAATGGAGATTTATATGGAATATTTATGCATTGCACTTGCTGTTACTACAGTGTTTCTTTTTATAATTGTCATATTGCTTGCGACACGAAAACCATCCGGAAACTCTGAGCTTATTCGAGAAGAATTTGCAACCGAACGCCGTGATAATCTTGAACAGTTCCGGCAAAACAGGGAGGAGCTTGCGGGAAGCGTTTCACGCCTTAGCGCTTCAATCGAAGCAAGGCTGGAAAACCAAAACCGAAGATTGGACTTACGACTTGCGGAAATAGAAGAGAGAAATGAAAAAACCTTAGGGCAAATACGCGAGACTGTAGACGAAAAACTTCACAAAACTCTTGATGAGCGACTCGGACAATCTTTCAAAACCGTAAGCGACCGCCTTGAGCAAGTATCAAAAGGATTGGGCGAAATGCAAAACCTTGCCGTCGGGGTAGGTGACCTGAAAAAAGTGCTGACCAACGTAAAAAGCCGCGGCGTACTGGGTGAGTTACAATTGGAGCGTCTGCTTGAACAAATGCTTGCGCCGGAACAATACGAAAAAAATGTTGCGACAAAGCCCGGAAGTGGACAATCAGTTGAATTTGCCGTAAAATTACCCGTAAACGGTAAAATCATTCTTCTTCCCATAGATTCCAAATTTCCGGTTGAGAGTTATTCACGCCTACTTAGCGCATATGAAAATTCCACGGAAACAGTGGATACATACGCAAAAGAATTAGAGGATACACTTAAAAAATCCGCCAAAGACATATCTGAAAAATACATAAATCCACCGCTTACAACCGACTATGCAATAATGTTTCTTCCCACAGAAGGACTTTATTGTGAAGCCGTGCGAAGAGACGGACTTATTGAAACACTGCAAATGAAATACCATGTCATGATTTCGGGCCCCACAACACTTACAGCAATGCTTTCCAGCCTGCAAATGGGTTTTCGCACAGTCGCTATTGAAAAAAGGGCAAGTGAAGTTTGGATAACTCTTTCTTCCGTAAAGAAAGAGTTTGAAAAGTTTGCGGATATTCTGTCAAACACCCAGCGACACATTTCCATGGTGAGTGACGATGTGGACAAGCTTATAGGGGTACGTACACGTAGCATTATTAAAAAGCTAAATGATGTGGAAGAAGTGGATATTATTTCCGAAAATGTTGAAGACTAAATTAGAAAATACCTTAGAAACGGCTTAAAAAAGCATTATAACTGTTGACTTTTATACCGTTTTATGGTATCATAGTATATTATGGCATTGTTTAACAAACGTACCAATTATTCTGAAATGGAGGCAATGTAAATGAATATTTTTCTTTGGGTACTTGCATTTATCGGTGTTGCGCTCATATATGTTATCCCGCCCATTATGGCAAGACTGGGCAAAGGCACTTCTGCCCTGGATACCCCGGTCAAAATAGCGGGTGTTATCATCGCGCTGGTTTGTCTTATTATTCTGTATCGTATCGGCGGCTTTAATTGATAAAATAGGATTGGAGAACTACTATGGGAAACATCGGATTGGATAAAAATTATGATCCTTCAAATTTTGAGGATAAAATTTATAAAAACTGGATTGAAAAAGGTTACTTTCACGCAAAGCCCGACCCAAACAAAAAACCTTTCACTATAGTGATTCCGCCTCCAAATGTAACCGGTCAGTTACACATGGGGCATGCTTTCGATGAAACTTTACAGGACATTCTTATAAGATACAAAAGGATGCAGGGATATTCCGCATTGTGGATGCCCGGTACGGATCATGCCGGCATTGCCACTCAGATTAAAGTTGAAGCAAAGCTGCGTGAAGAAGGCAAAACACGTTATGACCTCGGACGCGAAAAATTTCTTGAAAGGGTTTGGGAGTGGAAGAAAGAGTACGGCGGAAGAATTATAAACCAGCTTAAGAAACTCGGCTCTTCCTGTGACTGGGATCGTGAGCGCTTTACTATGGATGAGGGTTGCTCAAAGGCCGTCCGCGAGGTTTTTGTAAATTTATACAATAAAGGGCTTATCTATCAGGGACCCCGCATTATAAACTGGTGCCCTCATTGTATAACCGCTCTTTCAAACGAAGAAGTTGAACATACCGAACAGCAGGGTTATTTTTGGCATATAAAATATCCGCTCAAAGGTTCGGATAAGTATGTCATTATAGCCACTACACGCCCCGAAACTTTGCTCGGTGATACTGCCGTTGCGGTAAACCCGGACGACAACCGCTATAAGGACATTGTCGGAAAAACGCTTATTCTTCCCCTTGTTGAAAGGGAAATCCCGGTAATTGCCGACGAATATGTTGACAAAGAATTTGGTACCGGTTGTGTAAAAATTACTCCCGCTCATGATCCGAACGATTTTGAAGTGGGAAAACGCCACGGACTTGAAATAATAAAAGTAATGAATGATGACGCCACAATTAACGAATACGGCGGAAAATATGAAGGTATGGACAGATACGAAGCAAGGAAAGCAATTGTTTCAGATCTTGAAGCGCGTGGATTGCTTGTTAAAGTTGAGCCTCATCTGCATAATGTCGGTCAATGCTATCGTTGCGGTTCTACCGTCGAACCCATTGTTTCAAAACAGTGGTTTGTAAAAATGTCCCCTCTTGCCAAACCGGCTCTTGATGCTGTTGCAAAAGGTGATACACAGTTCGTTCCGGAAAGATTTACAAAAATTTTTAACAATTGGATGGAAGGCGTTTTTGACTGGTGCATCTCACGTCAGTTGTGGTGGGGACACCGCATTCCCGCATTTTATTGTGATGCTTGCGGCGAGGTAACCGTTTCAAAAGAAGACATAACCGTCTGCCCTAAATGCGGCGGAAAAGTGCATCAGGACGAAGATGTTCTTGATACATGGTTTTCCTCTGCCTTATGGCCGTTTTCCACTTTGGGTTGGCCGGAAAAAACAAAGGACCTTGAGTATTTTTATCCCACAGATGTCCTTGTTACCGGATATGATATAATCTTCTTCTGGGTTGCCAGAATGATATTCTCCGGTATGGAAAACATGGGAAAAGCACCATTTAAACATGTATTTATACATGGATTGGTTCGCGACGGTAAAGGCGAAAAAATGTCAAAATCAAAAGGAAATGGCGTAGATCCCCTTAAGATCATTGATATGTATGGAGCGGACGCTCTTAGATTTACACTTGTTACCGGGGTTGCACCAGGTAATGATATGCGTTTTCCTGTAACCTACAATCCGCCTGTACCTGAAGGGCAAAATCCCGATCCTGCCGTAAACGAAATTACCGGTTCAAAAACAGTTGAAGCGAGCCGCAATTTTGCAAACAAGATATGGAACGCCTCAAGATTTACTCTTATGAATCTTGACATTGATAAATGTATCCTTCCTCAAGCGAAGGAGCTTTGCCTTGAAGACAAATGGATTTTGTCACGCTACAATACTCTTGTGCAAGAAATGACAAATAACCTTGATAAGTTTGAGCTTGGCGTTGCAGTTTCAAAACTTTATGATTTTCTTTGGGATGATTTTTGCGACTGGTATATTGAGCTTGTAAAGCCGCGTCTTTTTGATAAAGAAAACCCGACAGCGAAAGCGGCACGAAATGTACTTTGTTATGTTCTCTCAAATACAATGAAACTGCTTCATCCTTTTATGCCCTTTATTACGGAGGAAATTTGGCAGCATCTGCCGCACGACGGCGAAAGCATTATGATTTCAAAATGGCCGGAATATGATGAAAGTCTTCACTTCGCCGATGCCGAAATAGAGCTTGAGAAAATTAAAAGCGCCATAAAAGCTGTCAGAAATGTACGCGCTGAAAAAAATGTTCCGAATTCTAAAAAGGCCAAAATAATTATAATAACTAAGCTTACCGATGTATTTTCTCAGGGAATTATGTTCTTTGAAAAACTTTGTTCCGCTTCGGAAGTCGAAATTACGGCAGATAAAAGTATTGTTCCTGAAACAGCCGTTACCGCTGTTGTTGACGGCGCCGAAATTGCCATCCCTCTTGATGATCTTATAAATAAGGATGAGGAAATAGCGCGCCTGAAAAAAGAGCAGACTCGCCTTGAAGGTGAAGTTAAGCGTGCTGAAGACAAGCTTGGAAACCAGGGATTTGTAAGCAAGGCCCCGGCAAAAGTAATTGAAGAAGAGCAAAATAAGCTTAAAATGTATGAGGATATGCTTCATAAAATAAAAGACAGTCTTTCAAAGCTTTAACATAGTATATAGCCATACAAGAATATAGTTTAAAAATATCGTTAAAATTTTTAATGTAAAAAATCGTCAGCAACTCTTTTGCCGACGATTTTTTTAATAAAACACATATTGATAAAAGAATAATCCTTCTTAACGATAGGTATTACAAAAAACATCCTTAATTTTGACCAAAAAGATATTTTTATTTTATTGTCTGAACCATCCTCGCCTGAAAGGCGAGGATGGTTCAGACCGCTGACAAACTCGGTTGACCGTGCGAAATAAATCACAAACAAAAATTTCAAGTGTTTTATAGAAAATAAAAAATGTTCACAATACAGCCGCCATTTGGCGGCTGTATGCACTTTTCATGAAAACAAGTGACTACCGTACCTTTGTACGCCGACGCACTTATTTTCATGAAATCCACCTTCGTTTCTCAGTGTCTGCTCAGCTTGATGTCTTAGTCATCATAGCCATTGGGATTACCACTTTGCCAGTTCCAGCTGTCACGGCACATTGCATCCAATCCGCGTTCAGCTTCCCAGCCCAATTCCCGCTTTGCTTTTGATGCGTCCGCATAACAAGCCGCAATATCTCCGGCACGGTTAGGACAGATTTTATATTTGATTTCTTTCCCCGATTCCTTTTCAAATGCCGATACTATTTCAAGCACAGAATAACCTTTGCCTGTTCCTATATTATAAATATGCACCCCGGTCTCTCCTAATTTCTTTTCAATAGCTTTAACATGGGCAATACCTAGATCCACAACATGGATATAATCTCTGACACCGGTACCGTCCTTTGTAGGATACTGATTTCCAAACACTGAAAGCTGCGGTAGTTTACCAATCGCAACCTGCTGGATATAAGGCATAAGATTATTAGGTATACCCTTGGGATTTTCACCTATTTTACCGCTTTCATGCGCGCCTACAGGATTAAAGTATCTTAAAATCGTAACGGAAAACCTATTGTTTGACACATATAAATCCTTTAAAATATTTTCAATCATAAGTTTTGTAGAGCCGTAAGGATTGGTTGTTGAAAGCGGGAATTCTTCTGTAATAGGCAGCTTTTCCGGCATACCGTAAACCGTTGCCGAAGAAGAAAATACAATATTATACACATGGTGCTTTTCCATTATATCAAGAAGGTTAAGCGTCCCTGTTATATTATTATGGTAATATCGAAGGGGTATCTGTACGCTTTCACCAACAGCTTTAAGCCCCGCAAAATGAATTACTCCATCAAATTTTTCACTGGAAAACACTTTATCCGTTTTTTCATAATCAAGCAAATCATAATTATAAAAGTTAAAATTTTTCCCTGTAATTTCTTTTACTCTGTCAAGCGCTTTCTCGCTTGAATTTGAAAGATTATCAAGCACAGCTATCTCGTAGTCCGCATTGAGCAATTCAACACAGGTATGACTGCCTATATAACCTGCGCCGCCCGTAACCAAAACTTTCATCTGATAATCTCCTTTCTACCATTACCTTTTTAATTTTTTAATAAGTCCTTTAATGCGTGTGAATATAAACTTGAATTCTTCGGTACGGCCAAAAATAGCAAGC
>JAUZPZ010000031.1 GCA_030705675.1 Bacillota bacterium
CTTAGCTATGAGCTTGTAAATGGCGGTATAAAGTTTAAATATACGATGCCAAAGTATGATTTCAAGATTGTCTTGCAGTATGTTGTAAAGGACGATTATCTTGAAGCTTCAATCCTTACAAATGAGAGCAAATTACGCACGGTAAGTATGGAAAAACAGGTTGTCAGCGGCTTCCAAACGCGTATTGCGGAAGTTGATTATAATATTACAAGAATAGATCTCCTGCCCATGTTTGGAGCGGGAACAATGACAGAAAACGGATATACGTTTCTTCCTGATGAATCGGGCGTTATTGTAAACTTTAATAATGGTAAAGAGAACTATGATGAGTACGATATGCCTGTTTACGGCAGATATTACGATACAAAAGAATATGCAAGAAAAAGTGCCGGGGTTCATATTCCCGTATTTGGAGTAAAGAAGGATCAGGGCACACTGATGGGGGTTGTTACCGAAAGCGAGGCCGATGCGTTTATCAGAGCGTTTGTTTCAGGTAAAACTACGGCGTTTAACAATGCTTATTCTTCGGCTCAAATTTGCGTCATAGAAGACGGCATTGGTGAAACAGACGGTATTCCTTATGCAAAATCCCTTATTGGAAATAAAAACTATACGGTAAGATATTACTCACTCGGCGCAAATAATGGCGGATATGTGGGTATGGCGAATAAATACAGGGACTATCTGGTTAAAGAAAAAGGAATGAAAAAGAGTGATACCGAAGATTCATCCGTCTTTTTGGATGTGTACGGTCAGGTAAATAAAGATAAGAACATTCTTGGTGTTCCGGTTGAAATGCCGCAGACACTTACCAGTTACGATCAAATGGTCGATATGACCAAAGCCCTTAAAACGGACGGAATTAATAATCCGACAATCCGTTACAGTAATTGGCAAACAGCAAAAAATGACGGCAAAGTTACGACAAAGGTCAAGACCAGCTCCTTCCTCGGCGGCAGCGGGGATTTCAAAAAGATGATGTCATACATGGATGAAAATAAGGTTAATTTTTACCCGGATGTCGATTATGCAAACTTCGAGAAAGGGTCAATGAAATACAGCCTGTTTGGAAATGCAATAAAGAGCGAGGATCAGTCGCCGGTTACGACCAGTCAGTCAAGAATTCAGTATGATCTCGGAGACAAATGGTATTTGCTTAAACCCACTTCTCTTAAAAGCGGTATTTCAACTTTCCTTAATGATTATAAAAAATACGGGGAAAGCGGTATTGCCATCGATTCGATAGGAAGCATGGTATATTCCGATTATAAAAAAGGCTCAACGGTAAGAGCACAGACCGCAAAAGTTTGGGAAAGTGTTCTTAAAAACGCAAAAACCAAGGCCGGTCATGTAATGGTAGACGATGCAAACGCTTACAGCTTCCCATATGTTGATGCAATTCTTACGACACCTTCTACTGATGCTTATTGCGAAATAGCAGACAGGACGGTTCCTTTCTATCAGATGGTGCTTCATGGATATGTAAATTATGGAACAGAGGCAGTAAACCTGTCGGCAGATCCGCAAACAATAAGGCTTAAAGGTATAGAGACGGGTGCCGGTCTTACATATTCGGTATTTGCGGCGCCGGCAAGTGATGTAAAAGATACATATATGGATTATATTTTCAGCGGAAACTTTGATCTTATAAAAGAAACGATCAAAAACTATTATAATGCCGATAAATATTACTACGCAAAGATAGATGGACAAAAAATAGTGAACCACGAATTTTTAGCTAACGGAGTTACTAAAACGACATATGAAAACGGTGTTACTGCAATCGTAAATTACAATGAAAACGCCGTTACACTGCCGGATGGAACGGTAATAAACGCTAAAAGTTATAAAGTACAGTAAAGGAGGCGAGAGAATTGGAGATAAATAAAACTAAAGAGGTTGAAGCTGTTTTAGTCGATACAGCAAAAAAGAAAAAAGAAAAGCAGAAAAAGCCAATGACTCTTGCCGCCAGAAGCGCGCTTACGGGATACGGATTTATTGCGATATGGATTATAGGTTTTCTGTTTATATTTGCGAAACCTATGCTGCTGTCGTTTATATATTCTTTCTCGAAGGTTAGGCTCGGAAGAGCGGCCGTGAGGACGACATTTATTGGCCTTAGAAACTATAAATACATTTTTAATGAGGATCCTTTTTATACGCAGAATATTTTCGGAGCATTGTCAACAATGCTTTATGAGGTACCCATTATTTCTATTTTCAGTATGTTTATTGCGAGTATGCTTAACCAGGAATTTAAGGGTCGTACTTTTGCCAGAGTATTGTTTTTCTTGCCTGTAATCATTGCATCAGGCGTTACGATTCAGATACTTAAAGAGGGCGGAATGAGCACGACAATGAGCACTTCTACAGATTCTGTTTATTTGTTCCAGTCGACGGCGTTGAAGGACTTATTAATGTCGACGGGCTTTAACAGTAAATTTATAGAGACTATGACAAGCGTTATTGATAAGATTTTTGATATCACATGGAAGAGCGGTGTGCAGATTTTACTTTATCTTTCCGGTCTTCAAACGATACCGAAATCTTATTATGAGGTTTCTTCAATGGAAGGTGCGACTGCATGGGAGGAATTTTGGAAGATTACATTCCCCATGCTTATGCCAATCACCCTTGTCTGTGTAATTTATACTATAATAGATTCATTTACATATTACGATAATCCAGTGATGTTGCAAATAAAAGATAGCTTTAAAGCGCTGGAATTCGGTCATGCGTCGGCAATGAGTATAATTTTCTGTATTATTATATTTGTTTTAGTGGTGCTTGTCACAAAGACTGTATTCCGTAGCGTATCTGATAAAGTAGAGTAAGGGAGGGTGGAGTAAATGGAATATAAAAATATGACGCTTAAAGAAAAATTTATGTATAGGACAGATATCCATTCTCGCCGCCAGTTCTTTCAGTGGGGCACAAAGGTAGTTTGGGCTATTTTTAGACTGCTTCTTATAATCGGTATGGCATATGTTATACTGTATCCTGTGCTTTGTATGCTTAGTAAAGCGTTCAGTGAGGATATTTTTACCGCCGCCACCACTAAATGGATCCCGAGAAAGATAGGACTTTATAATGTGAATCTTGCACTCCAATACCTTAATTATAAGACCGCTTTCCTGCTTACCCTTAGGTTAGCTGTAGGAAGCTCACTTATTCAGGTTGCTTCCTGTGCGGTTGCGGCATATGGATTTGCGAGATTTGAGTTTCCGGGGAAGAAAATCTGGTTCACATGTGTAATCATAACCATTATAGTTCCAGCCCAGACATACCTTTTGTCACAGTATGTTGATTTTCGTTATTTTGATTTCTTCGGTATAGGAAAACTGTTTGACACAAGCGTAAATCTGCTTAGTACAGTTTGGACTTTTTGGCTTCCCGCAATATTCGGCGTGGGACTGAAATCCGGATTATTCATATATATTATGAGACAGTTTTTCCTTGGTATGCCCAGGGATTTGGAGGAGGCAGCCACAATAGACGGCTGCGGTGCGATAAGAACATTTTTACAGATAATGATGCCGAACGCGCTTGTATCCTGCATTACAGTATTTCTGTTTTCGCTGGTATGGCACTGGAATGATTATTATACCGCAAGCACAATGTTCCAGTTTGGCGACAGACCGCTTGCAGTTATGTTGTTTAACTCTGCGGACTTTACCGCAGCGGTTGCTTTTACCTCAACACAGAATGTCAACCTTGCCTATGTAAAGAATGCGGCTGCAATGCTTGCGGTTTCGCCTCTTGTCTTAGTGTTCCTTGTAGCGCAGAACTTCTTTATTGAGAGTATTGACAGAGTAGGTATTAAAGGCTAAAAATTTTTTAATAAAAGCCCAGATATTTAAAAAAATGTAACCGGGGACAGTTAAAGTATAATATGGTATAAAAAAGGCAGAGAATTTCAACCTGAAAGGTTGGAGTTTTCTGCCTTTTCACAGCTTTGTGTATTGCCTATACAGGGATTGCCTCATAGTATGTCTAAAACAATTTGATTTTGCTATTGCCGGCTCCCCTCACGCCGACCCTTTTGCGGCTTGACAGAAGGGACTGATTGTGGTAAAATATTAAGAGTTCCTGTACGAAAGGGGAAACCGCTTGTGCTAAATACAATTATGGAATTCATTGTTAAATACGCCGTATACCTTATGCATTGGGTATTGAATTACCTGCCCGAAGGTCTGGATAAATTTATGGACACATTTAAGGGTTTTTGGCATCTTGACACAATGAATGTTTTTCAAATTGCCAATTGTTTCAGAAAAAATTGGGGTTATTTCCTTACCGTACTTTTGGCGTTTCACGTCGTTTATTTGTTTGTAGGAATGTTTTTCACAAGAAAGTTCGGACCTGCAAAGCATAATCATAAATATGCCATACTGATTGCGGCGCGCAATGAAGAGACCGTTATAGGAAACCTGCTTGACAGTATACACAAACAGGATTATCCGTCTAAGCTTATTACGATTTTTGTGGTTGCCGACAACTGTACCGATCATACGGCGGAAATCGTTAGAAAAAAAGGCGCTGTATGTTACGAAAGGTTTGATAATGAACATCGTACAAAAGGGTTTGCCCTTCAATTCTTGTTTGAAAAAATAGAAGAGGATTACGGAAGACAATCATTTGAAGGCTATTTTATATTTGATGCGGATAACCTTTTAAAAAAGGATTATATAACGCGTATGAACGAATCGTTTGATGAAGGGGAAAAAATTATAACCTCTTATAGGAACACCAAAAACTTAGATGAAAACTGGATTTCCGCAAGTTACGCGCTTCATTGGCTGCGTTCGATACGTGCAAATCATAGGGCAAGGTCGGTATTCCGCCTTGCGACTAATATTCAAGGGACAGGGTTTTTGTTTACAAATGAAATTGTAAAAGACGGCTGGAAGTACACTTCCCTTACGGAAGACAGGGCGCTTACGGCGGACGCCGTCGTTCAGGGATATAGAATTTCCTATAATGATATGGCGGAGTTTTATGATGAGCAGCCCGTGAGTTTGCGTGTTGCGCTTCGCCAGAGAATACGCTGGGCAAAAGGTCATATTCTTGCCTTTGTTGAGTCAGGATGGGGACTTTTTAAAAACATTTTTACCGCAAAGGGATTTCGCAACAAATTTATGTCTTACGATATGCTGCTGCTCATTACGCCGAGTGCACTGTTTTCAATGGCAAGGGTTATTATTGTGGATGTGCTTTATATTTACGTTTATATGAATAAAGGTTTTTGGGTATGTCTTTGGACTGTGATTTGGTGGCGGCTGGGTTGGCGTATAAGTAACCATATTCCAGCGATGTGTATGGCAGTTTATGTTTTTATAACGGAACGCGGAAGAATAAAAAAGATCAGCTTGTGGAAAAAAATATGGTACTCTATTATGTGGCCGTTTTTTGATATAATAGGCGCGTGGTCGTTATATATTGCCTTATTTACGAAAGTAACATGGAAACCCATTCCCCATAAGTCTAAAATTAATATTGAAGATGTTAACGAAGGTATAACTGACAGTAATAAAAAATAAAAAAATTTGGTAGGCACCTTATAGTGGGTACCTTATAAATGTAAGGTATTAAAAAACTGCGGGAGTAACCCCCAAAAGAATTGAAATGACAGAACAAAAACCGGCGGATTCGCCGAATATTTTCAGATAAAGTCATATATTTTGATATAAAAGCTTAAAATAAAAATTGCCCACGCATTTGCGCGGGCAATAATTCTAACTATGAGATTCAACATAATTCACAATATCTTCAACAGTTTTTATTGACTCCAGAGCCTCGTCAGGAATTTCAAGACCAAATTCATCTTCCAAAGCCATTACAAGATCAACAAGTGCAAGAGAATCTGCTCCCAAATCATCCTTAATAGAAGATGAAGGTGTGATTTCGCTTTCCTCAATCATAAGTTCACTCGCTATGATTTTCTGAATTTTTTCAAACAAAACAAAAACCTCCTTTGAATATAGATAAGATGTTGTTACCACAGCTTATGCTATTATTGTACCATTATATTATCATTTTTAATTATTGTCAAGCATGAAATTAAAAAAGCAACCAAAAAAAGGTCTGATAAAAGAAAATATTGGAATATTTTTCATAAAATGTAAAAATAGTATTGATTTTTTTAAATGCATATGGTAAAATAGTATATAATTGAAAGATACATAAGTTTTTATATATTCAGCTTTTGAATATAATGATAAAATACGTAAAAAAGGAATAAACACGGCAGAAAAAAACGCTGTCGGTTTAGATAAATTACCGTTTATGACAAGGGATTGTAACATACTTATGATATATTCGTATATACTTTTACATTTATGTTACATATTAATAAATCCTCTTGACATAGACTTATGGTGGTGGTATAATTCACTATGTAGCATAGCAGAAGGGTTATGCACGATCCGTAAGGGTAATAAAAATTTATATTTTATAAGGAGGAAACACAATGAGAAACTTAACAAAGGTTCTCGCACTGGTATTGGCTTTAACTATGATCGTAAGTGTAGCAGGTTTTGCTAAAACTTATACAGACGTTAAAAGTGATGCTAGTTACTCGGAAGCAGTAAGTGTGCTTAGCGATCTTGGTCTTGTAAAAGGCTATGAAGACGGTACATTTGGTGCTGACAAAACACTTACAAGAGCAGAAGGCGCAGCGCTTGTTGTAAGACTTGTTGGACTTGAAGAAGCAGCTGTTGCAGCTACAGGTTCAGAAACAAGCTTTACAGACGTTCCTGCATCTCACTGGGCTTCGGGCTACGTTGCAGTAGCTACGCAGAACGGTATAGTAAATGGTATGGGCGACGGTACATTTGCTCCTGACGCTGAACTTACATTTGCTCAGATCACAAAGATGGTAGTTGTAGCTCTTGGTTACGCTCCCCTTGTATCTGAACTTGGCGAATGGCCGAACAATTACCTTTCTGCAGCTTCACAGATTAAGCTGACAGCAGGTATCGCAGGCAAAGCTGACGATCCGGTAAGCAGAGGAACAACAGCAAGAATTCTTTATTCTTCTCTTACAATTCCGAAAATGGAAAAATCAGGTATCGGTGTGAACGCTACTTGGGAAGCTGGCGACACAATGATTCTTGACGACCTTGGCTTTATTAAAGTTAAAGGTAGCATTTCATCTATTGCAGATGACAATGCAAAGGTTACAGTTAATGTAACAAAGCAGTGCAAAGCTGTTGCAGGTAAGTATAAAGAAATTGCTCCTGCCAATGATGATTATAGTCTCGACGATGCAGCTATTGCAGGTGCAAAGACAGGCGCATTCTCTGACAAAGTTCGTGATCTTCAGAACGTTCCAGTTGTAGTTTACATGGCTAACGACGATGATCATACAATTACTTCTATCTTTGAACAGAGCAATGTTGATACTCTTTCAATTAAGTCTGACGATGTTAAAGAAATTTCAGGCAACAAGATAACTTATTATACAAATGCTGAACAGACAAAGACAGATTCATTTAAACTTAATTCTGAATTGAATTACGTAAGAAACGGATATGATGAGAACTCTAATGTTGCTGTTGCTTCATTTGTTACAGACTTCCTGTATAAAAACGATGCAGCTGTAAAAGGCTTTGCAATTGACTTTAAAGATACAGATAGTGACGGTTCTTATGACTACGCTGTTATTACAGATTACTCATACCTTGTAGTAGATGATATTACTGTTTCAAGTGCAGGTAAATATACATTTACAAACAATGTTGACAATAAAGCTACGCAGCAATTAGCAAAAATTGTTATTGACCCGAATGATGATAATTTCAATCTTGTATCAATCTACAAAAACGGCGAAGCAATCGGTCTTGGGGATATTGCAAAGGGCGATGTTCTTAACGTTGTTGCAGCACCGGATTCCATTGTAGATAAGACTTTTGTAAAAGGTACAATCTATGTAACAAGCAACACAGTTGAGGGTACTGTTAAGTACAACGATACAGAAGATAAGGCTGTTACATTGGCAGACGGTTCTGTTTATGGTTATGCTGATGATTACCAAACTTCAGGTCTTGAAGCTCAGACAGAAGGTACATTCTACCTGAACATTCTTGGCGACATCATCTGCGTAAGCACAGAGGGCGTACAGTCTTCTTATGATTATGGATACGCTACGTACCTTACACTTAAAGGTAAAATGGACAACTACAGCGGTGCTGTAATCAGAATTCTTGACGCAACAGGTAAATGGTCTACAATGGATCTTAAATCTACTGTAACTGTATATGATCAAGACGGTACTAAGAATGCTTCTATAAAGATTAAAGACGGCGTGCTTACCACAACAGGTAGTACTACAACAAGCGCGTTTGATACAAACTATACAGGTACTGTTAATTATGCGGCAGCAGTAAGCAGCAGCGATACAACAGATATAGTTCTTAACTCAATGGTAGCTTATAAGACAGATTCTACAGGTCTTGTTAAGGAAATTGCTATTGGATACGATGGTATATCAGCAGCTGCAGGCGACGGTAAAACTGCACAGCTTGCATCAACAAAGAAATTTATTGCTTACGAAGATGAAAACAGCACAATTGGCGGATATGATGTAAATGATTCTACAGTTGTATTCTCTGTAAACGCTACTCCTTCAGTAGGCACAGATGTTGATGAAGGCGACGTTGCAGTAACCGATACCGGCGTATTTACAGATGGCCAAGAAATTGGTAATAACGTAGATTTGTATGCTATTTCAAGTAATGACCTTGTTGGTTATATATTTGGTAGTAGCCTTAAAGCAAAAATTGATTGGCAGTCTTCATTCTTCACAGTATCAAAGGCTGTTGATACAAATCTTAATGATGACGATGTAGCAATGCTTACAGGTTATCAGAATGGCGAACTTGTTACCTACTATGTAAATAGTGATTCTGTAGTTAAAAATGCTACATTGACTAAAGGTTCAGACGCTGAAGTTGGCGGTAATGCTTATGGATATGCTGCAAGCGCATATAATAAAGGTGATGTACTTCTTGTAAGTGCTAATGCCGATGGTATAATTGATAACGCTGCAGTTCTTACTGATATTGCAGGTTATGCAGATTATACTGAGCCTCAAGATATAGCTAGAGTTAACCTTGCAAACCTTAAAGGCACAGACGATGGTCAGATGCTTGTAACAGGTTTTGTATATGGTAAAGACGGAAGCAAGGTTTATTTAGGAAACGTAGGTACTGCGGCAGAACTTCAGAATAAGATATTCGATAAAGCAGATTATACTACAGATGATATGTATACCGTTTCATCTACTACTCCGGTTACAGTTTATGACTTTACAGCAGCATCTAAGAACACAATCTCTGCTGGTGATATATCTGACATTTCTAGAGGTTCCTTTGTATTCGCAAGAACTGATGATAACAACAAACTTCAAGAAGTTGTTGTAATTATCACGAGCGAAACACAAAATTATTAATAAAAACAATTAAGTTTTCAAATTCCCAAAGGGCGCAAGCCCCTTGGGAATTTTTTTTATTAATCTCTTTAAACCGTACAAGCTACCATTTATTTGTGGACTGAAATCTCTTTAATGGACACAAACGGGTAGGTATGATATATAGAAAGTCATCGGCTATCATTTACTTCCTATTTTATTAGCATTGTATCTGAAGTAGCCAAATATTCTTTGTTGTATAGGAAATTCCCTTAAAAATTCATTTGAATTTCCTATCAACAAAAAATTTCCTTAAGTTCTCACGCCCTCAAGACGCAATCAATTTCAATTGACTTTTTTATATATTTCATATAAAGATCTATAAAGAAAAGTAGAGTTATATTTTTAAGAAATTGAGTAAAATTTTTTTCTTGACATCAATGCTTTAAGGTGGTATTATATATTTATGCGCATAGCGTCCACAATTTTTCTCCTAAGTAATATTACGTACGCTTTGACCATTTGTGGTCAAGCCATGTGTGGTCGAAATGCGGATGCACTATGGATAAGGACACTATCGGGAAGGAATTTAACTGATGCTTATAGATTTTCATACACATGTATTTCCAAATGCCATTGCGGCAAGAACCATTGATATTCTTAAAGGGAAAATGCGTAAAGAATATGGCGAACATGAGGCATATACTGATGGAACGCTAAAAGATCTACGCCGTTTGATGGATGAGGATGGTGTTGATATAGGCGTTACTATGCCAATTGCGACAAAAGTCACCCAGACAGAAAGTATTAACAATTATGCAATGGAAATAACTGACGGGAAAAGTATTATATCATTTGCGTCCCTGCACCCAATGCAAAAAAATGTGGAAGAAACACTTGAATCGATTAAAGAAAAAGGATTTTTAGGAATAAAGCTTCATCCTGATTATCAGGATTTTTTTATAGATAGCGATGAGAGCATTAAAATATTAAAAAAGGCGGAGCAGCTTGACCTTATCGTTATGCTTCATGCGGGAGTCGATATAGGAATGCCCCCTCCTGTTCATTGTCACCCCAAAAGGCTTAAGAACGCACTTACAGAGGTTTCCGGGGAAAAAATAATCGCCGCACATATGGGAGGATTTGATTTGTGGGACGACGTTGAAAAGTACCTTGTCGGAACACCGATATATTTTGATACTTCAATGGCTTGTGAACGTCTCAGTACAGAGCAATGCCGAAGAATGATAAAAAATCACGGAGCAGAAAAAATCTTATTTGCCAGCGACACTCCATGGCAAAAAGCTTCGACAACTCTTAATTATTTAAACTCTCTTGGGCTTACAGAAGAAGAACTTAAACTCATAACTCATAAAAACGCAGAAAAACTTTTGTCACTATAAATATAACTTGGTTTTAAAAAATTAAGTGAAATAATATTGGCTTAAAAACATATAAATAATATTGGCCGGCGTGGGATTGAAAAAATCGAACTAACGCATGGCTTGCGGATTGATTAATAGCGAACAGATCTCTTTTTGTGTGGGTAACTATAACACAGAATGTTTCTGCTCGCTACTATTTTTTTATTTCGTAATGTAACACAGCTATAACCTACAGTAATTTTAGTATTTTTGCACTGCTTTTATTGACATATTTTTCATTCTATGGTAAAATAGTTTTAAAGTCAAAGATTTTAAGCTGTATAAAAGGAAGGAAAAAAATGTTACCAATAATCGATTCTCATTGCCATATTTACCCGGATAAGATTGCGGAAAAAGCAACCGAGGCAACTGAGACTTTCTACGGGATAAATCACACTGAACTTAACGGCACTGTCTCGCTTCTTTTGCGGGAAGGCACGAAAGCGGGTATAGGGCATTTTATAGTTCAATCCGTTGCCACGACCCCGGCACAGGTTTCGTCTATAAATAATTTTATAGCGCGCAGCGTAAAGGAAGCAGAAGGCAAGTTTACGGGGCTTGGTACCCTTCATCCCGACAGTTCGGATATAAAGGGGGATATTGAGGAGATACTATCGCTGGGACTTCAGGGAGTAAAGCTTCATCCCGATATTCAAAAATTCAAGGTGGATGATTATCGTTGCCTTAAAATATATGAGGAATGTGAAGGAAATCTGCCTATTCTCATGCATACCGGAGATAATCGCTACGACTACTCCAATACAAACCGCTTGATTCCCATTTTGGAGATATATAAACACCTTACCGTTATAGGAGCTCATTTCGGGGGTTGGTCCGTATGGGAGAAGGCCGCTAAGGAACTTGCGCATAAAGATTTTGAAAATTTTTATGTTGATTGTTCTTCAACCTTCTATACTATGGATAATAAGGGGATTCTTAACCTGATAAACGCATATGGAGAGGATAGGGTACTGTTTGGAACGGACTATCCTATGTGGAATCCACGCGTGGAAGTAAACCGGTTTTTTTCACTGGGTCTTGACGAGGAAACACAAAGAAAAATTCTTTACAAGAACGCAATGAAGCTTTTTGGAATAGAAGAACCAAACCCTGTTGATGAAAATGAAACTGAACTTATAGACTGAAAATATTATTTTTTATTTTAACGGGCCTCCTATAAGCCGCATTTGCAAATGCCGCTTATAGGAGGCCCGTGTACTTTATTATTCATTTAATGAGATTATACAAATAACCGGGATAAAACATTCGATTTTTCAAATCTGTTGCCGCCGTCCGTAGAGGGAGAGAAAAGGTTAAAATACAGTTTTGGGTCTTTTGTGATGCTCTCCCGGACGCGGTTAAATGCTTCTTAGGACATTGCATTGTGTGCTTCCTCGATATCCAAGCAGAAAGTTATGGCGTTGCACGCCTTTTATCGGAAATTGACAGTACAAATATCCATATACCGCCTTATATCGAAAAGGCAGAGATCTCCTAATCCCATTCGGGTTAAGATTCTCTGCCTTTTTTGTTTTGTATTGTGATACAGCCACGTTTTTATAGCTGTTTTAAAAACTTATCTGATCTTTTATTATTAGATTTCAGGAATTTCAACCTTAACTTCCTTACCCAACCGAGCGGACTTATTGATATGATCAATAATTGCCTGGTTATAAAGAATTTGACTTGAGGGAACAGTAGCCGATGTTCCTTCTTTAAACGAATCAACAAAAGAACGTATTTTAAGATAGAACAGGCTCTTCGGGGGAGGAATAAGCGGAATTTCTGTGCATACCTGACTGCCCGCAACTTCCTGATATATCTTCATCGGGCTATAGAATGTACCGTTCCAGCAATCTGTTGATGGAACACGAAGACTTCCCTTTGTACCCATTATAACTGTATCTCCGGGAGTGTCGAGGTTCATAGCCCACGCAATTCTGAAGTCAAGAACAATGCCACCTTCAAGGCGAACAAACGCCGCCGCAAAATCATCAACCGCAAAGGTTTTTGCATATTCCGAATGACCACTTTCTTTATAAGTAATATAGTCAGGATCCGTGCCAAAGAAATCTGAAGTGTAACCTGAAACGGTAAGGGGCTTCGGATAGCCGATGGCATTAAGAACAAGATCAAGAGAATAGCAGCCTATATCGCCGAGTGCGCCTATGCAGCCTGTATCTTTTGCGATAAAGCTTGTACCGAATGGTGTAGGAATACCGCGACGACGACCGCCTCCGGTCTGAATATAATAAATTTTGCCCAAAACGCCGGAATCAACGATTTCTTTAATCTTTTTCATGTTGGGATTAAGTCTGGGTTGAAAACCGATAGTAAGGATTTTGCCGCTCTTCTTTTCAGCCCTCATGATTTCAACAGCTTCCTCTGTTGTTACGCACATGGGTTTTTCAAGCATTACGTTAAGACCCGCGTTAAGCGAATCAATAGCGCATACTGCATGAGTCTTATTATATGTACAAACACTTACAGCATCTAAATTAAGAGCTTTATCTGCAAGCATTTCTGTGTGCTCACCATAGCATTTTGCCTCAATACCATGCTTTTTAAAGAAAGCCTCCGCCTTGCCGGGAATAATATCTGCGCCTGCAACAATTTCAACATCGGGACAATCTTTATATGCCACAACGTGGGCGTCTGCAATCCAACCTGTGCCTATTATGCCGACTCTGACTTTTTTGTCTGTGTCGATAATTTTTTCTTCCTGAGCCGACTCGAACTTGTTAAGAATATCACTGTCTGCCATGTCAAATCTCTCCTTTTTATTTAAATCTTATTATGATTTCATAATAATCCACATAAATTATAACCCAATCATGCCCCCCTGTCAAGAGCAAATTTTAACCATATAATACCAACATTTGTCCTGAAAATATTTAAAATAATGACTCTTTCAGAAAAGACAGGACAAAAATTTGTAGCTTTTGGTATACCATTGGAGGCTCGAACTCCAGACATCCTAGTTAAGAACGGTCAAAGCTCTGGATTTCTACAAAATATAGTTAAAAATAAAACAATGATTGACTTATTGAAAATTGTATGATAGAATGAATAAAAGATAAAAAATATACAAAATTGTAGAACGTATTTGCAATTTTGGGTCGCGTTATTGCAAATAAATAAACTTACTCAGATAAAATACATATTTGCGGTAATAGGGAGTAATAAAGTGATGATATGAAAAGAAAGGGTAGGGTGGTTCCATTGTTTCATTAAAAATTACCCCAAATATTAAATTATTTAAAGAATTATCATTGGTTTTATGTATTTGCTTAAATTTTACCTCTATATTGCCTGTATGTTTTGCGGAAAGTAACAATGAAATTGTCGGTTTACATAAAAAGCTAAATTCATTATTTATAAAAAATAGCTTTACGCAAAGTCAAATTGATACAATGTACCATGAACGTATAGAATGGTTTAATAATGATTTTTGGACAAGATACTTATCCGGGAAAAAAGCTCTGGTTATAGCACCGCTGAAAAGGCATACGGCATCGGCTTAGTCAGCTGTCTTGGAAACAACGAATTTGCTCCGGATAAAACAGTAACAGCGACAGAGTTTTCAACAATGGTACTTCGCGGTGCAAATGAAGGAGAGTTTGACTGGCAACAGGCAATTAATATTCTTACAGAAAAGAGTATAATAACGGAAGAAAACTCAAACACAAAGGATTTGTTCACTTGTGGAGATATGGCAAAAATAATTTATGAAGCAAAGGCAAACGAATTGCTATAAAAATTTATGCATATTTTCATAATATGAATTTTAAATCACAAAAGAGTTGAAAGGAGAATTAAAATGATAAAATATAAAAACATTGCAATTACAATATGTTTACTTGGCTTTTTATTTATATTTACAGGCATAACTTCTTATGCAACTGTTGGCGGCACTTGCGGAAATAATGTATCTTGGACTCTTGATACAAATACAGGTGAACTAACTATAATCGGAACAGGTGCAATTTATGATTATTCTTATAATGATAGGCCATGGAACAATTACTTAACATTAATTCATTCTGTTAATATGAGCTATGGTATAACAACAATTGGAGATGATGCTTTTGATGAATGTCCAAACTTAGAGAGCGTAACTATTCCGGATGGTGTAACATCAATAGGTGATGAAACTTTTAATTGGTGTACAAGTTTAACAAGCATAACGATTCCAGATAGTGTAACATCAATTGGAGAGAATGCTTTTAATGCCTGTACAAGTTTGGAAAATGCAACTTTACCGGAAAATACAACAATAATTGGAGATTATGCTTTTAATGGCTGTGAAGGTTTAGCGAGCATAACTATTCCGGAAGGTGTAACAACAATTGGAGATGGTGCTTTTAGGGGCTGTTCATCCTTACAAAGTGTAACTATTTTGGATGGTGTAACAACAATTGGAGATGATGCTTTTTCCATGTGTTCATCCTTACAAAGTGTAACTATTCCAAATAGTGTAACAACAATTGGAAATTTTGCTTTTGATTACTACTGTACAAATTTAGCAACTGTATATTATATGGGTACGCAAGAAAGCTGGAACAACATTACTGTTGGAGTGAACAACGCTTCTTTAACAAATGCAAATCTTGTTTACGGCGTAGAAGGTACTTGCGGAAATAATGTAGATTGGACTCTTAACCCAAATACAGGTGTACTAACTTTAAGCGGAGTAGGTGCAATGTATAACTATTCGTATTATAATGAAGCCCCGTGGCATAATTATGTACACCATATTTCCGGTGTTGCTATTTACAATGGTATAACAACAATTGGAGATTGTGCTTTTGAGGGCTGTACAAGTTTAACAAGCATAACTATTCCGGCTAGTGTAACATCAATCGGAAATAGTGTTTTTTGTGAATGTACAAGTTTAGCGAGCATAACTATTCCGGATAGTGTAACATCAATGGGAGATTGTACTTTTTATGAATGTACAAGTTTAGCGAGCATAACTATTCCGGATAGTGTAACAACAATTGGAGATTATGCTATTTATGACTGTACAAGTTTAGCGAGCATAACTATTCCAGATAGTGTAACAACAATTGGAAATGGTGCTTTTCAGACTTGCACAGCTTTATCAAATATAACTATTCCAAATAGTGTAACAACAATTGGAGATGATGCTTTTTGTGAATGTACAAGTTTAACAAGCATAAC
>JAUZPZ010000032.1 GCA_030705675.1 Bacillota bacterium
TTCTGTCTTTTGGAAAAGAATCTATATAGAGCTTATTTAGCCATAATATTCCCCTTCTTATTCCTAAATTCCTTTCCCAAATGTATTCAAATTCCTTTAGACCTTCAGAATTCTTATTACTATCCCAATGGTACAAATTATGTTTTAAATCATTTTCTTTGCAAATCTGTTGAGCAATTTTTGCATCTTCAATATGAGATACATTTTTTGTTAAGAAAGTAAAATAATCTATATCTGCACATATATCTTTTGAAGCAGCTAATGAAAGCCTGCTGTCCATTCCCGCAGTTAGGGACATGGCTATTTTTGTTTTTGCATTCAGCAATTTAATTTGCGAAGCCATTAAATCCGATACTTCTTCTTCTAAGTCATCATAGCTTCCATATGATGGATTTACCTTGTATGGGAAAAACCTTACGATTTTCATATCAGGAATTGTCAATTTTGTGTTTGGCGATAAAATTAACACCTCTTCATATGGTGACATTAAACCAGGCAACCTTTTTATTAAAGCTTCTTTATAGTCTTTATTATAGAAAAAGTATAACGCTTCGGAGGAAATTTCATAGCCCATAATAGCAGCTATTAAGGTAGCGTGCGAGGATACCAATACCTTACTGCTGTACCTGTCGTAGAATACGGTTCTCGTTGCGCAGGCGTCATTAAAAATTTCAACCTTAGCTCCTTGTATAGATATCAGGACAAATCTTCCGGATAATTGGTTTAAATAGTTTAAAAACTTTATATTAGAGCCAGACTTATATTCATACAATTTTTGTGCAATCTCATTTGAGTCATTACATCCATCAAATGGATTAAGTACCATGCCAGCTATAACAATCCAGTTATCTTCTTTGCGATAAAGACCGAATATTAAATCCGGATCATAATACAAACTGTATAAGCCTAAATTTACTTTGCTCCATTTTTTTATAATATTATCCGATTCCTCATCAATAAATGAAAGGTCCTGTATGTCGGTAAACAAGAAACCTCTCTTATATAATAGATTACTATATCGATTCATTTTATTACTCCTTTTAATCTGTTTAGGTCGAGGTGATATCTTCAGGCATATCCATCTCATTGAATAAACAGCAAGGATCTTCGGCTAAATTACATTTTTCAGGTATGTCGTACCCTTTTGATTCAACCAATAAACCAACAATCCTAAAAAGCTTTACTATAGCGAATAAGCCAATATTAATATAAATAAACCTTGTCGGTTCATCGTATATATTATCGAGCGGACACAGACACTCATCAATTGATTTCTTTATTTCTACATCCAAAGGATAAGCTTTTGATTCCAGTAATAGATGCGGGATGTTCTCATGTATATGTTCAGCTTGCAAAAACAAATCAGATACAATTATCGGTGAATCAGCCTTTGACCCAAATAAGCTGAAGTTTATAATATAACTTACCGAACACCTAATATTGTCCTTAAATTCCCTACAAGATTCTATACATTTGCAGTCTTCAGAGTAGCATAAAATTTTTAGCAAATTCATGTTACAATCAAAAAGATTCAATTTAAACTCAAATAAAAACTCAACGTCTGCATCCCAATATCCATTTTTAACCTGTGAAGGGGTTAGATCAGATATTACTATACTTTTTATCATGAAACTGTCTTTCACAAGCTTGACTTTACGTACCGTTTCGGGTAAATAGATAGGTCTGCCGTGAACAATCACTCTTCCAAAATCATTACCGCAATCTTCAATAATAATACAATTGCATTTTTCTGCAGATATGGCTGGCCCCTGCTCAATACATTTTTGTATTTTGCATTGGTCAAAGACCTTTAATGTTATTATATTTTCATCTTTGGGATGTATCACTTTTTTTATGTAATCACTCATATATATAAACCTCACAATAATCTCAAAAAATGTTCTTTTCATTACAGTATATGCATAGAATACTATTGTGTTATTATGTCAAAAAGTATTATCAATCGGAGGATTTAATGAAAGTATTATTATGTATACGCGAAAACTATATCACTGACCTTGCCGGCGATTCTGTTCAAATGCTTACCATTGCTAAATTCCTCCGCGACACAGGACTTGAAGTTCATATTAATTGCGGAAGTATAGTTGACTATTCACCATATGATATAATACATCTTTTCAACCTGACTCGTATAAGCGAAACATATAAATATTATAAAAATGCTAAATATCAAAAAAAGCCAATAGTTATAACACCTATATACTGGAACCTCGAAAAGTTTTATTTAACGAAAGGAAACATAGAGCAAAGAGTAATGTGGGAAAGGTACAAAATTTTTAGAAATGAGATTTTGAATGGATGCAAAATGATATACCCTTCCAGTATGGCTGAAATGGAAATGCTTAAAAATGAATTCGGCGACAACCTGCCTTTTACGATAGTTTATAACTGTCTTGATAAAAGTATATTTAATAATAAAGATAACATTATAAATGATGAAATGGAACAATTTGTTTTTTGCTCCGCAAGAGTTTGCCCACGTAAAAATCAATTGACTTTGTCCAAAATTTGCAATGAAATTGGAGTTAAACTTTTACTTTCAGGTAATTCATATAACGAACTATATCTTAAAGAATGTTTAAAACACAAAAATGTAAGTTATACCGGGCATATCTTAAGTAATGAGCTGAAATCAATTTATCAATCCGCCAAGCTGCATATCTTATGTAGTTTTGTTGAAACACCGGGTTTGTCAAATCTCGAAGCTGCAGCATGCG
Organism: Bacillota bacterium; assembly: GCA_030705675.1. Lineage (GTDB taxonomy): Bacteria > Bacillota > Clostridia > RUG12999 > RUG12999 > RUG12999. The sequence goes on from JAUZPZ010000032.1 coordinate 2,739, forward strand.
GGTGCAATATAATTTCCACATCCGAGGGAAGCTCAAAGGAATACTTCGGCGACTATGCCATATACTGCAATCCATACTGTGAAGCGGATATTTACAAAGCTATTTTACAAGGGCTTTCTTTTAATTCACAGCCTCATTTGCAAGACCATGTTCTTGAAAATTTTAGTATGGAAATCTGTTTGCCAAAATTGTATGAAAGCTATATGAGCATAGTCGGTTAGTCTCAAACAGTAACTCTAGGTTTGCAGTCATCGGTTACATCTATAACCTTGCAGCTTTTTAAGAATACTTCATCACTCATTTTCCAAGTATGATTTTCCTGTAATGCATGCCTGTTGTAAACATAATTAAACTGGTCGCCTGAATACATATGTATTCCATTTTGGATGCACTCCTTTAAAAAAACTGTATCGCATCCGGTTGGCTTATCCGCAAATCTAACCTTTTCAAAAACCTCTTTTTTTATAATAAGTGCTGACCCTGAAAGCATATTTACATACCTATACTCCATATTTGGACACATTATCCCAAGGATATGGCACCCTTCCAAATAACAATAATAAGATAACTTTCCGACTATTTCTGCATCTGCGTATTTATAAGCTAACATTAAATCGCTTAAAAAATTCGGTGCATAATAGTTATCATCGTCAAATTTGGTCAAGTATGGAAAACTGCTATTATCAACAGCATAATTCAAACATCTGCCAAGCGGATACTTTTCATCAATCTGATATATCTTTACATTATCGTAATTCTGCGCCTTATTTCTCCATTCCTCAATATCCATTTTATTGTTATTTAGTATGACTATCAGTTCTAAATTTCTATAGTTCTGGCATTCATAGTTATTAAAAACATTATCCATAGAATTTAATCTGTTGGTAGAGGTTACAACAGTTATTCCCGGTAACGGGGGTATCATTTTGTGCAGTCCGGTTTTTTGCATGATAGTATCTAATCTGTTTGTGGTTGTATGATTATTGAAAACTGCCCTTTGCCCAAGTACAGACAGTTTTTCAATTGCTTCCTTTTCATTATTAATTGATGATAACAGATTTGTTTTTTCCCCCTGCGTTTTATACAGCTTTATAATTTGCGGAAAAAAATTATCAATCAAATCAGAGAATTGACCTATTGTAACAGTACCAACCGCAAGTATTTCCATTACCTGCTTTAATATAGAATTTACATCGGCTTTTTCTTTGAATAACAAATCATAGATTCTGCACGTGGAATCAGCAACCCGACTCAACTGAAAATCAGAAGGAAACACGATATCTTTTTCTTTGTTCATAATCATATTTTCTATAGGATTAAAAATCCTTGGCTGAACCGCAAAGGGGAGGAAAAAGACATTGTTATGACCAAGGGCCTCCTTGAATTTATCTACTCTTGATTTATCTACCGTAAAAATGAAATCAAATAGCTTTAAAGGATTATAATCCGCAGTAAAATTATTTATATCGGTATCCCAATATACGCAGCGTATATCTTTTTCGCCGAACAATCTAATAATATCTGCTAAATCTATTACCTTATCTAATGTATCAACTATTAAAAGACTAATTTTTTTGTCTTCGGCAATACTTAACGAATTATTGTCTGTTAAGCGTATGATATCACATTCAAAGCTTAATTCTTCAAATGTTTCGTCTTTTAAAATGCCTGCTATTATAAGGTCTTGTTTCACCGTGGGCCTGTTTGTAACCTTTGGCACCAATTCGGCGTATTTCTCATAATTCCTGGTTTTATTTAAAATAAACACAAGTCTTCCTCCCTTCATTAACCTTATAGTCGATAGAGTTTAATATCTGGATTATTGCCAACAACATTTCTTGTATCTACAATAATAGGTGGATCTTTTAAATATTTTGTGAGCAAATCATAGGGGTATTTAAGTGCTTCCTGCTTCGCCATAATCACCAGGCAATCCGCATTCCTTATGCACTCCTCAAAGGATACGGCTTTAAATGGATAATCATCCTGAACTAAAGGATCAAAAGTCTTTACAATCGCACCATGTTTTTTTAATAAGGCAATCAAGTCAAGTGCGGGGCTAATCCTGCAGTCGGCACAATAATCCTTCATTGCTAATCCTGTAACCGCTATAACAGATCCCTCTACCGTTTTGTGATTATTATTAAGAGCTTTTTGTACTAGTTCAAAAACCTTGGAAGGTCTTTCCGTATTTAATTTTCTTGCCAATTTGGTTATTATCAGGTTATTAGAGCCTGATTCCGACAGGGCAAGCTGCAAATAACCGAGTGCATTTGGCAAGCAATAACCCCCTACTCCCGGTCCGGCTGCTAAAAGTTCTACCCTTGGGTTCTTATTAACAAGTTTTTGTAGTTCATAAAAATCGACGTTCAATTGTGAAGCGATATCAGAAATCTCGTTAGCCAGTGCAATATTCACATCCCTGTGTATATTCTGGATTACTTTTGCTAATTCTGCTGTTTTAATGTCTGGCGAACGGGTTATGGAACAATGACTTATGGATTCAAAAAAATTCTTGGCTGTCATAAAGCTTTCTTCATCAATTGCACCAATTATCAGTTCATTATTTTCCAATTCCTCAAAAGCACGCGTTTCAATAATCGTTTCCGGACAATAAGCAAAATAAAATTGTTTTTCTGCTTGTTTTAATCTTGGTATAATATAGTTTTCACAAGTACCAGGAACAAGTGTACTTCTGAGTATTATAAGGTCGCCATCTGAAATAGTGCTTTTTATCGTATCTATCGCTGTCAAGATAGGAGCCAAATCTTTTGTACCGTCAAGTCGGTCAGCCATTCCTATACATAATATAAATACGGAATTTAGTTTATCTATTCTGTTAAACTCTGTATTCACAGACAGCTTCCCACTATCGATTAGCCCTTTTGCTAAGGAGGCGAGATGTGTCCCTTTATAATATTCTTCAATATTAATTGTACCGTTCTTTATTTTATTAATATTGACTTCGTTTATATCTATTCCAATAACCTTATTATTTTCCTCTGTTAAGGCTAACCAGCAGGCAAGAGGCAAACCTATATGTCCTAATCCAAATATATAAATATTCAATGCTATACACTCCTCAAAAATTCTATATTATATATTACTATATATTACTATTTTTCGACTTGTTTAGTTCCTATTAAATTACAATAATTATAATAAATATACTACAATTGTCCGCTTAGTCTTGTGTTACCATGCATTGCATAACCGCATTCCACGCATTAAACTATTACGGAGGTCAAAATTGCAGAGCTTACACGAGAAGTAAAAGAGCATAATAATTTTGCACGTCGCATGCCCGTTGTAGAGGAACAAATTAAGGTGATTAATCATAGATATTAATGAATTGGAAAATAAATAGGAGGGTACATAACATGAAAAGATTAAAAAGTATACCGCTTTGGACAGCGGTTTTGGCACTAATTTATTTGGTTGTGAAAAACTGGTTTGGTGTTGATATTCCAGCATGGGCGGACATATCAAGTCAGATACTTGCAATACTAGCGATTATATTCGGTGTAGCTAACAACCCGACAGATAAGAGTTCATTTTAATGTGACAGAGGCGCCTTACCGTATTGGTAGGACGCCTCTTGTTATTGTCTCAACCATATGTTCAAAGTCTTCGCCTTTTCGGGGATGGTAGAGTTATTCGTCGTTTTGCCTGAAAGGATTGTTTGATACAGAAGGAGCATCCATTGACAGCGAACCTCTGCATGAGCTTGTGTTGCAGCTGTTGCATACGTTTATTTCATCGTGGCAACATGACGGCGGGAAAAATGCGTCAATTGGGAAATCAAGTTTCTCAAAGAATGAACATGGATCATCACCACAGCCGGCACCGATACAATTTTTATCTGGAATACAGAAATCATAGCTTGGAATAAGAAGCTGTGTGCTGCGCTGAAGACGTATAAATATAAATAAACCAAGGGTTACATAGACACGTTTTCTGCTTGATTCTACAAGACCTTCTGGGAAAGAACCTCCGATACAGCCGGGGATGTGTTCAGTAGAAGAACAGCAGTCACAGCTCATTACCGGATGGTGACAATCGCAGCAGGTTTCGGTAAGTTTTGCATCAAGAGCGACGGGATTAACAGTTTCCACTACCGCCGTGGGCATGTTTGCATTATGGGACAAACGAATATTGTTTGCGTTTTCGTAATCTTTTGACGTGAACACGTAAGAACAACCTTCAGAACCAAACAGCATAGCGTTCTTACAAAAAATGGCAAGCCCATCAACACATGTTGTTGTAGAGCATCCTGTAGTAATTTCAACCGTTACTTTAAAGTAGAAAGTGATACTTACGTTATAATAGCATTTATTAAACTGGATTCTTTCAACTTCTGTATCTACATAAAGTACCTCTGCGCATTTTAACTTAATGTTATTTGCATGGTCAATCATAGACTGTGCAGGCTCACTGAAATATACTCGTAAATCTTCGGCACATTCTTTACTTTTGCATGAATCGTAAATTTTTTCAGTCTGTATGCATACCGATTCGCGTGGACCGGGCATGCCGCCTCTTTCAATTGCCATTATTATGCCTCCTAAAAAATATTTTACAAACAAATTTATGTAAACTAAGGCTTTTGTAAACCTGTAACATAATATGCTGGTTATTAAAAAATAGTGAAAAACTTAAATTAAAAAAGGATTAAAGCAGGAACTTACAATATACGGTTGACTTTTGTAAGAAAGAATGATATAATAAGAGATGTTCAATTTTACGGATAAAAATGGAGGAGTTTACTATGAAAAGAATGTTTAAACTTATTGCTGCAATTATCATGGCACTGACAATGCTCCCTACAAATTTTGTGTTTGCACGGGATACATCAGCTTTGTCTGATGTTACGGGCAGTGAATACTATGCTGATGCGGCAAACGCGCTTGCACAGCTTGGTATTCTCAAAGGTTATGAAGACGGCACGTTTGGTGCGGAAAGGACGGTTACAAGAGCCGAGATGGCGGCTGTCGTTTGTAGAATGATGGATTACAAGGAGACTGCAAATAAAGCAAAGGGGAAAGCAGAATTTGTTGATGTTGATGAAGGCCATTGGGCTACAGGCTACATAAATACAGCTGTTGAAAAGGGGATTATCAGCGGCGACGGAAATGGAAACTTCAGACCTGACGATGAAGTGCTTTATGAAGAAGCGGTAAAGATGGTAGTTTGCGCTTTAGGCTATGGGGAAGAAGCGGAAAAAGCGGGCGGATGGAAAGACGGGTATCTTTCTGTTGCCAAAAACAAGGGAATATCAGATAAGCTTAAAGGCGCGGCGGGAAAAGCCATAACACGCGGAGATATTGCTTTAATGGTTTATAACGGGATTACCGAGAATATAGGGGCTCCTATTGCATCTGTTAAATCGGGTACATATACGGAGGCGCAGAGCGTTACACTGACATGCGAAACCCCAAACGCCGTGATTTATTACACGACTGATGGAAGTGAGCCTACTGTAAAAAGCACAAAGTATACAAAGGCGATTTCAGTAAGCAAAACCATGGCGCTAAAAGCTGTTGCCGTAAAGGACGGGGTGCTTGTAAGCAGAGTTATGAGCAGCAGCTATACCATTAAACTGCCTGAAGGTGGCGGTGGTGGCGGTGGCAGCTCTTCTACCACAAAATATACCGTTTCGTTTAATTTAAACTACACGAAGGCACCGAGCAGCATTCCGTCACAGAGCGTAAATAAGAATGCGCTTGCGGCTCAGCCGGCAGACCCGGTGAGGGAAGGGTATTTATTTGATGGCTGGTATAAGGACGCAAACTGTACTCAGGCGGCTGATTTTACTTTGGAAATTACGGTAAATGTTACGTTCTATGCAAAATGGGAAAAAATGAACATTGTTTCGTTTGACTTAAATTATGAGGGAGCCGTAAATAATATATCTTCACAAAGTGTGAAAGTAGGAGAACTTGCGACTCAGCCGGCAGACCCGGTGAGAGCGGGGTATACATTTCTCGGATGGCATGATGTTGAATCAGGGGGAACAACAGCATTTGACTTTCATACTAATATAGTTAAGAATATACAGTTATACTCATATTGGGTATCGTCAGCTGAATTTTTGTCGGATAATGTAGAAACTATTGACGGCAATAAAATAACCTATTTTAAAAGTCATACGGAAACGGCAACCTCGACGGCAACCTTAGATGATACAATAAACTATACGTATAATATATATGATAGCGGCACCGTTGGCTTTGCCGACTTTATAGAAAAACATCTATATAATGGTTCGTATGGAAATGGAAACAATATTGAACTGCGTGATACTGACAATAACGGTAAATATGATTATGCAATAATAACAAGCTATAGTTATCTTGCAGTTGATTATGTGACTGTTTCAAGTGATATGACATATACAATCATGAACAGATCTGATATGTCTGTCAGCACCAAACGCAAAATCATAATCGAAAAAAATAGTTTGGCGGATATAAAAATTTACAAAGATGGAAAAGAAATTAATCCGGACGGGCTTGAACAATATGATATTCTTAATATAATCGCGACTGACGACTGCTATGACGGCGCATATCTTTTAAAAGGAATAATTTATGTAACCCATAATGCTGTCACTGGAACGGTTAAGTATAATGATACTGAAGATAGAAGCGTAACCTTGCTTGACAATTCAGTATATAGATATAACGAACAATGTTTATGGGATGATGAAAGCTTGGTTGCGCAAGCAGACATAAGGGCATTTTTAAACGTTTACGGAGAAATTGTTTATATAGATACACAGTGGGAAACGTATCAGTACAGTTATGGATATGCTTCTTATGTAACTCTTAACGGACCTTACAGTGACTACAGCGCCGCATACATAAGGCTTGCGGATAAAAGCGGCGGGTGGAGCACCATGCCTTTTGCTTCTTCCGTTATTGTATACAATGAGAGCGAAGACGGAGATATAATAAAAATAAGCAGTGAGGCGGAATATGCTTTTGAAACGGAATATACCGGTATTGTTGATTACCTTAAAGCAGAAACAAGCTTTTCAACGACAAAGGTCGTTGTCAATTCTATGATAGCGTATAAGACGGATGCGGAAGGAAATATTAAAAAAATTGCCATTGGGTTTGACGCTATCAGCGATATGGTCGGAAGCTATACGACTAAAGATTATAGCTGGGGCCTGCAAAAATATGAGAAAAACGATGACAGTACATATACACTGGGGGCTTATGACATTGACGATTCAACGGTTGTGTTCAACGTTGCGGCAGAGCCTGAAATAGGCGTGGAAGTAAAGGAAGATGATCTTGCTGTTATGGATAAGTACGTTTTTACGGACGATGGATATTATAGCGGCGAGCTGTATTCTATAAAAAATAATATTGCAGGATATGTTTTCGGCTATGGTTTTAAGCCTCAAGTAAACTGGCAGTCGGATTTCTTTGTGGTTTCGGATGTTAGTTCAGAAAGCCTTGATAATAAAAATGTAATAAAGCTTACAGGTATCCAAAGTGAAGAGAGGGTAACATATTATGTAGACAGCAATTCAATTGTGTCGGATACTACTAATGACAAGTACGATTATGCGACATATGGAAGTAAAGGGCTTACGGAAATAAGTGATTTTAAGAAAGGTCAGATTATTCTTCTGTTAGCCGACACAAAAAATATTATAAGAAGAGCGGTAATTGTTTCAGAGGCCCTTGCGAACGAAAATGAGATAAATATAGAAAATGTAAAAAAATCATTTGTTAGTGGCACAGAAGGGCGATGCTCTCTTAATGAGGGATTTGTTGTTGGGGTTTACGGAAATGAGATTTGCCTTGACAAAGACACGACCCTTAAAAACACATATTTTGATGCAGAGGACAGCAGTACATATAATCCTGACCACGTTTTTGACGTTTCAGAGGGCATTCCGACGAGTATTACAGACCCTAGTATAGCAATTTCAAACAAGACATTGGTGACGGTTTGTGATTTTACAAAGAGTGAAAATAATATTTATAGCGGCTCTGTTTCAGATATAAAAAGAGGGACAGTTTTATTCGGAAAGTCAAACGCACAGAACGAATTTACAGAAGTGGTTGTCTTTATTACAAACGATACCGAAAAATGGGTGGATTATCTTAACGTAAGATCGGAAGACGTTGAAAGCTTTGATAACCTTAAAGTAACCTATTATAAAGATTCTGCCCATACTGACGCAGCGGTATTTGAAATAGATGAGGGTATTACCGGATTATATAATGGAACAACCCCTATAACAATAGATGGAGCCGGAGAAACGGATTCGATAGAAAAATATTTGAATTCTAATGGAGATTATGTATTTAGCTTTAGAGATACAAATGGGGATAACAAATATGATTACGTGACTATTGCAGGAAAAGAAGACATACAGTACGCCTACGCAAGCTATATAATGCTGACTGGAAAAGCAGATGACTATACAGGTGCGCACATATCTTTTGTGAATTCTGGAGGGGAGAACAGTACCCTTGAGTTTAGCCCAAATGTCAAAGTATACAGCGACAATATTGACGGTCAAACAATTAATATACAAAATGAGTCGCGGGGAGCATTTGAAACAGAGTATACCGGCAGCGTTGATTATTCGTCCGCTGCAAGTGAAGATGCGCAGACGGGCATAGTTATTAATGAGATGATAGCATGTAAAACCGGAGACGATGGTAAAATCAAAGAAATTGCAATTGGATATGAGAATATTACAAAAATGATAGGATCGAGCAAAGCCGCAAATTATATGGAAACGGGAACAGATTACAATCCCTATTCACGTACTTTTGGAGATGGCGATATAATAAACAACTCTACGGTTATATTTTCTTTAAATACTACGCCGACAGTTGGAATATATGTGGACGCAAAAGATATTAGTGTTGTAGGTGCAGACGCATTAACTGGAGGCGAAAATTATAAAGCAGAGCTTTATAATATTTCTCTTTCAAAAAATGTTGGTTGTATGTTCGGAATAAGGCTTGCAAACAGGATTGACTGGGAGTCGCCATTTTTTGTAGTAGCAAGGGCTGTTGACACAGAGCTTAATGATGAAGATGTCGTAATGCTTACAGGTTATCAAGGCGGAGAACTTGTAAATTATTATGTTGACAGCAAATCTTATGTTACGGGTACGATATTTACCCTTCAGAATAGTGAATATGCGTCGCAGGATGAAAGTAACCTTTACGGTGAGTATACCAAGGGTCAGGTTATGCTTGTAAACGCTGATGCTGATGGTGTCATCCGAACCGCAGCGGTTATAGGAAATATGACATCATATGAAGATGCAACCGAAGTGGAAAATGTAGATCTTACCAATATTTATGGGGATGATGACGGCAGGCTTGTAACAGGATTTGTGTGTGGAACAAGCGGAAGTAAGGTTTATATTGGCGCGCAGGCATCGGATCCTGACGAGAATTTTCTAGATACATATGATGGAAACAATATTTATGTTTGCGATACAAGCACATTAGTAACAGTTTATGACTTTACCGCGGCAAGCACTAACACCATTATGAGTGGAGATACAAGTGATATTTGTAGAGGTGATTTTGTATTTGCAAGGGTGGATGATAACGATAGGATTAAAGAAGTTATTGTTATAATAAATACTAATACATATAATTATTAATAATATAAATTTATTTTTTGCATTAGTAAAAAATAAATTTGTAAAAATTGCAAAATATATAAACCTCCCGCATAAAAATATCTTAAATGATAATTTTAAACGGGAGGTTTTTGCAATGGAAAATTATCTGTAGTCTTGCATAATCATGTATAGAATAGCAATAAAGGTAATGTTATAAAACACAACAAATGCGTATGGCAAAGCTTATTATAATTTGTTTCTTATACAATATGGGTTTTCAGCAAAATAATAAAGCCAAAATTCGGCGGCTTTATTATTTTGCGGCTGATAGACCGGCAAGGGGCATGTAAGGGAAATTTAAAATTAAAAAATTTACTTTATTCAAAATGAATAGTGATTTATTTTATAATGCCGCCGTTTTGGACTGACCCCCAAAATGATTGATTTAATTAAAAAACTAATGAGGGTTGAATCCTGTAACTTACAGGGTTTAATCCTTTTAGTTTGTATGTAATTCCTTTGTTGTTATGTTCATTTAAAGAAATTATTATTAGACCGGAGGAGGTTAGGGAAAATAAAAGTGTTCAGATAAATATACTTATTTGACATATGGGTTTCTTAGAATTTAATTAAATGAGAGAAAGCCGCTTTTAAAATAATTTTTATGACCGTGTAAAATTTTTTGCTCTATTTTACGCTTTAATTGAAAAAGTTTATACAATTGTAAAAAAACCTTTAATATTTATTATTATACATGGTAAGAAAGGACATAAGTTAGCGTAAATAAAGAGTTTTTAGGTTATAAGGCAATGCAAAATATAGACTACAGTCTGTATTGCAGTCTAATAAATATAGTAGTATAATTTAGAATGGGGTAAAATTAAAATATTAAATAGTAAATGGATGAATTTTGAAGTTTTATGGTTGGTATTTAAAAAAAATCAGTTTTATAATTGTGTGATTTGACAGAAGAACAAAATATATAAAGTTTATCCCAATGCCTGAAAATTATGTTAATTGTATAAATTTTTTTGTGTGTGAGAAACAAGTTTCCCGGCAGGCTGGTATTAAATACTACATTTTAATTAAATATTTTTTATAGTAGGGAGAATATTATGAGGAAAACAAAAATTATTTGTACAATTGGACCCGCGAGTAACAATGAAAAAATTTTTACGGATATGTGTAAGGCCGGTCTTAACGTTGCAAGGCTTAATTTTTCACACGGCACGCATGAACAGCATCAGAACAATATTGACCTTATAAAAAAGGTTCGTGAGGAACTTAATTTGCCGATTGCAATAATGCTTGACACGAAGGGTCCGGAGTATAGAATAAAGACATTTAAAAACGACAAGGTTGTAGTAAAAGAGGGCGATTTATTTACTTTTACAACGAGGGAAGTTGAGGGTGACAATACCATTGTTTCTGTAAACTACGGCGGGCTTGTAAATGATTTACGGATCGGTGACAAGGTGCTTGTAAATAATGGGTTGGTTACTTTTGAAGTTGAAAAGATTACCGATACTGATGCTATTTGCAACACAATTATAGGCGGAGAACTTTCAAACAGGAAAAGCATGAGTTTTCCGAATAAGGTACTTAGCCAGGTTTACGTAAGTGAACAGGATAAGTCTGACCTATTGTTTGGTATTAAAAATGAAGTTGATTATGTGGCGGCTTCTTTTGTTTCTACTAAACAAGATGTACTTGACATAAAAAATTTCCTTAAAGAAAATGGCGGAGAAGATATTGGAATTATAGCAAAAATAGAAAACCGAACGGGAATAAATAACATTGAAGAAATTTGTTCCGAATGTGACGGCATTATGATTGGCAGAGGTGATTTGGGGGTAGAGATACCATTTACTGAACTTCCTGCTGTTCAAAAATATTTGATTACAAAATGCAGGCTTCTCGGAAAGCGGGTAATAACCGCAACTGAAATGCTTGAATCTATGATATACAATCCGCGTCCGACACGTGCGGAGATTTCGGATGTTGCGAATGCCGCTTATGATGGGACATCGGCAGTTATGCTTTCTGGGGAATCGGCAGCCGGAAAATATCCTGTTGAAACGGTCAGAGCAATGGCTGGAATTGTTGAAGAAACGGAAAAGCATATTCATTACGAAAAAAGATTCAGAACAACTGAATTTAAAATACACGACCAGGTTGACGCCGTTTCACATGCAACATGTGGTATGGCAATTGATATAGGCGCCAAGGCGATTGTTGTCAACTCAAGATCAGGCGTAACGGTTAGAATGGTGTCGCGTTTTCGCGCGCCTATAGATATTATAGGGATGACAACAAGTAAACGTGTTTGGTATAAGCTTTCTCTTTCATGGGGAGTAACACCCGTTTTAAGTGAAGAATTCAACTCCACAGATGTTTTATATTATCATGCGCGTCAGGCGGCGATACAGTACTTGCCCCTCCAAAAGGGAGATAAAATTGTCATGACCAGCGGTAACGGGGAGACAGGCAATACAAATATGATAAAGGTTGAATCTATATAAAAGGGAACCGCCTAATAAAATTTCGCGAATTGGAAAAAGACACATTTTCTTTTCATGCATCGGTTTAATTTACACTACTATATCAAAGCTTTTATGATGTTGTTTTACTTTCTTCGGGTAATGGCTTAAAAATTTGGTTTTAAGACTGTGATAACCATAAAGAATTGAGGTGCTGCCAACAGCAGCAGGGGGAGCTATGCTCCGCCAACAATTCTTCTAATGGCTTAAAAATTTGGTTTTAAGACTGTGATAACCATAAAGAATTGAGGTGCTGCCAACAGCAGCAGGGGGAGCTATGCTCCGCCAACAATTCTTCTAATGGCTTAAAA
>JAUZPZ010000033.1 GCA_030705675.1 Bacillota bacterium
AAGCAGCATAAATCCTAACATACCTACAGGGAAGGTAGAGGTTAAGGTAAAGGAGTTGCGTGTGCTCAGCAAAAGCGAGCCGCTTCCGGTTCAGGAGAATGCAAAGGAAGAAAACAGGCTTCAGTACAGATACCTTGATCTGCGTCGCCCTGAAATGCAGGAAAACTTCTTACTGCGCCACAAGGTAGCAACCTTGGCAAGAAACTATTACAGCGAAAACGGATTTCTTGAAATAGAAACTCCTGTGCTTATAAAGAGTACTCCGGAAGGTGCAAGGGATTATCTTGTTCCCAGTCGTGTTCACCCGGGGAAATTTTATGCTTTGCCGCAGTCACCGCAAATGTATAAACAGCTGCTCATGCTGTCGGGATTTGACAGATATTTTCAGCTGGCAAAGTGCTTCAGGGATGAGGATTTGAGGGCGGACAGACAGCCGGAATTTACACAGATTGACCTTGAAATGTCTTTTGTGCATGTTGATGACGTGCTTTCAGTAAATGAAGGTTTTCTAAAAAAGATGTTTAAAGAAATAAAGGGAATTGACATTGAAGTTCCACTGAAAAGAATGCCTTATAAAGAAGCAATGGAGCGTTTCGGAAGCGATAAGCCGGACACAAGGTTTGACCTTGAACTTGTCAATATTTCCGACGAGGTCAAAAATTGTGGATTCAAAGTGTTTACAGACAGTATTGCAAATGGCGGCAGTGTGCGCGCTATAAATGCAAAGGGTCTTGGAAGCCAGCTTTCCAGAAAGACTATTGACGCTCTTGGCGAATATGTAAAGACATATAAAGCAAAAGGACTTGCATGGATTGCGGTGAATGAAAATGAGATAAAGTCTCCTATTTCAAAATTCCTGACGGAGGAAGAATTGAATGCGGTTGTAAGAAAAATGGAGGCAGAGCCGGGAGACACAATATTTATTGTGTCCGATAAGAACAAAATAGTATTTGATTCGTTGGGAGCTTTGCGTCAGGAAATAGCAAAAAGATGCGGGCTTATTGATAAAAATAAATATAATCTTCTTTGGGTGACTGAATTTCCCCTTCTTGAATACAGCGAGGAGGAAAGCAGGTTTACAGCAATGCATCATCCATTTACGGCGCCCATGGACGAGGATTGGGAGTTTGTGGATACCGATCCCGGAAGGGTCAGGGCAAAGGCTTATGACATAGTGCTTAACGGTGTTGAATTGGGCGGCGGCAGTATCAGAATTTTTGATCCTGAAATGCAGGCGAAAATGTTTGAAGTGCTTGGCTTTACGAAGGAAGACGCACAGAACCGCTTCGGATTTCTTATTAATGCGTTTAAGTATGGCGCGCCGCCTCATGGTGGTATGGCATATGGTTTGGACAGAATGATAATGCTGCTAACGGGCAGTGAGTCGATAAGAGACGTAATAGCTTTTCCGAAAGTACAAAATGCCTCCGAGCTTATGTCTGGAGCGCCGGATTTTGTTGAAAAAAAGCAGCTTGATGAGCTTTCGGTCGAAGTGACTAAATTTGAAGAAGAAGAATAATTCACGCGCCTTTCACTTTGTGTACACATACTTTTGATAAAATAAAAAAACAATTTATGGCTTAAAGTCTTTGATTTTAAGATTATTTAAAATTGGAATTTCAGGAGGTTAGTTTTGTGGAAAATACAAAAGAAGCCGTAATAGAAATTAAAAATCTTACAAAAAAATACGGCAAAAATGTTGCGGTAGACAGTATAAATTTTACTGTAAACCGCGGAGAAATAGTAGGTTTTCTGGGTCCTAACGGAGCAGGTAAATCCACAACTATGAATATGCTTACGGGGTATCTTTCAGCAACCTCCGGAAGCGCGCGTATTGATGGTTATAACATACTTTCAAATCCCAAAGAGGTAAAGCAGATGGTAGGCTACCTTCCTGAAATGCCCCCTCTTTATATGGATATGACCGTTCTCGAATATTTGAATTTTGTTTATGAACTTAAAAAAGTAGAACTTAGCAGAAACGAACATATAAGTGAAATTATAGAAATGACAAGGCTTGGAAAGGTTCAGGGAAAACTTATAAATAACTTGTCAAAAGGATATAAACAGAGGGTGGGACTTGCCCAGGCACTTATCGGAAACCCGGAGGTGCTTATTTTGGACGAGCCTACAATAGGTCTTGATCCTATGCAGATTATTGAAGTGCGCGAGATGATTAAGAAATTCGGAGAAAACAGAACGGTCATAATAAGCACTCATATTCTGCAGGAAGTAAACGCTATTTGTGACAGGGTTATAATTATAAACAAGGGGAAAATTGTAGCGGAGGACACCATTGAGCACATAACAAAGAAAAACGGGGAAGAGAGTGCATTTCAGCTTAGGGTTAAAAGTGATGAAAAGGTGGCTTCTTCCGTGCTTAGCCGCGCGCATAACCTTATTGAAGAATTTAAGGCAATGAGCAAGCACGAACAAGGCATGACAGATTTTATTGTTTATACAAAAGACGGAGTGGATACGCGCGGTGAGATCATAAAGTTTCTTGTTGAAAATAACCTTGAAATTGTCATGATGAAACCGGTTGAAATGACACTTGAAGAGGTATTTATAAAAGTTGTAAACGGGAGCGATAAAAAATTGGAAAGCGGGGTGAAGGCGTAATGGGAGCTATTTACAGAAAAGAGCTTAGAAGTTATTTTTATTCGCCTGTAGGATATATGTATGTGGCGGTATTTATGTGCCTTACGCCAATGTTTTTTACACAGATTAATCTTGCTCAACAGACGGTAAGCATGTCGGGAATGTTTTATTACGTAAATATTGTGTACATATTCCTTACCGCTATACTGACTATGGGGATGATAGCGGAGGAGCGCAACAAAAAGACCGACCACCTTATTCTTTCGGCGCCGGTGAGTATAACGGAAATTGTGCTTGGCAAGTATTTTGCCGGAATAAGCGTGCTGGGAATAACACTTGCGCTTTCATTTATTTATCCGCTTATTATTCATCATTACGGTAAAGTTTCGCTTTTAAGACTGTGCGTGAGCTATCTCGGTTTCGCACTTTTGTGGCTGCTTTTCATAGCGATTGGAATGTTTATTTCCTCTCTTACGGAAAGTCAGTTTATTGCGGCACTTGTAACTTTCGGAATATTATTTGCACTCCTTATGCTGGAAAATTTTATAAGTAATATTCCAAATCAGACAATTGCAAACCTTGTTACTGCATGTTCTCCTATGAACAGATATAATGATTTTCAGCTTGGACTTGTATTTTTGGGGCATATAGTTTATTTTCTGAGTTTTGCAGCGTTATTTGTATTCCTTACTGTTCAGAATGTGGACAGAAAGAGATTTACTGACTAAGGGCAGAAAGGAATGAGAAAAATGGCTAATAATAAAAAAATGAAGGTGAAAACAAGATTGCAGGTGAACGCCGCGATAATAACGGCTGCTGCTATTCTTTGTGTTATCCTTTTGAATGTTGTCGCATATGAATTGAATTTTAAAAAAGCGTTTTATTATGATACGACAGAGACAAAGACTTATCAGTTTTCGCAAGAAACCAAATATTTCTTTGATCACATGAAAAAAGACGTGACTCTTTACGCGCTTTTTCCGAACGACGGTAGAAGCGATTCAATGAAAAAATCTATTGAGCAGTTTCCGAATGTAAGTAAAAAAGTTAAGCTTAAATATGTTGATATTTACAGAAACCCCGAATTTGCCCGTAAATACTCAAAAGGTGGCGAAGGGGTCAAGGATTATTCTGTAATCGTTGATTCGGGCGACAAATATAAAATTGTAACCGCCGACGAAATGTATAAGTTTGATAAAGACGGAAACCAGTCTCTTAACGTGGAAAGCACAATTATAAATGCAATTGTGTATGTCACGGGAGGAAGCAATCCTGTAAGAGTGTACTTTACAACCGGACAGGGCGAGCATAGCTATGAAGAACTTTCCCAGGCTCTTGCTAAGGACAATTACTATGTAAGCACTGTAAACGTTGCTACAAGCGGGGTGCCGGAAGATGCGGATATGATTATATGTGCAGCTCCGACGATAGATTTTACCCCTCAGGCAATAGATTCCCTTGATAAATATTTTGATAACGGCGGAAACGGAGCATTCCTTTTTTCTCCCGGATTAAAAGCTCTTCCGAAACTTGACAATTATCTTGAAGAGTGGGGAATTAAAGTAAACAGGGATCTTGTGTTTGAAGGAGATGCCAGCCGTAACAAATCCGAGTCTGCGTTTAAGAGTGAACCAATTCCTTATATTCAGGCGGACGATAACGATATAAACTCTGCCCTTATTGAAAACGGTACGGATTTTGTTGCCCCGAACAGCAGCAGCCTTACCCTTTCTGATAATAATCAAGCGAGCGCGAAGGTAACGGCTTTGCTTAAAACATCGACAAAAGCATATACAAAGAAAAATATTACTGCCGATATGTCAACGGCTAAGGAAAGCGGAGACGCGACAGGTCAGTTTACACTTGCGGCAATGTCAAAAAGATTTACTCCCGATAATAATGATATATCAAATATTTTTGTTTCCGGCACATATGACGCTTTTGAAGGAAACGGATATATATCGGAGCCGGGATATGCGAACGGCGATTTCTTCCTTAATATAACAAGCTTCTTCACAGGACGTTCAAATAATTCCATTACTTCAATACGTCCCAAAGATGCAACAACCGGCAAACTTTCTATGACGGCGGCGCAGGTCAACTTCTGTAAAATCGTTTTGCAATGGGTAATTCCGTGCATAATATTTGCCGCGGGTCTTATTGTGTGGATAAGAAGGAGATACTTATGAGGCTGAAAAGAAATATAATAGCCGCCATAGTTGCAATCTTGCTGTGTATAGCGGCAGTGCTGGTGGTACAGCTTATCCCTAATAACGATACCAGTAAAACTTCATCCGAAAAAGATAAATTGGCAAGTGGAAAAGACACCAGTGTTACAATTGTTAATTATAAAAAGGGCTCATATGTTAATTCAAAAATAATAGTTGAAGGTGGAAATTTCTCTTATACACTTGCAAAAACTACAAAAGCGGACGCATCGGTTCAATATATAATTGAAGATCATCCCACGATTGAAGTTAAACCGGAGAGCGTAAATATCCTTGCCGAAAATTACAGTTATGTTGTGATGGCTGATACAATAAAAAAGAATTGCACCAATTTAGCTGAGTATGGGCTTGATAAACCTCAAGGCAAGTATACGTTGGTAAACGAAAACGGGAAAAATACCACCATACTTATTGGCGATAAGATAGGAACACGATATTATTCGATGGTGGAGGGGCAAAATACAGTTTATACAATTTTCGACTCATACGGCGATGCGGTTTTGGGGGGTATAAACAGCCTTCGTGAAACTACTCTTGTGAATATCGAGAGTGGTAAGGCGGCGGATCAGCTGAAACAGTTCAGAATAGACACGAGGAGCGGCTGTATGGTTAATATACGTGTCGCGCAGGAGGGTGATATAATAGCATCTTCTTCTTCAAAGTTTATTATGACCGAGCCGTATAATATGCCGGTGTATTCGTCAAAGCTTATTGAACTGCTGCCTGCATTTACACCTGTAAATGTAAATGAGTTTATAGAGGACGATCCTAAAGATCTTTCAAAGTATGGTCTTGATAATCCACAGTACACACTTACGCTTGCCGATGGAAACGGAACCTATGTTATTTATTATGGTAATCCTACTCCTGATGGCAAAAAAGTGTATTGCATGATGAAGGGTAAAAACTTTGTATTCTGTATGACGAAAGATAAATTGGATGCTTTTGCCTCGGTAGATCCGTATATACTGTGTGACAGATATGCGCACCTTATAAATATAGATAAAGTTTCATCCGTACAGGTGGTAAGTGCGGACGGAAGCCATAACTATGTTATGAAGGTGGATAGAAACACAAAACAACTCTTCTTTATTAATGATAAACCTGCCGAAGACGAAAGCTTCAGATTGGCTTACAGATATATTGCCGGTATCGGTCTTTCGGCTGACGGCGGTCCCAGCGCGGTAAAAGAAAAAGAATCTTTGAAAATCATATTTAAATTTACCAACGGCGCGACATATACTGCCACTTACTATGAATATGACGACAGAAATTATGTTCTTGACCGTAACGGAGAAAAGTCTAATTTCCTTGTGGCAAAGAAGTCAATTACGGAAATGTATGATAAACTAAACAGCATAAAAACAAAATAATAAATCCAGTATTGATACTGTAGGACATTCAAATTAATAAAAAAGGGCTGATACACCGAACTTGTAAGGTTCGGAGCATCAGCCTTTTTGATTGGAATAGTTTTTTATTGTATAGGAAATTTCTCCAAAATCTATTCGGATTTTGTATCAACACAAAAGTTTCCTTGAGAATTTCCGCGCCCATGGGGTGCAATGGGTTTAAATTAACTTTTTTATTTCCGCGCAAAAAGGGCGGATAGTTTGTAATTGATATTTTATCGGCAGGATATATTAGAATACAACAACTGTTGAGTTTAACGGCAAGTGGTCTCTTAACCACAAAATATCTTCATCATACATTCTCACGCAGCCCAGCGATGTAGTAGAGCCTATGGTTTCATCAAGTAGCTGATCATTAGCGGTCCGATATGTCCTTGAATGAAGTGCGTGACTGCCGTTAAATATCATTACGTATTTTACATAATATTTTTTGAAATCCCATTTTGTAATATAGCGGGAATATTTAAACACGCCGTCTATGGTTGGAGTTATATTTTTACCGGTTGCACAGGAGAATATTGCCTCAATCTTCCAATTCCCGCGGCTTCCTTTGAAAACGTTTATTTTCTGACGATCAAGGCTTATCCACACAAGCCAGTCAGTTGAACTCGCATAATCTTTGGCGTTTACAAATATTTCTTTATCGATGTTTGTATAGTCGGTATATACTGTATAATTTTTTTTGGAAATGTTTATGGCATCATGGGGAACCCAGCAGGTATAGCCGTTGTCGAGAAGAAGCTTTGCCGCAACATGTGTATGTGTAAAATCTTCATGTGTTATAGCATAATAATCGACATATTTAACTTTTGTTCCTTTATCGAGCCAGCCTATAGAATTGGACAGATTATATGAACTGTATGCGTCTGTTCCGCGGTTTAAGGTAGCCTCGACAAAGACGTGTTTTACCATATCGAGTACTCTTGCAGAGTCTGCAGGATGATAATAAGTATATCCAAAATTTTCAACCTGTATTTTCTGGTTTATGTACATGCTTTTTCCGTTTACTATAAGCTCAAATCCGATCCATCCATCGGTTGGCATGTTTTCCCAGCGAGGAATGGTGTAGTGTAAGGTAGAAGAAGCAGATTGGTGAATTGTGAAATTTTCATTTCGCCACCCCTGCAAGGGCTCTCCGTTATAATACCACTGGGCAATGCCGGTATATTCCGCATCGGACCAAGTAATGGTGACGGTCGCGTCAAGTTGTCTATTTGTCTGTGCAACAAGAGGATAGTCGGTAAATGAAAAATAAATTTCAGGGACTTCCGATGCAGAAACAGTTGTAAAAAGCGAAATAGTGAAAATTGCGCTAAGCGCAAGTCCAACAAGTTTAATAAAAGGGTTTTTCATATATATATTTACTCCCGATGCGCTCTATTTTGAGCGTCCTTCAGCTAATTCGTCATTGATAAGTTTTATAAATTCACGGTTTGTTTTTGTACCGGCCATTTTTTTCAGCAGATACTCGGTGACCTCGGCACTGTGATTTTTTGAAAAAGCGCGTCTTATGTTATATGCCGCCGAAAGCTCCTCGTAATCAAGAAGAAGCTCCTCTTTTCTGGTACCCGATTTATATATGTCTACCGCCGGAAAAACACGTCTTTCGGATAAACCGCGATCAAGATGAATTTCCATATTTCCGGTACCTTTGAATTCTTCAAAAATTACATCGTCCATACGGCTTCCGGTTTCAACGAGCGCCGTTGCAAGAATGGTAAGGCTTCCGCCGTTTTCAATTTTTCTTGCGGACCCGAAAAACTTTTTAGGTTTGTGCAAAGCGCCCGAATCAAGTCCGCCCGAAAGCACTCTTCCGCTTGCCTGCATAGAAAGATTGTAAGCCCGTGCAAGCCTCGTTAGACTGTCAAGAAGAATTACAACATCTTTCCCGTACTCAACCATACGCTGGGCGCGTTCAATGACCATTTCCGCAACTTTTGTATGATTTTCGGGGGGCATATCAAAGGTTGAATATATTATATCAGCCTCAGGCACACTGTGACGCATATCCGTAACTTCTTCGGGGCGTTCATCAATAAGAAGCACAAAAAGATAGACTTCGGGATTATTTTTCTTTATGCTCTGCGCCATTTGTTTTAAAAGAGTTGTTTTTCCGGTTTTTGGAGGAGCGACAATAAGCCCCCTCTGACCTTTGCCCACAGGAGCTACAACATCTATAAGGCGCATTGCGTATTGGCGGGGGTCACGCTCAAGACGAAACCGCTCGGTAGGGTATGTCGGAATAAGAAGATCAAAAGAACGGCGCTGCCTTGCTTTTTCGGGACGGTCACCGTTTATGCTTTTTATATATATGAGAGCTTCAAAGCGCTCACCTTCACGCAAAATAGCATATCCTGTGATAGCGTCACCGGTTTTCATACCATATTTACGTATTAATTGCGGTGTGACAAATACGTCTTCCGTACCGGAATAAAGAGTGGCAGGACGCAAAAATCCATATCCGTCCGCAAGTATTTCCAAGAAACCTACAGCATTTTCTTGGGTGTTAGTATCAAAAAGCTTTTTCTTTTCGGTTTGCGGGGTGGTCTCTTTTTCCTCGTCACATTCAATAATCTCAACGTTTTTTGGAAGTTCGGGATGTTCATCTTTTGGAAGTGACTGTTCATACTTCAGAAGAAGATCTATAAGTTCGCCTTTTCTAAGTGAAGAAATGCCTGTAATTCCATATTCCTTTGCCAAATCCCGCAGATCCATAAGACTTAAATTTTCATACTCTTTTTTTGTTCCCATAAAAATCCTCCGAAATAAAATGTCGGTTTATACCGAAATTAACAGAATAAAAGCTCTGTCTAAGATTAAAAACAATAATATTAATTATACTACCATTTGGGGCTGTTTGTCAATAGAAATTACCGCTTAAAATCAATAATAATAAAAATTTGAATAAGCTATTGATTTTAAAGGAAATATATTGTATAATCATATTATAGAGTTGTATGGCTAAAAATATGACATGGGGGCGGAGATGTATTCCATGAAAAAAGCAGTATTCTTACTACTTGCGGTATGCATGTCTTTATGTGTCAGAGGTTTTTCGGTTATGGCTGCCGACACATATTCAGTAAAAGTTACTACCCCGGTAAATATGACTTATGTCATCGAAAGAGAAGGTGATTATGAGTATAATGTGAAAGCGGAAGTTACAGCTAAAATAAATGATATAGCGGCATCTACCGAAATATCACTTCTTATGTTCGGCAATAAAAATAATAATAACTATATTGCGGGAGATACTGTCACAAGCCTTACTGTAGGAGGGGTAACATCTAATTACTATATTTATTATATGGATCAGGGTACAAGTGATATTAATGGAAAAATAACCTTTGATTTTAATGTTGTGCTTCCTTCTCCAAATAAAGATGATAAATATTATATCTGGGCAGGCATTAAAGGCAGCAATACTCCTTTTTCCGTAGATGATGCGGGGCTTAGTGCATATGGTGATCCGGCTTCCGTTACGATTTCAGCGGATAAATTAACTGCCGAACAAGGGGATACAATTACTCTTGATGCTGACGTTTTGGATGTTTTTGGAAATAGTATAGATAAAACAGGTATGTCCATCGAATATTTTGTAAAAGATAACGATAAAATATTAAAAATGGGTAACGTCATGGATACGACTTTGTTGTGCGGTACATATAAGCTATATTCGGTACTTACAAAATCCGACGGCACACAGATAACCTCGAATTTTCTTGACATTACCGTAAGCGAAAAAGATCTGCTCGGCGGCTGTATTATAGGTGACGCCGACGGTGACGGAAAAATCACGGCATATGACGCGGTTAAGGTACTGCGCTATATCGTCGGTACCGCAGCGCTTGATAAGGCTCATCTTGTTGCCGCAAATGTAGACAGGAATAACGTTATATCCATAACGGATGCAACAACTATTTTAAAATATGTAGCAAGGCTTATTAACAGTTTCTAAAATTTCAAAATTTTATTAAAGGATAGTAAAAATTATGAAAAAATTAATGATTTTTATGTTGATATTAATGTTGCTGTGTGGATTTTGCGGAACAGTATATGCGGAGAACACGATTGATACTACAATTACAATCGGAAATGTATACGGAGAAGCCGGAAAAGTTGTTTCCGTGCCTGTCTATGTGCAAAGTACAGGACCACTTATGGCAATAGTTTTGAAAGTTAGGTTTGATGAAAACAGTTTGGAATATATCCCTTATCAATCCTCTTCCGATAAAGGAAACCTTGGATTTTCGCTTGTTACATCAGGTATTACATTGAATGATTCTGATGTGATAGGTATTACTCTTTCAAGCAGCAGTAAAGATGTTAACGCAAACGGTGTGCTTCTTTATTTACGCTTTAATATTAAAGAAGGTACCTCAAATGGAATAAAAGCACTTGAAGTTACTTTCGCAAGCGCGGCAAATATGGCGGGTACGGCTGCAAATATCACAACGACTGCGGGAGGAATTACAATAGACAAACGGATAAAAGGCGATGTGGATGGTGACGGAAAAATAGGAACATTTGACGGGATATGTATTTTGAAGTATTTAAGCGGCACAATGACGCTGGAAGGCAGCGCGCAAAGCGCGGCTGACTGTGACGGAAACGGAACGGTTGAAATTACGGACGCTGTGACGCTTTTAAAATATGTTGCGAGGATAATCAATACACTTAATTAATTTTAATTGATTTATATGTTACGAAAGGAAGAAAACGAATGAAAAAATTACTTGCTATGTTTATTTCGGTAATTATGGTTTTGTCCTATACGGCAGTGGCAGTTTTTGCCGAGGGTGAAAAAATTGAAACAAAACTTACTGTAGGTTCAGCTGAAGGCGGGGTTGGCGACACGGTGTCGGTACCTGTTGAAATT
The DNA here is from genome assembly GCA_030705675.1 of Bacillota bacterium. GTDB lineage: Bacteria > Bacillota > Clostridia > RUG12999 > RUG12999 > RUG12999. The sequence continues at coordinate 11,121 of JAUZPZ010000033.1, forward strand.
GAGAGTACGGCAGGGCTTATGGCGATAGTACTTAAAGTTTCATATGATGAAAGCGCGCTTACTTATAACGCATATAAAAGTTCATTAGATAAGGGAACCGTAAAATTGACATTAGTAACAGGAGGCCTTGTGACTGCTGATAATAGTATGATAGGAATCACTCTTAGCGCGTCAGATAAAGATGTGGACTGCAACGGCACACTTATTTATTTGCGGTTTACTGCTAAAAATGGCGCAAAGGCGGGAAATCACGCAATTAAAATAATACAAGCGTCGGCAGAGAATTTTGCAGGGAATATAGCTGATATAACAACTGTTGACGGTTATGTTAAAGTTACCGGCGAAAGCACCGAAGTTCCGGCAGGTAATGGAAATTCAACGGTTGATCCGGGAAATACCGGCAATACGCAGCAGCCGGATGAAAACGGCGGCAATGAAAATAGCGATGATGAAACAGGCGGTTCTGACGTTGTACCCGTTACACCCGGAAATAATACAGGAAATAACACAGGAAGCAATCAGGGCAATGATGATAACGGTTCAAGCCAGGCGGTTGTTCCCTCATTTTCCGATCTCGGCGGGTATGACTGGGCGCAGAGCCAAATTCTTGAACTTGCAAAAAACGGAGTAATAAAAGGTACGTCAGACAACACTTTTTCACCTGAACATAATATTACAAGAGCAGATTTTATAGTGCTTACAATGCGCCTTCTTTCGATTTCAGGCGGAGGTAGCGATAATTTTGAAGATGTTCCCGCAAACGAGTATTATACCGATGCAATAGCCAGCGCGAAGGGGCTTGGTATTGCAAAAGGCGCGAACAATAAATTTAATCCTTTTGATTCGATAACAAGGGAGGATCTGGCTGTGCTTGTATATAGAGCGCTTAATGACCAGGCATTGCTGCCTGTAATTAAGTATAATAAGGGCGCGTTCAATTCACAGTATTCGGACTCGGCGGAAATAAGCGATTATGCGCTTACAGCCATGCAGGAGCTTTGGGCAGCCGGTATAATTACAGGAAGCGATGGAGGGATTAATCCCAAGGCAAATGCGACAAGAGCGGAAACAGCAGTAATTATTTATAGGATAAGCAAACTTATTCCTACACTTTGATAGGTAAACAAAGATGCCGCTTATTTTAAGCGGCGTTCTTTTGTATATTTTAATAACGGACAGGAGAAAAATTTATGCCAAACTACGAAAAAATAGGGTTTAAGCCGGCAGATATTTTAATACCGGAAAAGGCAGATATGACGGCGTGGAGCGTTGTGGCTTGCGATCAGTATACCTCACAGCCGGATTATTGGGACAAGGTTAGGAGTTTTGTAGAAGACAAACCTTCAACACTTGATATGGTATTTCCCGAAATATATTTAAGTGATGATAACAGCGCACGGATAAATTCAATTAACAGTGCAATGGATAAATGCATAAAATCCCAAATATTAAAAGAATATAAGAATTCTTTTGTTTATGTTGAACGTGAAATAGGAGGGAGAAGGGTAAGACATGGTCTTATTGGGGCAATTGATTTGGAACAGTATGATTATACAGCACAATCAAAAGCTCTTGTAAGAGCAACAGAAGGAACGGTAATTGAACGAATTCCGCCGAGAGTGCAGATCCGTATCGACGCCCCGCTTGAAATGCCCCATATTATGGTACTGATTGATGATGAGCATTGTGATATATTGGAAAGTATTGATAAAGATGAGCTTGAAAAGCTGTATGATTTTGACCTTATGATGGACAGCGGACACATAAAAGGGTATCTTGTTTCAAATACTGATGAAATATGCGGCAAACTCGAAAAGATCGTGGACGCACAGGGAGAAAACCCGCTTTTATTTGCGGTTGGCGACGGAAACCATTCCCTTGCTACCGCTAAAACCTGTTGGGATAAAATAAAGGCTGGATTGAGTGAGGACGAAAGAAAGAGCCACCCCGCAAGATACGCTCTTGCCGAAATTGTGAATATACACGATGAGTCAATGGAATTTGAACCTATTCATAGAGTGGTATTTGATGTGGATCCGGAAGACCTTATTAATGCCTTTCTTCAGGCAGAACCGTCCGCAAAAATCGGAGAGGGCGAGGGGCAAAGAATAACGGCTGTGTATGGGGATACGGAAAAGCTGATTACAATACCTAAACCGTCGCATACCCTTGAAGTGGGAACGTTACAGAGGTTTCTTGATAAATATGTTAAAGAGAAGAACGCAAAGGTTGACTATATTCATGGGTTAGATGTAGTAAGAGAACTTTCTGCGGATAAAAACAGAATAGGTTTTATATTGCCCGCAATGGATAAGTCGAATTTGTTTGTTGCAATTAAAAATGACGGGGTTCTTCCAAGAAAAACATTTTCTATAGGGGAAGCCTTTGAAAAGAGATTTTATCTTGAGTGCAGAAAAATAAAATAAATTTGAATTTATTTTAAGCACTCCGGCAAATTTGCCGGCAATTTGAAAAGGGACTGTAGAAAAATAGCACCCCCGAAAATATCATGCACAAAAAGCGAACTGAAATTCAGTTTTAACAGCTGACTTTCCGTTCGCTTTTTTTCTGATAGATAAAGTCATGTGGAGCCGATATTGTATTTCTATTTTGCCATGAACCCGTTTTTTCGCTTTAGATTTTCCAATATGATTTTTTCGTCTTTTGATGTTTTTAGGGATTCCTTTGCCTTTTGCAAAGCACGGTTATAGGTAACGTCATCAAGGTTACAGTTTCTTAAATATACCAAAGTTTCTTTTCTATACTTAACATAAACAGCGGATATGAGCCATGCCTGTGCCATACTTACATAATAGTGTTTTAACCTTACTTTGTCGCACATGGCAAGAACAGTGTGAAAATGCTCATCATCAATATAATGAAACAGCAAAAGAACAAGCCCCGCGCGCACGGTCCAGGGATCACTGGACAAAAGATAAGAGGAAATCACGGGGAGAAATTCAGATTGATGGGTTTTTACCGCTTTAAGACCGCTACAAAAACTGTCACATACCGCCCAGTTATCAATAAAAGGCAAAAAATCATTTATCATGGAAACAAGAGAGATAAAGTCAGTTTTGAGATATCCGAGAATTAGTCCGTGTATCATACATTCTTCATAATAATCATGCCGCATAATATTGATAAAATCCGCGCCGTTTTCATGCGCGATTTCTTTTGCTATTTTTCGCATTAAGGGCACACATATTCCGATAAGGTTATCATTTTCAGGCACCAGCCGCCTATGAAAAGAAAGATATTTTTCATCTTTGTTTGAAAAAAGAAGGTTGCGGAAATCTTCGTAATTGTCTTTGTTATAACTCATAAAATCACCTGCGTATATTTATATTATATAATAAAACCAAGCTGACCAGAAGAATTGTGATGCTGCCACAGCAGCAGGAGGAGGTTAGCTCCGACAAGAATTCTTCCAATGGCTTAAAATCTTTGATTTTAAGATTAGTATATAATAAAACCAAGCTGACCAGAAGAATTGTGATGCTGCCACAGCAGCAGGAGGAGGTTAGCTCCGACAAGAATTCTTCAAATGGCTTAAAATCTTTGATTTTAAGATTAGTATATAATAAAACCAAGCTGACTAGAAGAATTGTGATGCTGCCACAGCAGCAGGAGGAGGTTAACTCCGACAAGAATTCTTCCAATGGCTTAAAATCTTTGATTTTAAGACTAGTATATAATTAAAACCAAGCTGACCAGAAGAATTGTGATGCTGCCACAGCAGCAGGAGGAGGTTAACTCCGACAAGAATTCTTCAAATGGCTTAAAATCTTTGATTTTAAGACTATTATATAATTAAAACCAAGCTGACTAGAAGAATTGTGATGCTGCCACAGCAGCAGGAGGAGGTTAACTCCGACAAGAATTCTTCAAATGGCTTAAAATCTTTGATTTTAAG
>JAUZPZ010000034.1 GCA_030705675.1 Bacillota bacterium
CAAACCATTTAGAGTCCCAGTCCTTAATGACGCCGACTCTAAGACCGTGTGGATGTACTTTTTGTCCCAAAACCTTACACCTCCTTATTCTTTCTCTTTCAATACTAATGTAATGTGACTGGTACGCTTGTTTATTCTGAATGCTCTGCCCTGTGCTCTCGGCATAATTCTTTTAAGAATAGGTCCGGGATTTGCAAAAACTTCAGATACATATAATTTATCAACATTCATGCTGTGGTTATTTTCAGCATTTGCCACTGCGGAATTTAATAACTTAATTAACACTTCAGATGCTGCCTTCGGTGTATTCTTCAAAATACCCATTGCTACACCTACAGGCTTATTTCTGATTAAATCAACGACAATCTTCACTTTGCGAGGTGAGATACGAACGTATCTGCAAATTGCGCGTGCTTCCATGTGTCGTTCCTCCTTTCTATAACCCTATAGATTATTACTTTGCGTTTGAAGTCCTGCTTCCTGCATGACCTTTATAGGTTCTTGTGGGAGCAAATTCTCCAAGCTTATGTCCTATCATATCTTCAGTTATATATACCGGAACGTGCTTACGTCCGTCATGAACTGCTATTGTGTGTCCCGACATTTCAGGAAATATTGTGGACGCTCTGGACCAGGTTTTCAAAGTCCTTTTTTCTCCTGCTTCGTTCATTGCCATGACACGCTTAAGGAGTTTTTCCTGGACGAAAGGTCCTTTTTTAAGCGATCTGCTCATAATTTACCCTCCTTTGATTACTTTGCGTTTCTTCTCTTAACGATCATCTTGTTGGTTGCGTTCTTCTTAGATCTTGTTTTAAGACCAAGAGCCGGTTTACCCCAAGGTGTTACAGGACTAGGACGACCGATAGGTGATTTACCTTCACCGCCGCCGTGTGGATGGTCATTCGGGTTCATTACAACACCACGGACTGTGGGTCTCCATCCCATATGACGTTTGCGTCCGGCTTTACCGAGAGAAACATTTTCGTGATCGATATTACCAACCTGACCTATTGTCGCCTTGCAAAGCATGGATACGTATCTTACTTCACCGGAAGGCAATCTTACCTGTGCATATTTACCTTCTTTAGCCATAAGCTGTGCGCTTCCGCCCGCGCTTCTTACAAGCTGCGCGCCTCTGCCCGGAACAAGTTCAATATTGTGGATCGTCGTACCTACCGGAATATCCTGAATCATAAGCGCGTTACCCGGCTTAATATCAGCTCCCTGACCTGATACAACAGTATCTCCTACCTTAATGCCCACAGGAGCAATGATATAAGATTTTACGCCGTCTTCATACTGAATAAGGGCGATATTTGCGCTACGGTTAGGATCATATTCAATGGTCTTAACGGTAGCCGGTACAAGATCCTTTGTTCTTTTAAAATCAATAATTCTATATTTTGTTCTGTTTCCGCCGCCTCTGTGACGAACAGTGATTCTACCATATGAGTTTCTGCCGGCCATCTTCTTGTTTGTTTCAAGAAGTGATCTTTCCGGCTTATTTGTCGTAACCTCCTCAAAAGTAGGAACCGTCATAAATCTACGAGCGGGGGAAGTGGGATTGTATTTTCTTAAAGCCACTTTAATTACCTCCTATGCCCGGCTTAAGCCATACCGTCAAAAAATGCTATTGTCTTGCTGTCAGACTTCAATGTGACAACGGCTTTTTTCCAGTCGGCTCTTTTACCTTCATTAGCACCCATTCTTTTGTTTTTACCCATAACTATCTGAGTGCTCACCTTATCTACTTTTACACCAAAAATTTCCTCAACAGCCTGCTTGATTTGAAGCTTATTGGCTTTTATCGCAACTTCAAAAGTGTACTTTTTGTCTGCAATACCGCTCATACTTTTTTCGGTTATAATTGGCTTTCTTATGATATCATATGATGTCATTATGCGTACACCTCCTCAATTTTTGCAACTGCATCTTTGGTAACTACCATATATTCGTACTTAAGCAAATCATAAACATTAATTTGTCCTACGAATGTGGCTGTCACATTCTCAATGTTATTTGCTGATTTATAAATGGTTTCGTTTCTGTCAGCAGTAACAATAAGCGCGCTGCCCTCAACAGGTAATTTAGCAATCATCTCAATAACTGTTTTTGTCTTTATTGATTCAATATCAATGCTATCCACAACAACAATTGTACTATCCTCAACCTTACTGCTAAGTACAGATGTAAGTGCAACTTTTTTTAATTTCTTGTTAATGCTGTATCTATAGTCACGAGGCTTCGGACCAAGGGCTATACCGCCGCCCATCCACTGGGGAGCGCGCGTACTTCCCTGCCTTGCTCTGCCTGTGCCCTTCTGTTTCCAGGGTTTTTTACCTCCGCCGCTTACTTCCGTTCTGGTTTTGGTACTTTGCGTGCCCTGTCTCTGGTTTGCAAGGTAGTTCTTGATAACTTCATGAACTGCAACCTTATTTATTTCCTGCCCGAAAACAGACTCCGCCAGATCGATTGTTCCGACAGACTCACCGGACATGTTATACATAGCCACGTTTGGCATAATGTATTCCTCCTTTCCGCTCTAATATCCTATTTACCCTTTACCGAATCTTTTATATAAAGCAATCCGTTTTTAGGTCCGGGAACTGCTCCCTTAACCAGAAGAAGATTTTTTTCAGCGTCAACCTTTACCATATCAAGATTAAGTACGGTAACTTTTGTTCCTCCAAATCTTCCGGGCAATTTCTTGCCTTTAAATACTCTGGACGGGCTGGAACATGCGCCCATGGAACCTACGCCTCTGTGATAACCGGAACCGTGAGCCATTGGACCTCTGTGTGTTCCATATCTCTTAACCGTACCGCTGAAACCTCTTCCCTTGCTTGTACCTGTTATATCAACAGCGTCACCAGCCTCAAAAACATCCGCCTTAATAACGTCGCCCACACTTAATGTGGAAACATCATCTAAACGAATTTCCCTGAGATAACGTGCGAAAGAAGCACCTGCCTTGTTAAAATGACCTTTAAGCGGCTTATTCATTTTTCTTTCAGCTTTTTCAACAAAACTAATCTGTAATGCATCGTAGCCGTCGGTTGTGACTGTTTTTTTCTGAACAACTGTACAAGGACCTGCTTCTATTACTGTAACAGGAGTAACTTTACCGTCTTCAGCAAAAATCTGAGTCATACCTAATTTTCTGCCTAAAATTGCTTTCTTCAATTTTTACACCTCCGTTTGGTTATTGGTTGATTTTTACACCAACTTGACCGTGGATAATGCACTCATGACTATTGCAAAACCCAACTTCCTTAAGGACTTTCGCCCTCTTCTTTCTACCAGTGGTATTAAAGCTTGATTTCTATCTCAACGCCTGCCGGTAAATCCAACTTTTTAAGAGCCTCAACCGTTTTACCTGTAGGGGTCAAAATGTCGATAAGTCTCTTATGAGTTCTAAGTTCAAACTGTTCGCGAGAATCTTTATACTTATGAACGGCTCTTAGGATTGTAATAATTTCCTTCTTAGTAGGAAGTGGTATAGGTCCCGATACCTTTGAACCTGTTCTCTTGGCTGTTTCTACGATTTTCAACGCAGATTGGTCAACCAGAGTGTGGTCATACGCTTTAAGTCTGATTCTCATTTTTTGTGTTGCCATACACTGTCGCCTCCTTAATAATATTTCTCCGAGTTGCAACAGCAAATTTTCTGTACACTCATCCGGGTGTGTCATGTTCACCCATAAATAAAACCCGAAAGTATCTTACTCCGGGTTACCATACGCGGTCTTCATCTGCAAGACATGCATACAGCCCGTGACATAAATACAGCCGCGGCGTTTATGCTCTCGTCAAAGCAATAGAATATAAGCTCGTGTACAGTGACTCTGCCGCCCGGTTTCATGAATCGGACAAACCTCCACGGAAAACCACGCAATTTACGTGCAACCTCCGCTTCAACGGTTGCCTTGTCACAACATTTCAATTATACACTATTTAAGCGCAATTTTCAAGATTTTTTTGCGCGCATATGTGTAGAAATTTTTAGAATTTTACCTATAATTTTTGTTAATGTTGTACAAATTGTTTCCATCATTCCTATTTTTTCCCTTTTTTCAAAGTTTATACTCTTTTCTATTGACTTTTTTTTAAAATTATTATACTATTTATATATATGACTAAAAGGATTGAATAAAATGAACTTCACAGAAGAATTAAAAAGATATATTGATACTCTTGCGGTGTCCGAATACGGTTTTTCAAATATTTCACAGATAAAAACGCGCACTCTTCTCGACCTGGAACCGGGCAATAAAAATATGGACTATGCGGTAAGCATCGTTATAAAACTATCTTCCGCTGTACTTGAAGGAATAACCGACAAACCTACCTTTTCTTATTTCCACCATTACCGCACGGTAAACGCCCACATTGACAGTACCCTTTTAAAAATAGGAATGTTTATAGAAAACAACGGATACAGATATATTCCAATTCCGGCTTCTCAAAGCATAAACGGATATCAGGGTCTTTTTCAGCATAAAACCGCCGCGCGTCTTGCCGGTCTCGGATATATCGGGAAAAACGCCATGTTTATATCCGATAAATTCGGAATAGGGGTACGTTTGGGAACTCTAATAACCGATGCACCGCTTGATACTTCATCAACTCTTTCTTCCGGTTCATGCGGCAACTGCTCTGTTTGTGTTTTAAAATGTCCTGCCATGGCTATTTCAGGCGAAATTTTTAATCCTGATTTTCCCGAAAATTCCCTTATTGACCGCCGCTCATGTTCCGAATATATGAAAAACAATTTTCAACATATCGGGAGAGGTGTTGTGTGCGGAATCTGTATGAGAAACTGTCCTAAACTTTTTTAACTTTATTTTTTTATTTTGTATACAAGCATTAACCATTGTGAGAATCTTCTCATATAATATAACTGTGGTGCGCACTTCAAATTTTTATTGGAGGTAAAAACCTATTATGTTTTCTAATGATTTTTCTCGTGGCAATTCCGGCTGCTCAATTTGCAATAACAGCTGCTCAATTTGTAATAATCGCAATAGATGCTCAGATCGCGACAGAGACGAAGATCGCGACAGATTCCCAGATCGTGACAGAAACAATTGTGAAAGAAGTTTTGAACGCGGTTTTGAACGCGGCTTCGTACGCGGCTGTCAGATTTGCGGCGACAATGATGATCGTCCCCGTCATCGCAATTGGAGCTGCTAATAAATTTAACTAACATTTGAAAATTACGAATAAAAAAAACATTCCCCGGACGCGTCCGGGGAATGTTTTTTTATTATTCAACAATAGCTGTTACGATACCGGAACCTACTGTACGTCCGCCTTCACGTATAGCGAAACGAAGACCTTCTTCCATAGCAATGGGAGTAATAAGATCTACAGAGATTTCAATGTTATCGCCTGGCATACACATTTCTATGCCTGCCGGAAGATCAACAACTCCTGTAACGTCAGTTGTTCTGAAATAGAACTGAGGTCTGTAATTGTTGAAGAAAGGTGTATGACGTCCGCCTTCTTCTTTCTTCAATACGTATACCTGACCTTTAAATTTTGTATGAGGATGAATTGAACCGGGAGCAGCAAGAACCTGACCTCTTTCAATATCTTTCTTGTCGATACCACGAAGAAGCGCACCGATATTGTCACCGGCCTGAGCTTCATCAAGAAGTTTTCTGAACATTTCAATACCTGTAACAACAGTTTTTCTTGTATCTTTGATACCAACGATCTCAATTTCTTCAGAAAGATGAAGAATACCCTTTTCAACTCTGCCTGTAGCAACTGTACCACGACCTGTGATAGAGAAAACGTCCTCGACGGGCATAAGGAACTTCTCGTCTACGTTTCTCTTGGGCTCAGGTATATATTCGTCAACAGCGTCCATAAGCTCGTTAACGCAAGCATATTCAGGAGCGTTAGGATCTGTAGATGTTGATTCAAGCGCTGTAAGAGCAGAACCCTTTATAATCGGAATATCATCGCCCGGGAAATCATATTCAGAAAGAAGATCACGAATTTCCATCTCAACAAGTTCAATAAGTTCTTCGTCATCTACCTGGTCTATCTTGTTCATAAATACAACAATGTAGGGAACGCCAACCTGACGAGCAAGCAGAATGTGCTCACGAGTCTGAGGCATTGGGCCGTCAGCAGCAGATACAACAAGTATTGCACCGTCCATCTGAGCCGCACCTGTAATCATGTTCTTTACATAGTCGGCGTGTCCGGGGCAGTCAACGTGAGCATAGTGTCTCTTATTTGTCTCATACTCAACGTGTGCTGTTGAAATTGTAATTCCTCTTTCTCTTTCTTCCGGAGCCTTGTCGATCATATCGTAAGCTTCGTATTTAGCCTGTCCCTTCATAGCCAGTACTTTTGTAATAGCAGCTGTAAGAGAGGTTTTACCATGGTCAACGTGACCGATTGTTCCGATGTTAACGTGGGGCTTATTTCTTTCAAATTTAGCTTTACCCATTTTTATTATCCTCCTTAAATTTATACTTTTTATTTTTAAATTATTTCTAAGATTAATTAATTATTCAATCTTTTTTCGTTCTTCCGGCAACAATTGTTTCCTGAATACTCTTAGGAACAGCTTCATAATGGCTCGGCTCCATAGCATAATTGCCACGGCCCTGTGTTGTTGAACGAAGATCTGTTGCATAACCAAACATCTCCGAAAGCGGAACGAATGCTCTTATTTCCTCCGCACCATTTCTTGCATCCATACCCTGTATCTGTCCACGCCTTGAGTTAAGGTCACCAATAACGTCACCCATATACTCTTCGGGAACAGTTACCGTAATTTTCATAATAGGTTCCTTAAGGATAGGATTACCCTGACGGCAAGCGTCCTTGAACGCCATAGAACCTGCAATCTGGAATGCAATTTCAGAAGAGTCGACTTCATGATATGATCCGTCGTAAAGAGTTACCTTAACATCAACCACATTATAACCTGCAAGTACGCCGGCCTGCATAGCACCACGGATACCTTTGTCAACAGCGGGGATAAATTCCTTCGGAATCGAACCACCGACAACGGAATTGACAAACTCATAACCTTTGCCCGCTTCCGTCGGCTCAACCTTAATTTTAACGTGAGCATACTGACCGCTACCGCCGGACTGTCTCTTGAACTTATGTTCAATATCAACCAGCTTTGTAATTGTTTCCTTGTAAGAAACCTGTGGCTTACCTACATCGGCTTCCACTTTAAATTCACGAAGAAGTCTGTCAACAATGATTTCAAGATGAAGCTCACCCATTCCGGCTATGATAGTCTGACCTGTCTCTTCATCTGTGTATGTCTTAAATGTAGGATCCTCTTCGGCAAGCTTTGCAAGTGCAATACCCATTTTTTCCTGACCTGCTTTTGTTTTTGGTTCAATAGCAACGCGGATAACGGGATCCGGAAATTCCATTGACTCAAGAACAATCGGATTATCTTCATCACAAAGCGTGTCGCCTGTTGTAGTGTTCTTCAAACCTACTGCCGCCGCAATATCTCCGGAATAAACCGTATCAAGCTCTGCTCTGTGGTTAGCATGCATCTGAAGGATACGTCCCAGTCTCTCTTTTTTGTCTTTTGTTGAGTTAAGCACGTAAGAACCTGCATTAACTGTTCCGGAATACACTCTGAAGAAACAAAGCTTTCCAACGAACGGGTCAGTCATAATCTTAAATGCAAGAGCTGAGAAAGGCTCATCGTCACTTGCATGTCTTTCATATTCCTTACCACTGTCATCATCCGGAAGAACGCCCTTAATAGAAGGTATGTCTAACGGAGAAGGCATATAATCAATGATAGCGTCAAGAAGCTTCTGCACACCTTTGTTTCTGTAAGAAGTACCGCAAACTACAGGAACAATTTCAAGATTAACGGTTGCACCGCGAAGTGCTTTTTTAATCTCTTCTATTGTGATTTCTTCACCTTCGAAATACTTATTCATCAATTCCTCGTCTGTTTCAACGATTGCTTCCATCATACTGTCATGATATTCCTTAGCTTTATCCTTCATATCATCCGGAATTTCAACTTCTGAAATATCAACACCTTTATCATCATTGTAAATATAGGCTTTCATATTTACAAGGTCGATAATTCCCTTAAATGCATCTTCAGCACCAATAGGAAGCTGAATCGGAACTGCATTACAATGAAATCTATCTTCCATCATTTTGACAACATTATAGAAATCCGCGCCCATAATGTCCATCTTATTGACGTACGCCATACGCGGCACGCCATATTTGTCGGCCTGACGCCATACTGTCTCGGATTGTGGTTCAACACCGCCCTTAGCACAGAAAACCGTTACTGAACCGTCAAGCACACGAAGAGAACGTTCAACTTCAACTGTGAAGTCAACATGTCCCGGTGTATCGATTATATTTATTCTGTACCCTTTCCAGTGCGCGGTTGTAGCAGCGGAAGTAATTGTTATTCCTCTTTCCTGTTCCTGCTCCATCCAGTCCATTGTTGCCTCACCGTCGTGCACTTCACCAATCTTGTGATTTACGCCGGTATAATAAAGAATACGCTCAGTTGTCGTAGTCTTACCTGCATCAATATGCGCCATGATACCAATGTTTCTTGTTAACGGAAGAGAATATTCTCTTGGCATGGTATCGTTTTCCTCCTTCATTTTTGTCAGGCTATAAACCTGTTACCATCTGTAATGAGCAAAAGCTTTGTTAGCTTCAGCCATTTTATGAGTATCTTCGCGTTTCTTAACAGCGGATCCCGTATTGTTAAAAGCATCCAGAATTTCTCCCGAAAGTCTTTCCTTCATGGTTTTTTCACCACGTGCACGTGAATAAGCTGTCAGCCAACGTAAGCCTAAAGTCTGTCTGCGTTCCGGTCTTACTTCGATAGGTACCTGGTAAGTTGCGCCACCTACACGGCGGGCCTTAACCTCCAGCACAGGCATGATATTCTCCAATGCCTCTTCAAAAACCTCAAGCGCATCTTTACCGGTCTTCTCGGCGATGATCTCAAAAGCGTCATATATAATCTTCTGAGCAACGCCCTTCTTACCGTCAAGCATAACATTATTGATAAGCTTTGTAACCAAAGCACTATTGTACATAGGGTCAGCTAAAACTTCTCTTTTTGCTATAAATCCTCTTCTTGGCACTTGTACTTCCCTCCTTCATATTTAATGATTTCACAGGTACTCGGCAGTAAATTCTGCCGCAAAATGCCGCTACGGATTCATATATATACAAATCCCTCAGCAGCACTCAAATAGTGTTACTGTGGATTAAACAATTATCATAAAAACAATAACTTATTTAACCACTTAAAGCCCTACGGATTACTTTTTAGATTCCTTAGGTCTCTTAGCACCATACTTGGATCTGGCCTGCATTCTCTTCTGAACACCCTGTGTATCAAGAGTACCACGGATAATGTGATATCTTACACCGGGTAAATCCTTAACTCTTCCTCCACGGATAAGAACAACGCTATGTTCCTGAAGGTTATGACCTTCACCCGGGATATAGGCGCTGACCTCGATACCGTTTGTAAGTCTTACTCTGGCAACCTTACGAAGGGCTGAGTTTGGCTTTTTAGGAGTCATGGTCTTAACAGTTGTACATACGCCTCTCTTTTGGGGAGAACTAATGTCTGTTGACACCTTTTTGATTGAGTTAATTCCTTTCTGAAGAGCAGGCGCTGTAGATTTCTTTCCTACAGTTTCTCTTCCTTTACGAACTAACTGGTTAAATGTCGGCAATATTTTCACCTCCTACATATAAATTGTAGTTATATAAATTTAATAACTATCCTTTAATAAATTGCGCAAATGAGTACGGCAAATCTCAATTTGCCATACTCCGCACAAAATATACCTTATCTATTTTAACACTTTGTTCCTCTACTGTCAATACCTTTTAAAAATTTATTTAATCTTCAGTGATATCTTGGGTTGCATGGATAGCCGCCTTGCGTACTCCTATGCTGTTATATTTCGGAACGCCTGTGCCGGCAGGAATAAGTTTACCTATTATAACGTTTTCCTTAAGACCTACAAGCGGATCGATTTTTCCCTTTATTGCAGCTTCTGTCAGCACTCTTGTTGTTTCCTGGAAAGAGGCGGCCGACAAGAAGGAATCGGTTGCAAGAGAAGCTTTTGTGATTCCCAACAGGACATCTTTTGCAACTGGAGGATTTTTACCCTCGCTGACAAGCATTTCACACATTCTCTTATAGTCATTGCGCTCAACCATTGCACCCTGAAGGTAATTTGAATCTCCCTGCTCTTCAATGCTCACTTTGCGCATCATCTGGCGGATAATGATTTCAATATGCTTATCACAAATATCAACACCCTGAAGTCTGTACACTTTCTGTACTTCCTGCACAATATATTCCTGAACGGCATTTGAACCTTTTATACGCAACAAATCTACCGGGTAAATAGAACCTCTTGTAAGCTCCTGACCCTTTTCAACCATCTGACCGTTCTCAACTTTAAGGGTGGCACCATATGCTATGCTGTAATCAATTGCCGTTCCCGTTTCCTGATTGGTTACTGTAATTACCTTTCCCTTTTTAGTATCATTTATTTCTACTTTTCCTACATCTTCGGTAATTACCGCAAGACCCTTCGGACGCCTTGCCTCAAACAATTCTTCAACACGGGGAAGACCCTGTGTAATATCATCTCCGGCAATACCTCCCGAATGGAACGTTCTCATTGTAAGCTGTGTACCGGGCTCACCTATAGATTGAGCAGCAATTATACCGACTGACTCACCGATATTGACAAGCTGACCCAGAGCAAGGTTTTCACCGTAACATTTAGCACAAACACCGACTTTAGCGCGGCAGGTGATAACGGAACGTATTTTTACATTCTCTATACCGGCTTCCTCAATAATCTGCGCTGTTTCCGCATTAATAAGTTCGTTTGCCTTAGCTAACACCTCTCCTGTTTTGGGATGAACCACATTTTCTATCGGCACACGTCCCTTTAATCTTTCATGAAGAGATTCAAGTGTATTGTCACTGCTTCCGCTTGAGGAGTGTTTCTCCTCCTTAATAGCCTTAATGTTAATATATTCCGTAGTTCCGCAATCTTCTTCACGAATGATAACATCCTGGCTGACATCAACCAAACGCCGAGTAAGATAACCTGAATCGGCCGTACGAAGAGCCGTATCGGCAAGACCTTTTCTCGCTCCGTGAGAAGAAATGAAGAATTCTATAACATTAAGTCCTTCACGGAAGGATGCCTTAATGGGAATTTCGACCGTCTTACCAGTTGTATCCGCCATAAGACCACGGATACCGGCAAGCTGACGGATCTGTCCTGTATTACCACGGGCACCAGAGGTAGCCATCATATTTATAGGATTAAACTCACCCATGGAGTTCATAAGTGCGTTTGTGATATTGTCAATAGCTTTTTTCCATGTTTCAACAACACAGTTATAACGCTCCGTATCAGACATCATACCCATATTATAATAATCTGTAATACGGTCGACTTCCTCCTCGGCAGCCTTGATATATCCCGGCTTTGCAGCAGGGATTTCCATATCCGCAACGCCAACCGTTATAGCCCCGCGGGTAGAATACTTAAATCCGTTTGCCTTAATGTTATCAAGCACTTCGGCTGTATCCGTAATACCATGCTTTGCTATGCACACATCGATTATTTTACCCAGGGCTTTCTTTGTAGCCTTTTGAGTAAATTCAAGATCAAACTTTGTTTCCGGATTACTTCTATCAACAAAGCCAAGATCCTGGGGAATACTTTCATTAAACAATATTCTTCCAATAGTGGCATTTATAAGTCTTTTTTCATTTACTCCGTCAAAAGTCTTTTCAACTATAACCTTTATAGGTTCATGTATCTTTACAACCTTATTTTCATAAGCAAGGATTGCCTCATCAACGTTCATAAAGCGTTTTGCCGCTACATGTTTATAAGTTGTTACAGTGCCCTCGCCGTCAAATTTTCCATATGCGTCATTGCAGTCCAATACTTTTATTGCGTCATATTCTTCCATTTCTCCCGCGTCAAACGCCTCTTCAGCCTCGAACACGTTATTGAATGTACGCATATTCTCTCTTACCATATTGGTAACTTTGCCGTTTATTACGATAACCGTTTCCATACTGATTTCCGCTTTTGCAAATGCATTCCGGGCATCCTCAACGGTGTCAAATATAATATCAGATGCTTTCTTGCCAACAGGCTTCATTGCATCCTCAATTTGTTTCTCACCGCGTGCTATTGTCAAATAATAACTTCCCAGTACCATATCCTGTGTAGGCACAGTTACCGGTTTACCGTCCTGCGGCTTAAGAAGGTTATTTGCGGAAAGGATAAGAAACCTTGCTTCTGCCTGAGCTTCGGGTGACAAAGGAACGTGAACCGCCATCTGATCACCGTCAAAGTCGGCATTGAACGCAGTACATACAAGAGGATGCAATTTAATTGCGCGTCCCTCAACAAGTACCGGCTCAAAGGCCTGAATACCCAATCTGTGCAGTGTGGGGGCACGGTTAAGCAGAACCGGATGTTCTTTAATGACATCCGCAAGTACATCCCATACGGTATCATCCGCACGCTCAACCTTTTTCTTTGCGTTTTTAATATTATGAGCACCACCGTCATTTACCAGTTTCTTCATAACAAACGGCTTAAACAGCTCAAGCGCCATTTCTTTAGGTAGACCGCACTGATAAATTTTCAGTTCGGGTCCTACAACGATAACCGAACGTCCCGAATAATCGACACGTTTACCGAGAAGGTTCTGACGGAAACGTCCCTGCTTACCTTTTAGCATATCTGAAAGGGATTTCAGCGGACGGTTACCCGGACCTGTCACCGGTTTACCTCGCCTTCCGTTATCTATAAGTGAATCCACTGCTTCCTGAAGCATTCTCTTTTCATTTCTTACTATGATATCGGGAGCGCCCAAAATAAGCAATCTCTTGAGACGATTGTTTCTGTTTATTACTCTCCTGTAAAGATCGTTCAGGTCAGATGTTGCAAATCTGCCGCCGTCAAGCTGTACCATAGGACGAATTTCAGGCGGAATTACAGGTATTACATCCATTATCATCCACTCAGGTTTATTTCCTGAAAGTCTGAATGATTCAACAACATCAAGCTGTTTTATAATGCGGCTTTTCTTTTGTCCCTGAGAAGTTTCAAGCTCTTCTTTCAGTTCTGTCGACATTTTTTCGAGGTCGATTTCCTGAAGAAGTTCCTTAATAGCTTCGGCGCCCATTCCTGCTTTGAATTTATCTGTGCCGTATTTTTCAACAGTTTCCCTGTATTCTCTCTCCGTAAGCAGTTCCTTCTTTTCAAGTCCTGTCTTACCCGGATCAATTACCACATACGAGGCAAAATACAGTATTTTTTCAAGATTTCTGGGCGTAATTCCGAGCATCAGCCCCATACGGCTCGGTATTCCTTTAAAATACCAAATATGGGAAACAGGAGCCGCAAGCTCAATATGACCCATTCTTTCACGACGAACCTTTGAGCGTGTAATTTCAACTCCGCATCGGTCACAGACAATACCCTTGTATCTTATTCTCTTATATTTACCGCAATGGCATTCCCAGTCCTTCATGGGACCAAAAATTCTTTCACAGAACAAGCCGTCTTTTTCAGGTTTAAGTGTTCTGTAATTGATAGTCTCGGGCTTTTTAACTTCGCCCTTCGATATTGATCTTATTTTCTCAGGAGAAGCCAGACCAACTTGTATTGCATCAAAATTATTGAATTCTAACATTAATCAGTTCCCCTCCTTTATATATCACTATTGTTTTCGTCATCTGTGTACAGGTCTTCAAGCAGATCCTCAACTTCAAGTATACTTTCGTCCATTTCTTCCGGTATGAACTCAGCCGGTTCTTTTTCGATGTCGTCATCTTCCTTGAAACCGATATCATACATATCGTCTTCTTCGTCTTCATCAACTTCGGAAACAAAGGATTCAAGATCGACTGCCTGATCCGCCGTCTGCTGTGACAGGCTTTCCATAATTTCACGGCTTGCCTGTGGCACATCGTCGTCAATGTCTTCCTTAAGTTCAATTTCATCGCCGTTATCGTCAAGCACTTTTACATCAAGTGCCAAACTCTGCAATTCCTTGATAAGCACTTTGAAGGATTCAGGTACGCCCGGAGTAGGTACATTATCGCCCTTTACGATAGCTTCGTAAGTTTTCACACGGCCGACAACATCATCCGACTTAACGGTAAGAATTTCCTGAAGCGTATATGCTGCGCCGTAAGCTTCAAGAGCCCAAACTTCCATTTCTCCAAACCTCTGACCTCCAAATTGCGCCTTACCGCCCAAAGGCTGCTGGGTAACAAGTGAGTAAGGACCTGTTGAGCGGGCATGAATTTTATCGTCAACAAGGTGATGAAGTTTAAGCATATACATATACCCTACTGTTACTGGATTATCAAAAGCTTCTCCCGTACGTCCGTCACGTACAATTGACTTGCCATTTCTGTTATATCCGGCCCTTACAAGGCATTCTTCAATATCATACTCCTTCGCGCCGTCAAACACAGGAGTTGCAATTTTCCAACCGAGTGCCTTAGCCGCGTATCCGAGATGCACTTCAAGTACCTGTCCTATATTCATTCGGGAAGGTACACCAAGGGGATTAAGCACAATCTGAAGCGGAGTACCGTCTTCAAGGAAAGGCATATCTTCCTGAGGAAGAATTCGTGAAATAACACCCTTATTACCGTGACGTCCCGAAACCTTGTCACCTACGGAAATCTTTCTTCTCTGCGCAATATATACGCGCACAAGCTGATTTACACC
>JAUZPZ010000035.1 GCA_030705675.1 Bacillota bacterium
AAAAGCGTTATTCACCTTGTCAGCCGCCAATCTGGCTTTTAAGCCCCGTAGATTTTACTACTTCAAGTAATTTTTCCATATGTTCTTCTATAGGCGGAACAATATCTTTAAGTGTATAGTCCCTGCCCAGCCCTTCATATTTATCCTGTCCCAGCCTATGATAAGGAAGCAGGTGAAGCTCATCCACGTTCGGAATACTTGCGGCATACTGCGCAATTGCCCGAATTTCTTCTTCCGTATCATTAAAGTTAGGAATCACAGGCACCCGTATTATAAGTTTTTTTGCCGCTACCCCAAGCTTTTTCGCGTTTTCCAAAATAAGCTCGTTCGGCTGGTTTGTAAAATCTTTGTGCTTTTCACTGTTCATGTGTTTTATATCCATAAGATATAAATCCAAAAAGGGAAGTAATTTTTCAATTTCCTCAAATTTCATACACGCCGTAGATTCAATTGCCGTGTTAAGCCCGATATCCTTCGCGGCATGAAGAAGTGCTGCCGAAAAATCCGCCTGACACAGGCATTCGCCGCCGGAAAGTGTCAGTCCGCCGCCTGAACGTCTGTAATAAGGCATATCTTTTATAACTTCCTGCATTACCTCTTCTACAGTAACATCCCTGCCCACGCTTTTGCCCTTTCCGTTCATAGTCATAGTTTCAAGCTCGAAACGCTGTGATTCCGGATTGCAACACCAACGGCATCTTAAAACGCAGCCTTTCAAGAACACTATGGTTCTTATCCCCGGCCCGTCGTGTATGGAAAATCTTTGAATATCAAAAATCCTGCCTTTTACTGTTTCATAATATTCCATAAGTTTTCCGCCTTTTAATTAATCAGAAATTTGTTTGCTCCGTTCTTTTTATAATATCATCCTGAAGGGATCTTGAAAGAGTCGTAAACAGTGCGCTGTAACCGGCAACACGGACAACAAGGCTCTTATATTTTTCCGGATTAGCCTGTGCGTCCTGAAGGGTTTCACGGCTCACCACATTGAACTGCATATGGCTTCCCTTCTGGTCAAAATAACCTCTTATAAGTGCGACGAAGCTTTCAAGCCCGCTCTTTCCTTTCAACGCCGAAGGATGAAACTTCATATTGAACAACGTTCCGTTCGACGCGATGTAATGATCAAGCTTAGATACCGAGTTTGCAGCCGCCGTAGGACCGTTTGTATCCTTGCCGGCTGATGGCGACACGCCGTCAGCAACCGGAGTGTGGGCATATCTTCCGTCAGGAGTTGCGCCCGTCTGTGCGCCCAGCGGAACATTTGCAGATACCGGGTAAAGCCCTGCCTGGAACATACCGCCTCTTGGGTTTTTAAAAGTTTCGAGAGGCTTTGTGTAAGTATAAGCAACATCTCTCGCAAAAGCGTCAACTTCAGATATATCATTTCCAAACTTAGGAACTTCGTCAATCATTTCTTTTATTTCAGCGTATTTTGAAGGAGAGGTGTTTTTATCCGCACCGCCCAATCGATTTGAAACTTCGGTATAAATGCCGGTAATGGTGTCATTTGTAATATTAACGCCCGATTCCATAAGCTGCTTTACTATCTTTTCGGTTATTTCCTGTGCGCTTATATTGCCCGTACCTTGTCCTTCGTCTTTTCCGTAGTTATGGTCAAGTGCTTCCTTCAGCTGTGCAAGCGTAAACTTTTTCTGCTCAAATACCAGAGTTTTTATTGCGTATAAAGAATCCGCCATATTCGCAATTCCAAAGCCCTGCGGTCCCGTAAAGTTATAAACCGCACCGCCCTCCTGAATGCTCTTTCCTCTGCCGATACAATCCTCAACCATGCTCGAAAGAAACGGCAGCGGGCAACGCTCCGCATGAGCCACATCAATTGAATTATCCGCATTGACCAACAATTCTATAGTATAATTCATCTGCGCCTTATATGCATTATAAAATTCTTCAAAAGTCGTCATATCTTCAACTTTACCTGTCTTTAAACCTACCTGTTTCCCATTATCCATACCGTTTGAGAACACCAGCTCAAGAGGTCTGCACATATTGAAGAACGCGGCATCATGCCAGCCTTCCGTCTTGCCTGCTTTCTGAGGCTCAACACAGCCTATAATATTATAATCCCTCGCGTCTTCCATAGTAAGACCGCGGGCAACCAATGCCGGAATGATAACTTCATCGTTATAATAAGCGGGAAGTCCGATACCGGTTCTTGTAAGCTCCGCCGCCTTTATCATAAGGTCATGCGGGCTGCCGTTCCACACCCTTACAGACAATGAAGGTTGGGGGAGCATAACATGCATGGAAGCCTGTATGCACATAAATGACAAATCGTTCGTAGTGTCCACTCCGTCCACCGTCTGCCCTCCGACAATAAGGTTTTGAAACACGCTATATCCCGCAAAACCCTCCGCACTTGCTTCGTCACGGACTTTGTTAAGGTCGTTGAGTTTAACCCATACACAATCCATCAGTTCCTGAGCTGCTTCGTATGTTATTGCGTCCTTTGCCAAATCTGCCTCGAAATAAGGATACATATACTGGTCAAACCTTCCCGGAGAAATAGAATGACCGCTTGATTCCACCTGAATCAGCATCTGCACAAACCAGAAAGACTGACATGCCTCCCAAAATGACTTTGCGCCGTTTTCAGGAACATTCGCACAATTTTGCGCGATTGTAATAAGCTCTGATTTTCTGTTTATATCCTTCTCATTCTGCGCCATTTCAGTGGCAAGGGCAGCATATCTTTTTGAATAGGCAATAACAGCCCTGCTGCTGATTATAACAGCTTGTAAAAAATGACTTTTTTTAGAATAATCACTATCTGAAATTTGAAGTTTTGCAAGGGCAGCCTCTGCCTCCGCAATAATCCCGCGATATCCGATTTTGAGGACTTTACCGTAATCCACAGTAATATGTCCTACGCCGTTATAAAAATAATTTCCGGGTGTAAATATGTTGTGTTCAATTGCGGCAAGCGTCTCGGGAGCCATATATGAAGTTGCAAGCTCACTTGTCGTTTTGCCCTTCCAGTACTTATACACTTCGGAAAGCGTTTTCTTTGTTTCCTCTGAAATGTAAAACGAATCGGCCTTTCTTGCAGAGATAGTATCAAACTCCGCCTCAAGCCATTCAAATGAAAACTCTGGAAATACCTGACAACCGCGCGATTTCTTTGTATTGCTTCCGACAATAAGTTCATCGTCACGAATTGTTACAGGCAACCCTTCAAGGATATGAGCAAATGCTTTTGCCCTTCTCATTATTATCGGTTCGCCTTCCGTCTGTTTGTAAGACTCTGTCAACAGCATTGCACGGTCAGCCTCAATTTCAGGCATATGTTCATACATACGCTCAACCATTCTTGTAATTCGTTCCGGTTTTGTAACATCCACTATTTTGTAATCAGCCATTTAAGTCACCCTTTCGTGCTATTATTCTAAGTATCTCCTCGGCATTTTCAACAATACTTCCCGCCGCCCTTTCGGCTTCGGGATGTCCTGCCACCGCCCGTGAATTGCCTGTTAGCTTAAGCATTTCCACGTCATTTATGTTATCACCTATAACGACAATCTCATTTGCCGGCGCTTTAAGCGATTTCATTACATATTTCAGTGCCAGCGCTTTGTTAACACCTTTTGCGACAAATTCCGTCCACCCGTTATCCTCATAAATAAGATCAAGCATATCACTGTGCCTGCCGGACATTATCTGGCGGGAAAACGCGGATTTTGCACTTCCATAAACAGATATTTTATAAACATCTTCTTCAATCTCATCAAGCCTACTTACTTCTATTATGTGATTTCGGTTGTCATGCCGCAACTTATCTTTAAATTCCTTATCCTCTGACATCACATAAGAAATATATTTCCCGGCAAGAACCACGCTTAGCGAGTCCCTTCCTATCAGCGGTTTTACAGTATTTACCATTGCAAAAGGCTGGATCGCCTTTTTATATAAAATCTTTTCATTATGTAAAATCATTGCTCCGTCAGATGGAATAAAAAAAATTCTATCTTCCACCTTTTCAAAAAGCCACTTAAGATTGTGATAAGGTCTTCCGCTTGCAACCGCAAATATTATTTTTTTGTCTGTAATTTCTTTTATAAGCCCGACAATTTCGTCGGATATTTGTGTATGACCATGGGGAAGCAATGTTCCGTCCACATCACAAGCTACAAGTTTCAGCATTTTATTTCACCTTGTCAAAACTAATTTTTGTATAATACATCGTGTATATATACATTATGATTATAACACATATTTTTTAATTTTTCAAGTGTTTTTTATAAAAAACAAAGAAAAAAGTTAAAAAACAAAGAAATACAAAGACATCTTTTCATTTATTTTTGCTTTAAATCTCTGTTTCACGGCAGAAAAACAGCTAAACACAGATTTTGAAATTGAAAATTTCAACGTATACGCTCATTTCAAATTATAATTTATATTATCTATCGCGTCATACCCCCCTACGTAAAAACAGAATATATATTAATAGAGTTTAAATAGTAATTTATCGCAAAACCGTTAAAAAAACACACATCCTTTAAAAGGCTTTTTCAGCCAAAGGATGTGTGTTACACGTAATATTTTTCCTTAAAATATAGCTCATTCGGTTTTGTTTTACATTACCACCTGCATTTTAGCTCCCGCCAACGCATGTGGTTTTTTAATAAAAAGCTCTGTATGTACGACTATTTTGCAATTTTTTTATCAGCAAGGCGAAGTTCTTCCTTCATCATACGAATCCTTGATTTTGCTTCACAATATTTCTTAGAACTTCTCGTAAACGGAGGAAACCAATAATTTGTCGCAAGAATTTTTTCCTGCCTGCGTATCTCTGCCATAATTGACATCTGGCGAATTTTTTTCCTCTTTTCTTCCTTATATAATAAAAGCTCTTCCTTGTTACTTATATTAATATTATAAAGCTGGCACGCCCATATTTCAATCATTTCGGGAGCCTGCTCAATTTTTTCAAATTCTTTGTCGGAAAGTTCACGTTTTTTTTCGTCCTTTAATTTTGCTGTAAGCGTGTGCTTACCTGTAAACACATCTGTTGTAACAATAATCTTCCCGTCATTTACAGAATATTCCTTTTTTGCACGCTTTATGATGGAATAGGGCGCCATAACGTTTTCCATTGCAAAAATTTTCTCAAGAAGCCCCAATTTTTCCAAAACGTCTTTATTTTCCTCAACAACAGAGTTTATTTTATTTTTTATATAAGGCGAAAGATTAACGTAAAGATCGCACGCTGTCCTGTAAGCCACGTAAATATCTTTATCGCCGCCTTCAAGCAGCAAATTTACGATATAATCAGAATAGTATCTTAAAAGATTATGGTCATATTTATATTTTTCGCATATTATATAGCTTTCTTTTACATCGACATCTCCTGCACCAAGATAATCTTCGCGCAGCTTTTTGACTGCTCTTTCAAGTTCTTCCTTATTATATACTTCTATGGAATTAAGTAACTTTTTACCTGTGTTGCTAAAAACATAATTTAAAACATATGCGTCCTTATTGTTAGCATAATCCTCCCATGTAGAAAATTCATATTGCGAAATCGGTATCTCGCGGCTGTATTTATTTCCCAATCTATGATTAAGAATACTTTTTTTTAATACGCCGGTTTCACTATTTCCATAAATTGTAAAGGTGCTGTCATTTTTCCCGCCGAAACATATAATGTCCAAAACCTGTCCATCACTATTGATAAACTTATTATCCATGACGTTGTTTCACTCCCTATAGAAAGCTAAAAGTTATATATAGCACACCCATACAATTTTATTATGTATGGGTAAATCATATAAAAAATCTTATTTATCAGGCTATAAATTCTTTGTTCATTTCTAAATAAAAATCTATAATATAATCCACATTTAGAAAGAATATGCAACCAATGTAAACTTAAATTTAGTATAACACAGTTTAAGTGTTTTTTCAATAGGTTTTTAAAAATATTATCAAATTTACAAAAATATTGTATAACAACATTAAATTTAAAAAAGTTAAATTGCCAATTGATATTTACTAAATTTTATGGTATAATCTTCTTAAAAAACAATTACCGGTTTGATTTTCCTGGGTTTACAATTCTAAGATAAAGAAATGTGTTTATTAAGAAAAACAAAACTGTAATTTGGCGTTTTAATTAGACGAAAGCGGGGTTAATCATGCACAAAAAACGAAATATATATATACTGTGTATATTGACGATAACTTTATTCGCTGTAGTCTTTATAACAAAAAACAATATTTTTAATTTATATTATGATTCATATTTAAGGTCACCCGAACAAATAAGCAAACGTAATTATTTTATTTGCGGATACGACTCTTTTATTCTGGGAATGTATGTAATAATTATTTTGTTTAATGCCTTTTATTATTTATTCAGAAAAGAAAAAAGTTTTATTATTTTGATCCTGCTTTCTTTTATGATGATGCTAAGGACAATGATATACGGCAGCCACTTTATATATTATATATTTCCACAGGTAAGTGCAGGGACTTTGCTTTATATAGACAATATAACTTTGACTTTATTGCCGTTTTCATGGATTGCCATTACACATGTATGCTTACCGGTTAATATCCCGAAATCTGTAATTAAATTTACCCTTGCGTTTGCAATCGTTGCTTTGGGTCTGCTGTTTATAATTCCGGTTTCATATGTAAAGCAGTTTGAAATTATAGTTGGAGTTATTTTACTGTTTACGTGCATTTATATAACTATAAAAGCTCATAGTACAATAATAACACAAAATATAAAACCAATACCGGCTGCTCTGATATCAACAGGTATAACTGTTATAATAATAGCTACTATGCTTGATATAATCCGAATTGTCTTTTTTAAGAGCATTACAATTGGCTATATTCCAACAGGATTTATGCTTCTTGCCGTTTCCTGGGAATACTATTTCACCTACTCTTATGAGATGCTGATGAAGGACAGGCTGAGAGTTTTGGAAGAACTTAATGTTTTAAATGAGAATAATTGCAAATTGGAAATGAAATTTTTGAAATCACAGATTCGCCCCCACTTTATTCATAATGCACTTAACACTATTATCGCCATATCGCGTACTGATGCCAATAAATCGAAATATCTTTTATATGAATTCAGCAATTATTTAAGAAGCTGCTATGACATTGAAGGATTAGAAGATGTTATATCAATTGAGCATGAAATTTCTTTTACTCGGGCTTATGCTACATTGGAACAGGCGAGGTTTGAGGATAATTTACATATAGAATATCATTTGGATGATGTTGAGATTGATGTTCCCCCACTTATTTTGCAGCCACTTGCCGAAAACGCAATAGTGCATAATCAAGCGGACCAGGAAAAGCCGCTTTATGTATCAATATATGTAACAAAACTTGAAGATTCGGTGAAAATTGGCGTTCAGGATAACGGCGACGGAATTGACAAAGAAAAAGTTCAAGCTATATTAAGCGGCGAGACAAGCAACAGAGGCGTCGGACTTAACAACATTAATCAGCGTTTAAATAAAATCTATGGAACAAAGCTGCATATAGAAAGTAGCAAAGAAAGCGGCACCAATGTTTTCATGATAATACCATTAAATGGAGGCTCAAGCAATTTTGAAAGCAATAATTATTGATGATGAGCGTTATGCTTGTGGGGAACTTGAATATATGTTGAAAGAAATCAACATTGATGTAATCGGAACATTTTTAGACCCTCTCAAAGGCTTTGATTTCGTATTGAAAACGAAACCAGATGTGGTATTTTTGGATATTGATATGCCTAAGATAAGCGGAATTGAACTGGCACTAAAAATTCAGGCACAGCTTCCCAAAATAGTTATTGTTTTTACTACGGCGTATTCTCAGTATGCACTGGAAGCTTATAAAGCATACCCGCTTGATTATTTGCTGAAACCCATTGAAGAAGAGCGGTTAAGAAAAACAGTTTCTCACATAATGAAAGATATGGATATTCAAAGAGAAAGCGTCGTTCAAGAAATACATATTAATCTTTTTGGGAAATTTAGTACAACGTGCGGTGATAGCCATATAAAGTTTACAACCAAAAAGGCTTTTGAATTGTTGTCATATTTGCTATGCAATACGAATACTTATATTCAGCGCAATGAAATTTTGCGTATGCTGTTTGGAAAGGAGGATATAAGTAAAGCATTAAACAACCTATATGTTACGATGTATAGACTGAAAAAAGATCTGGCGGCGGCAGGAGTGCACAAAAGTCAACTGTTTATTAGGGATGATTATATGGTGGAAATTCAAGACGGCATTTGTGATTTCATCGATTTTCAACGTTTTGTAACAAAATATGCGAAAATTGATCATAATAATATAGATGAAGCCGCTGCTGTTATTGAAACTATAACAGGGGGTTTGTTAAGTGAGTTAGATGCTGAGTGGATTTGTGAAATACGAGAGTGGACGCAAATTAAGGCAGAAGATTTGGTAATGCGAACGGCATTATACTATATTTCAAACGGTAAAATGAATCAGTCAGAAGAATTACTGACTAAACTCATTAATTTTAACCCTATTTCCGAAGTTGGCTATAAGAAGTTGCTTGATATTTATATTGATACAAACCAATTTCAAAAATACAGCTATTATTACGAAAAATATGTTAAACTTATGTATGATGAGTTTGCTTGTCGTCCCGATATAAAATATGTAAGAACTGCAAAAAAAATATATCAAAGAAAGTCCTTGCAATAGGACCTGCGTTGTATTTTAATATATAAATTTACTTTTGAACTTGTTTGGAAAACTTGTTTTTCAAGCCCCAAATGAGTTCTTTTTTTTTATATATTTTTTACAATTACTTTTGTAAGGGTTTTGTAAGTATCGTTTGCTATAATTAGCTAAATGGTATAGAGAATATTATCAATGGGAGGAATTAATATGAAAAATTTTACAAAAAAGAACGCCATAAGAGCGGCATCTGTACTTGTAGCGACTAAAAAAAGCATGGCTATGCTTCTTATGTTTGCTGTAATGCTGACAAGTGTATGTGCATTACCGGTACTGGCTTTGCCGGATCCGAGTACTTCGCTTTCACTTAATGCAGATGCAGATACTTCGGGAAACTGTGTCAATTTGAACTGGACTAACACAGATTCTTCACAAGCTTACCACTACATGGTTACAAAAAGGGATGTAAATGATACCGAAAGCGTGGCACAAACCATTCCTTTGAAAAACGCCATTAAGGTGCTGAATGTTTATCCCAGTGTCGGCAATGGCTTGAAAACTTGGATGGATACTTACGGTAACACTCCAAATGGTACGAGCAATACCATGACGGTTGATGAGGTTCCTCTGGGTACTTTCAATACTGACTATGCCACTTGGCTGGCAAGAAATTATGACGTTTTATACTTCGGCGCGTGGAATACAAACAACGGTCAGGATCTTAGTGCAAATGCAGAAACTGCGGTTGAAACGTTTATTGAGAACGGAGGCGGCTGCGTAGTAGGTCATGACACAGCAAGCTTTGACCACACCAACTTTATTACTCTTGCACAAAAGTTTCTGAATATGAGGGTAAATTATAATTCACCAAGTATTCCAACCTATGGAAGCACACAGGTAGAGATTTCAAAAAAAGGATCTCTTATGAATTATCCTTATTTACTCGGAAATGTCGGAGATATTCTTACCACACCAATGTCCCATGATTACTATGAATTTGCCTGTGGTGACAGGTGGTTTAAATATGCGAATAATACATATTCGGGAAATTCGGAAATTTCATCGTATGATGACGGAACTACAACTTACACTGGTACCAATAACTTCTATCTTACAACTTGGAACAATATGGCAATGATCCAAACCGGACACAGTAGCGGTTCAGCAACTGATGACGAGCAGAAAATTACTGCGAATTTGCTTTATTATCTTGCACAGGTCTCAACAGAAACAAGCTTTGAAGATCATTCGGCGCAGGATGTGGCGGCTCCGAGCGATGTTTCGGATGTAACAACGGATATCGGTGACAACAATAAGGTCACTGTCTCCTTTGCTCCTGCTACTGATAATGGCAATACATATGAGTATCAGTTAAAAGCGATTGGTCAAACCGACAAACAGACCTATACATCGGACGCTGTACAGGCGACCATCACAACCGGTATCAAAGGCTACGCCGTTTTGGTGGATCAATCCGAAGATTCCAATCCGGATAACACCGTAAATACCGATACCTGTAGCTATACGACCGACAGCCTATCCACTGGCACATGGTATGCCCACGTTAAAGCCATTGATAATGCCGGGAATGCCGGAGAGGTCGTAACAACAGAAATTACCGTGCCATACAGACCGGATGTTTCAACTATATATGTTTCAACAGGCACAATCCGCGGAACAGCGGAAGCCGGTTCCACCGTCACTGTGGCCCTCCCCGACAATAGCACCACAAGCACGACCACCGAAGCGAACGGAAGCTGGAGCGTCTCTTTGTCTGAAACGCAGAAAGAAACTTTGACCGAGGGTAGCATCGTGTCTGCCCATGCAATGGATGCCCACGGAAACATCAGTGGCAAAACAACGGCGACTGTGGGGGTAGCTTATGTTATTTCTACGGTTGGGGGTACAAGCATCGGGGCACAATTTGGGTATCCATACGGTGTAGCTGCAGATAACAGCGGCAATGTATATGTAACGGATTGCGAATATGATTTAATTCGAAAGGTGGACAGCAACGGAAACATCACCACTATAGCGGGAACGAACACCGTAGGATACAGCGGTGACAACGGCCTTGCAACCAATGCAGAGCTTTATACTCCGGCCGGTATTATAACGGACGGAAATGGAAATTTATATTTTTCAGATTGCAGCAATGACTGCGTTCGCAAAATAGACAGCAATGGTATCATTACAACAGTTGCCGGCAGAGCGGCAACTGCGGTTCAGCTTAATTATCCAATCGGTTTAGCGCTGGATGGAAATGGAAATTTATTTATAGCGGATACAAAAAATAACCGTATTTGTAAAAAAGACAGCAATGGAAATATTACTGTAATAGCAGGAACAGGGGTAGCAGGCTACAGCGGTGACGGTGGTTTGGCAACTGCGGCTCAGTTTAATTATCCAAGCGGTGTAGCTATTGATGCAAACGGAAATGTGTACGTGGCGGATTTTGATAATCACCGTATCCGCAAGATAGACAGCAATGGTATAATTACTACAATAGCAGGAACAGGGACTGCCGGTTACAGCGGTGACGGTGGTTTGGCAACTGCGGCACAGATATATTCCCCTTATGGTGTGGCTGTTGGTACAAACGGAAATGTGTATGTGGCGGATTATTATAATAACCGTATCCGCAAAATAGACAGCAATGGTATAATTACTACAATAGCAGGCAATGGCGTACCATCTTATGGCGGTGACGGCGGTTTGTCAACTTCGGCATCACTTAAATATCCAAGTAAAATTGCTTTTGATGGTACTGGTAATATATATATATCAGATACGTACAACTATTGCATCCGTAAGCTTACTCCGGCAAAGGCACCAAAAGCAACAGACGTTAATGCTAACAGTACAAACAAACTATTAATAAGTGGCGGCACCCTTACCGGCTCTTATGTCTTTGGTTCTGAGGACGGAACTACAGAAAGCGGAAGCATCTACTCCTGGCTAAGATACGACAGTGCAATAGGCGGTACGGCAGTAAAGGTCGGCACAGGTTTAACCTATACAATGACTCCAGATGATGTTGGAAAATATTTGAGCTTTGCAGTTACTCCAAGCAGCAGTGCGTTGAGCGGTTCAACCGTCGAGAGTGAAAGAATTGGTACGATAAAAGCACCTTCTCTGACTGCCGCTGCCGCTCCTTTGGAAAATTGCATAAATTTAAGCTGGAATCCGAACGATGTTTCACAAACCTACCATTACATGGTTACGAAAAGAGATGCAGATGTTGCAGGTAGCGTAGCACAAACAATTCCACTTAAAGGCACAGCACACGTATTAAACGTATATCCAGGCGGTGGAACTCCTCTTTTAGGCGTTACCGACTTGAATGGAAATACAGTAGACTCCTCGGCAAATGTTAAGGTATGGATGGAAGCAAACGGGGTTAATGGATACGGCAAAGGGCTAATTAGCGTTGATTGTGTCAGGATTGAAGATTTTAACGCAAACCCGGATTTGTACTTAAAAGGTGCCGGCGGAAAATATAAGTATGATGTTGTTTTCGTTGGCGCCTGGGATGCAAATAACTCTAAAGATATCAGCGTCCCTGCTGAATCTTCCCTTGAAGCCTTCATTCTTGCTGGTGGCGGATACCTTTCAGGTCATGACTCTGCATATACCGGACTTTTCTCTAATATGCCGGAGTTACTGACTAAATTTTCAAATATGGCTTGCAGCGGTTCTATTCTCAGCGCTGGTAGCAGCATTGTAAATGTTATCAAGAAAGGCATACTTACAAATTATCCATGGACTTTGTCCGGCAAAACATTAACTGTACCTTATTCTCATACATCAACACAATTTGCAATGGGAGATGTATGGATGAAATATGCCGTAAATTCAGGTGAAATCACAGAATTTAACAGAAAATCTGGTACGAATAACTTTTATCTCACAACGTGGAACAATGTGGCTATGATTCAGACAGGTCATAGCAACGGAGCTGCATCTGTGGATGAACAAAAAGTTTTAGCAAATACGTTGTTGTACTTGTCGCAGGTTTCGACGGCTACAAGCTTTAGCGACCACTCAGCACAAGATGTTTCGGCACCGAGTGATGTTTCAAACTTGGTGATAAACGTTTCTTCAGATAACAAAGCGACAATCACTTTTTCGCCATCTATCGACAACGGTAATACCTATGAGTATCAGTTGAGATCAATTGGTGAAACCGACAACGTAACCTACTTGTCAAACAAAGTAACCGAAAAAATTACAGCTGGGATCAAGGGTTATGCCATTGTAGTGGATCAGGCACTTAATACCGACCCTGGAGATGACATAACCGTCAATACGTGCAGTTATACAACGGACGGCTTGACGACCGGAACATGGTATGCTCACATCAAGGCTATTGACAATGCCGGTAATGTAAGCAATGTAATAACACTTCCGTTTACCGTAGTATGTAGACCATATATATCAAACATCACAGCTAACAGTACAAATAACTTGTTAAGAAGAGGTATCACTCTTACTGCATCATATGTTTATAACCCTAACGGAGCAGGCACCGAAAGCGGAAGTACCTATGTATGGTTAAGATATAACAAATCAACCGGTGGAACAGGTACTCAGGTTGGCACAGGTTTAAGCTATACATTAACATCGGATGATGTGGGCAAATATTTAAGCTTTACAGTAATTCCAAGCAATGGTACTGTAAGCGGACCTTCAACAGAAAGCGAAAGAGTTGGAATAGTAAAATCACCCAGCAGTGACGATACAACGAGATCAGGCTTTTCAATATCAATACCGTATACGGTATTACAAAAAAATGCTATGCACCATAAAAAATATATAAGTGGTTATCCGGATGGCACATTTAAAGCTGATAACAGTATGACAAGAGCTGAGTTTGCACAGGCGCTGTTTAATTTGCTTGCAACAACCAACACTAATTACACAACCAACCGTTCTTTATCGAAGTTTAGTGATGTCAGCAATGATGACTGGTATGCAAATGCTATTGCTTTCTTGGTTTCAACAAATGCAACACAGGGCTATCAGGATGGAACTTTCAAACCCAATCAGCCAATTACAAGGGCAGAAGCAGTTGCAATAATAACGAGGATAACCAACGCAGACATAAAATCGTATAACAATGAACCTAATGATATATCGACAAGCTGGGCAAAGAAGTACATCTGCACAGCGTATGCAAACGGATGGATCAGCGGATATCAAGACGGTTCATTCCGACCGGAAAAAGACATAACAAGGGCTGAGATCGTTACATTTATCAATAAAGTACAAAACCGCGGAATTGCTGCTACCGATATTCCATCAAGTGCGCAGAAATTCTCGGATGTTAATGAATCTAATTGGTACTATTGCGACGTTATTGAAGCAAGTAATGAACATTCATTTACAAAAACTTCAGATACGGCCAGTGAACAATGGAGTAATTAAGATTTTCTCATAAGCTTTACAAAATAATATAATTCCCTTAGAGTAGCTCACATCTATTCTAAGGGAATTTTTATATTGTAAGCACGCTGTAATTGTTTATAAATTTCTATATATTATTTTTTTAAAAAGTATTGACAAATGAGCACTTTTCTGGTATAATAGTATTTGTAATTTTGATATGCGCTATTAGCTCAGTTGGTAGAGCACCTGACTCTTAATCAGGGTGTCTGGAGTTCGAGCCTCCAATGGCGTACCACATAAAAAGCCTGTAATCATCGCGATTACAGGCTTTTTGCTTGTCTTTTTTTCTTGTGTAAAAATAATTTTTTATTGTTTGACAGCTATTTGACAGCTATGCGTTTGATATTTATAAAAAGAGTAGAATTTGCGCTACTGTAATGTTTGTGTATTTTATAATATGTCAATTTTTGCTGCTTACGATAAATTCCAACGCAATGACTTATAGTATAGTCCTAAGCTTATTCTTCGCTTATATGTATTTACAAGGGATAATAGGTACATTTGCTTATCATAAGTATATAGGGCAACATAAGAATGAAATTGGATTTTCTGATATAAAAATAACTCAACCGTGGGAAAAACAACAATATATGAAATTGATTTAATT
>JAUZPZ010000036.1 GCA_030705675.1 Bacillota bacterium
TGTTTCTCCGTTTTTTACAGAGAAGTTTATATCTTCAATTACAGGTCTAAGCCTATATCCGCTCCAGATTTTTTCGAGTTTTAACAATTTAAAATCCCTCCAGTATTGTTGATGAAAAGAATATTTCAGACAAGGGGCGTCTGGCGTTTGTCGATTTGAATATTAGAAGAATATGGTGAATATGAATGCTGCATAGGATGCTTTTTTAAATCCGCACACAAAATCTCATTTTTTCGTTTTATCAGATTTTCGTCAAATAACTCATATTCAAATTTATTTTTACCGAGCCTATCTATTGCGCAGCCGAAAGGTTCGCCTATATAAGCGTTTTCACGGAACCATAAAAGGCATTTTTCAATAAGGGGTATTATCTCACCTTGAAGGATAGGATTAAAGAGAGGATTTGGCATACGTATTTTGCCTTTCCACTGACCTCCGAGATAGATTTGATATACTACGAAATCATTGTATTCTTCAACAAATTTTTCGGTTGAATGCGGATGCACAGGATTATTGACAGAGGGATTAAACTGTAAGGAATTGTTGCTCTTATCTATAGTCTGTTGCTGATGTCCTTCAATTGTAAAATCGTTAAATGTGGGATTTATGAGTTTATCCGGGTAATCTCCAAGCCCTATATCAAACGTATGCGGAAGAAGAATGTCTTTCCAGCCTTTAAAATAAACATCATAAAGAATTTTTCCAAGACCTATAATATCATAATTTTCAAATTTGGACGGATTGCTTTCGGATATGGTTACAGGACGTATTACATCTCCCGTTCCGCCGCATTGCAAACCGCATTTTGTAATAATTTCTTCAACCTCGTGTATTTTATCTAAATGAATTCCGGCAATTTCCGCCGCAAGGCGGCCGTTAAAGCTCACGATACCTTTTCCGTATTTTTTTGCGCATTCGCTTATTGTTTCTATTTGCTCACAGGTAAAAACGCCGCAGGGAGCGACAATATGGGCTGTGAAATAATTTTCTGTGCGATTTTGCAAAAAACCGCGGTTTTTGAGCCAATTTATATTAATAGCAGCTATACTCAATTTAAAGTACACCTCACGAAAATGTAATATTTTAAGGTATTCT
Organism: Bacillota bacterium; assembly: GCA_030705675.1. GTDB lineage: Bacteria > Bacillota > Clostridia > RUG12999 > RUG12999 > RUG12999. Next base: position 1,096 of record JAUZPZ010000036.1, read on the forward strand.
GTTTTTATTATTGACATTATTTGAAAATTAATACCGCACCTGTTTATTTTATAAAAAAATGTCGCCTGCGTAAGACCTACGCAAGCGGCACTTAAATATTTATTTTACAACTATATTGAGCAGCTTTCCGGGAACCGCAACGATTTTAACAATACTTTTACCGTCCGTAAGAGCCAAAACCATGTCATTTGTTTTTGCAAATTCTTCCATTGCGGATTTATCCATATCTGCCGGAACAACAAGACGTCCCCTTAATTTACCGTTGATTTGAACCACTATTTCTATCTCATTGTCAACAGTTTTTGAGTCGTCATACGAAGGCCATTTTTGACTGGAAACTTGCCCTTCAAAGCCGGATAACCGCCAAAGTTCCTCGGTTATATGAGGTGCCGTAGGATTAAGCAGAATGAGCAAAGTCTTAAACTCACCTTTTGTAATTTTACCTACTTTATATATGTCATTAGTGAGTGCCATAAGGGCGGCTATTGCTGTATTAAACTTCATTCGCTCGGTATCTTCCGTAACCTTTTTTATTGTCTTGTGTAAAAGTTTTTCAAGTTCGGGAGAGTAACTGCTATCATCTGTAAGCAAATCCTGCATTGCCCATACTCTTTCAAGAAAACGGAAACAGCCCTTAACGCCTTGGGTTGCCCATGGAGTGGACTGGTCAAACGCGCCTATAAACATCTCATAGGTACGCAGAGTATCCGCGCCGTAGTCATTTACGATATCATCCGGGTTTACTACATTTCCTCTTGATTTGGACATTTTCTCGTGGTTTTCACCTAAAATCATTCCGTGCGAGGTTCTCTTGTAATAAGGCTCTTTTGTGGGGACTACCCCTATGTCATAAAGGAATTTATGCCAAAACCGTGAGTAAAGCAAATGAAGGGTAGTGTGCTCCATGCCGCCGTTGTACCAATCAACCGGAGACCAGTAATTAAGAGCTTCGGGACTTGCCAAAGCGGTATCGCAATGGGGGTCCATATATCTTAAAAAGTACCACGAGGAGCCTGCCCATTGGGGCATTGTATCTGTTTCACGCTGTGCAGGACCGCCGCAGGACGGGCAGGTCGTGTTAATCCAGTCGTAAGCTTTTGAAAGCGGGGACTCTCCATTTTCGCCAGGCTCAAAAGAGTCAATTTCGGGGAGAACAAGAGGAAGTTCACTTTCGGGAAGGGAGACCCAACCGCACTTTTCGCATTTAACAAGCGGTATAGGCTCGCCCCAATATCTCTGGCGCGAGAATACCCAATCGCGAAGCTTAAAGTTTATTTTTCTTGTACCCAGTCCCTTTTCTTCAAGAAAATCTGCTATTTTTGCTTTTGCGTCCTTTACCTGAAGACCATTCAAAAATCCGGAATTTACAAGAACACCTGTAGCTACGTCGGTAAATGCTTCTTCCTGAACATTTTTTCCGCCGCTTACAACCTCAATAATGGGCAGTCCGAATTTTTTCGCGAAATCAAAATCGCGGGTATCGTGAGCAGGAACAGCCATTATTGCGCCTGTGCCGTAGGTTGTAAGGACATAATCGGAAATCCATACGGGAATTTTTGCGTTATTTACAGGGTTTATCGCGGTAATGCCATTGAGTTTTACGCCGGTTTTCTCCTTTACAAGCTCTGTTCTTTCAAATTCAGACTTCTTGCTTGACTGGAGCTGATACTCTTTAACCTCGTCTATATTAGTAATTTTATCTGTAAATTTTTCTATAAGTTCATGTTCGGGCGACAGAACGACATATGTAGCGCCAAACAAAGTGTCGGGACGCGTTGTATATACGCGGATTTTTTCTTCCGTTCCTTCAATTGCAAAATCCACCTCCGCACCCTCGGAGCGGCCGATCCAATTTTTTTGCTGAGTTTTTACCTTTTCAATATAATCGGTATCGTCAAGATCATCAATAAGACGCTGTGCATATTTCGTTATACGCAGCATCCACTGGCTTTTATTTTTTTGTACAACTTCACTGCCGCAGCGTTCGCAAACGCCGTTTACAACTTCCTCGTTTGCAAGACCTACCTTGCAACCGGTACACCAGTTAATGGGCATTTCCTGCTTGTAGGCAAGATTATGCTTGAACATCTGAAGGAATATCCACTGTGTCCATTTGTAGTAATTCGGATCGGTGGTATTTATTTCCCTATCCCAGTCAAAAGAAAAACCTATGCTTTTAAGCTGTCTTTTAAAATTCGCAACATTGTTCGCCGTTACTATTTTAGGATGGATTTTATTCTTTATGGCATAGTTTTCGGTTGGCAGACCAAAAGCGTCCCAACCTATCGGATACAGCACATTATAGCCGTCCATCCGGCGTTTTCGCGCAAGTATATCAAGAGCCGTATAGCTTCTCGGATGTCCCACATGAAGTCCCTGACCCGAAGGATAGGGGAATTCAACAAGAAAATAACTTTTCCGGCGCGTGGTATCGTTGTTAGTTGCCGCAAAAGTCTTTTCTTCATCCCAGATATTATGCCATTTTGACTCAATTTCACGGTAATTATATTCTTTCATTATAAACAAAATCCTTTCAGAAAAATCAATTTTGGGTAGGCTCAAAATCAACTTTTTTAGCGTCCGCCCACATATGTTCAAGACGGTAAAACTCATCCGCTTCGTGGCTGAAAATATGAACAACAACCGTAATATAATCCTTTAGGATCCATGTTGCGGTAGATATACCTTCGTTATGCGCAGGGTGTTCTCCCATTTCTTCCAGCTGATATTCAACTTCGTTTGACAATGACTTGATGTGCGTGCTGGATGTACCATTGCATATTACAAAATAATCTGCAATAGAGGTTAGATCCGTTACCTCAAGCACTTTGATGTCTTCGGCTTTTTTACTGTCTAAAATATTTGCGATTGTGAGAGCAAGCTCCTTTGGAGTCATTCATTTCACCTCTGTGTATAAATTATATACTTTATATTATATAATAAATTTTAAAGATTGTCTATAACAATTTTTAATTACTGTATAGAAAAAACTAAGCTTTTAAATGCATAATATATGCAAAAAAGCAAAAAAATAACATTTTTTACGGTTATACTTGATTTTTTCAATAATTTGGGTTAAAATATAAAGTATGTATAATTATGTTCGGAAAGGAATAACAGATATATGGACTATAATGCTCTTGCAGAATTATTATTGCCCGAAATTACAAAAAAACCTCAAGATTATGAAAAAATATATCCGGCAAGAGAGGGCGGCAAAAAAGTAACGCGTTTTGCTCCCAGTCCTACTGGTTTTTTGCATATAGGAGGTCTTTTTGCCGCCCTTATTTCAAAAAGAGTCGCTATGGAGGATAAGGGAATTTTTTACCTGCGTATAGAAGATACGGACAAAAAACGTGAAATAACAGACGGCGTAAGCGAGATTATAAAAGGGCTTACAGCCTTCGGTGTCATTCCGGACGAGGGAGTGACAGGCTACGAACAGGAAAAAGGCGATTATGGTCCTTATGTCCAAAGCCAGCGCAGGGAAATTTATCAGGCTTACGTAAAAGATTTAATACGCCGAGGATACGCTTATCCTTGTTTTTGCGGCGCCGATTATATGGCGTCAATAAAAGAGGAACAGGAAAAAGAAAAGGTAAGAACCGGTTATTACGGGAAATGGACGCGATGCAGAAATTTAAGCTTAGAAGAAGTTAAGAAAAATCTTGCAAAAAATATGGGGTATGTGCTTCGTTTAAGGTCGCCGGGAAAAGAGGAAAACCGTATTTCCTTTGACGACGGAATAAAGAGCAGAATTGATATGCCCGAAAATGACATGGATATAGTACTTCTTAAAAGTGACGGAATACCAACATATCATTTTGCCCATGCGGTGGACGACCACCTTATGGGTACAACGGATGTCGTTCGTGGAGATGAATGGATTTCCTCGACGCCGATACATTTACAGCTGTTTGAGCTTTTGGGCTTCAAACCGCCTCGATATTCACATATTTCGCCTATAATGAAAGAAGAAAACGGAGGAAAAAGAAAACTCAGCAAGAGAAAAGACCCCGAAGCGGCAGTCACGTTTTATCATGAAGAAGGATATCCAACAAATGCCGTAATTGAGTATCTTTTGACGCTGGCAAACTCAAATTATGAGGAGTGGCGCATAGAAAATCCGGGAGTACCAAACAGCGAGTTTGATTTTTCTTTGGACAAGATGAGCGTCAGCGGCGCGCTGTTTGATTTGAACAAATTTAATGATGTCGCGAAAAATGACGTTACAAGGTACAGTGCGGAGGAGATTTACGGTTTTGTCCTTTCGTGGGCAAAGCAGTATAATGAGCCTCTCTGTGATAAACTTGCCACTAATCCACAGTACGCAAAAGCAATTTTCGCTATTGAGCGGGGCGGGGAAAAACCGCGTAAGGATATTGCAAAATGGAGCGACATTGAAGAGTATATTTCTTATTTTTATGATTTTGAACCGACTTATGGCGATATGCCGGAAATAGAGAAAAAAGATATTGCGGAAATTCTTGAAAAATATAAAGCTGTGTATGATATTGCGGATAATAATGAGGAGTGGTTTGCAAAACTAAAGGAACTTGCTCTTTCTTTGGGATACGCTAAAAACCCGAAAGAATATAAGAAAAATCCAGATGTGTATAAAGGCGCGGTAAGCGATTTTGCGACTGTAATAAGAGTTGCCGTCACGGACAGGCGAAATACTCCGGATTTGTGTGCGATTATGCGGGTGCTGGAATACAGTAAGACAATAGCCAGAATTAATAAAGCGATAGAATGGAGTAAAAGCAATGGTTGATTTAGGGACAAACTTTATATATGATGAAATTGAAAAAGATTTGAAGGAGGGCACATACACAAGAGTGCAGACAAGGTTTCCTCCCGAACCTAACGGATACCTTCATATCGGTCACGCAAAGGCTATTTCAATCGATTTTGCCGCGGCTGAAAAATACGGCGGCAAATGCAATTTGAGGCTGGACGACACGAACCCCACAAAGGAAGATGTTGAATATGTCGATGCCATACAAGAGGATATTGAATGGTTAGGGTTTAAATGGGACAATGTTTATTATGCTTCCGATTATTTTGATATTATATATAAATGCGCTATTGAGCTTATTAAGCAGGGAAAAGCTTATGTATGTGATCTGAACGCGGATCAGATAAGAGAATACAGGGGGACGCTTACAGAGCCGGGAAAAGAAAGTCCTTACAGGGGCAGGAGTGTTGAGGAAAACATGGACCTGTTCAGCCGCATGACGGCAGGGGAGTTTCAGGAAGGTGAAAAAGTCCTTCGCGCAAAAATTGATATGGCAAGCCCTAATCTTAATATGAGAGACCCCATTATTTACAGAATACTCAAGGCACATCACCACAGGACGGGGGATAAGTGGTGTGTGTATCCCATGTATGACTTTGCGCATCCTATTTCAGATACAGCAGAAAAAGTAACACATTCGCTTTGCTCTCTTGAATTTGAAAACCATAGACCGCTTTACGATTGGGTACTGCGCGAGGTGGGGATTTTTGATGAACCGTCGAGACAGATAGAATTTGCAAGGCTTAATCTTAACTATACTCTTACAAGCAAAAGAAAATGCTTAAAACTTGTAAACGACGCTGTAGTTTCGGGTTGGGACGATCCGAGAATGTCGACATTGTGCGGTATGAGAAGACGCGGGTTTCCGCCTGAAGCAATTCTTGACTTTATCAGTCGGATAGGAGTTTCAAAAGCGAACAGCGTAGTCGATTTTGCTCTACTCGAACATTGCGTAAGGGATTATCTTAACGCAAAAGCTCCGCGCGCTATGGCAGTTTTGAGACCGCTAAAGGTCATAATCGACAACTACCCAGCAGGTCAGACTGAAGAAATAATGGTACAGACATCTCCAAATGATCCCGAAATCAAAGCTCCGGTTACTTTTTCAAGGGAGCTTTATATTGAAAGTGAGGATTTTGAGGAAGTGCCGCCGAATAAATTTTTCAGACTTGCGCCGGGCAAAGAAGTAAGACTGCGCGGAACATACTTTATAACATGCGTGGACGTTGATAAAGATGAAAACGGAAAAGTTACAGCGGTACATTGTACGTATGATCCGGAAACAAAAGGCGGCAATGCCCCCGACGGACGAAAGGTGAAGGGTACAATTCACTGGGTTTCGTGCAATCACTCTGTTGACGCGGAGATAAGACTGTATGAAAGGCTGTTTGATGTTGAAAATCCGTCTGATGAGGAGAATGTGGGTGATTTCATTAAAAATCTTAATCCGGGTTCTCTTGAAATAATTCAATGTAAAATTGAAGCATCACTTGCAAACGCAAAACAGGGCGATAAGTTTCAGTTCGTGAGAACCGGTTATTTTTGCGCCGATAAAGAAAGCACGCCCGATAAATTGGTTTTCAATAGGATAGTTTCATTAAAAGACTCATATAAGGTATAATATGATTTTTCACCACCATATGGCAGAAAAAGACGAGTTTTTATATTAAGACTTTATTTAGAATTAGCATAAAACAGCTTTTTCTAAAATATAGGAAAGTCCCATTTTAGAGTTATGTAAATAACCTTAAAATGGGACTTTTTAGCGCGGTTTATTTGTGCGGCATTTTTTATTCGCCGATGTATTCAAATCGTTTAATCTTTTTGCCCTCTTTTACAAATTCCTCCAAAAACATTTCCTTTGGTCTTATCCATAAACCCCTGTCACCGTACAGAGCGCGGTAGACGACGTATTCCTCAAGGGTCTCGCTGTGCTTAGCAATGCCGATAAGTTCATATTCGCCGCCTTTAAAATGGCGGTATTTTCCAAGCTTTAATTCCATGTTATTTTACTCCTTTTTTATCACACAAATGGGCAACACAGCACGCCGCGCAATTGGGACGCTGAGATTTACATATCGCCCGTCCATGATATACAAGTTGGTGGCAAAAGATATAAGAATAGTCAGGCGGGACAACCTTGAAAAGGTCAAACTCAACTTTGGTAGGGTCGGTATTTTCCGTAAGACCTATTCTTTTTGCAATTCGCTTGCAGTGTGTATCCACAACTATAGCCGGCTTATGGTATATGTCACCTATTATTATACTGGCGGTTTTTCTGCCCACGCCGGGCAACCTGATAAGCTCCTCCATTGATGAAGGAATCTTGCTGTCAAATTTATCAATAATCATTTGACAGCACAAAATAATATTTTTTGCTTTATTGTGATAAAAACCTGTAGAATAAATATAACTTTCAAGCTCTTTAATATCCGCATTTGCAAAATCCGCCGCTGTCGGATAACGCTCAAAAAGTGCGGGAGTAATAAGATTTACACGCGCGTCTGTACATTGGGCGGCAAGCTGGGTTGCAATAAGCAGCTGAAGCGGTTCCGCATGGTCGAGCGAACAGTCGGCGTCGGCATATACCACATCAAATATTTTGCGTATTTCAAAAATCTTTTCTTTTTTTGTCATAAATTCCACCTGTTTTTAAAGAAAGGCCGACATTTACAGTCAGCCTTTTTGTTTATTTTTTTATGAGCATTTTCATAAGTTCATATCCGTGAGCTACAGTAACACCTGTGCTTGCCGCACAATCTTCATTATAAACATAATCGGGATGATTTTGCTCATCACAGCTTCTGTAGAGAATAAAAGGAACGGCGTCCCGCACATGGGTACGTATTGTAAGGGGAGTGGGGTGGTCGGGCATTACAAGAATGCTGTAATCTTCTCCCATTTCTTTAAAACCTTCAATTATAAGTTTAAGCGCACGGGCATCTATTCGCTCAATGGCTTCTATTTTACCTTTAATATCCCCCTGATGTCCGCATTCATCCGGACCTTCAAAGTGAAGATATACAAAATCCCTGCCGTTTCGGAATTCATTTAGCGCAGCGTTTACTTTGCCTTCATAGTTTGTGTTGTAAGTGCCGGTCGCGCCTTCAACTTCAACCACATTAAGACCGCCGCACACGCCTATGCCTTTTACAAGATCAACGGCGGAAACAACGCTTCCCTTAACGCCAAATTTTTCATAAAAACTGTCAAGCGCAGGAGCAGTGCCCTCACCCCATATCCATATAGAGGAGGCGGGGCGCAGACCACGCTTTATCCTGTCAAGATTTACAGGGTGGTTTTTTAAAATACCAACGCTCTTTTTCATAAGCCCGAGTATTACATCGGCATATTTACCTCCGGGAAGATTATCCGTTATCTTTTTATCTGTAATGTCATGGGGAGGCGTAAGGTCAAAATCCATTTTTGCATTATGCCACACCATAAGATGACGGTAAGAAATACCGTTATGAAACTCGATTTCGTCGGTATTAAGCTCATTCGCAACAGACTTCATAAGCTCTGCCGCTTCTTCCGTGGTAATTTCTCCGGCTGAATAGTCAACCATTGTTTTTTCTTCGTAAGGCTCGTCGCTTGAGAGCGTAACAAGATTGCAGCGAAAGGTAATGTCTGTCGGCGCAAGGCTTACGCCCATACTTGCGGCTTCAAGCGGAGAACGGCCTGTATAATAAATCAGGGGGTCATAACCCATTACCGAAAGGTTTGCAACGTCACTGCCGGGTTTAAGACTTGCGGGAACGGTAGTAACCATACCCATAATTCCTTTTTTTGCGAGATCATCTATATGTGGTTTTAAGGCAACGTCAAGCGGAGTTTTATTTCCGAGGGCCTCGTTTTTGAAATCTGCCATACCGTCGCCAAGTAATACAAGATATTTCATGCCAATCTACCTTTCTTTCATATACAACTTAACATTATGAGTATACCACAAAATATGACAATAATCAAGATTATTGAAGGGAAAATTTTAAAAAACCTTGATTTTTAAACCAAAATAGTGTATTATATATAGTATTAGTATATTTTGGAGGAGTTGTGCAATGGTAAAGGTAGCAATTTTAGGCTTTGGAACAGTAGGTTCCGGCATTTATGAAGTATTGCGTACAAATGCGCAGGGAATAGAGAAAAGAATAGGACAAGCCTTAGATATTGCCTATATTCTTGATATAAGAGATTTTGAGGATCATCCAGAAGCGAAGCTGTTTACTAAAAATTTTAATGATATATTGAATGATAAAGATGTTTCTATCGTAGCCGAAGTAATAGGCGGGACAAAAGTAGCCTACGAATTTACAAAAAAGCACTTACGGCGGGTAAAAGCGTTGTTACGTCAAATAAGGAGCTTGTTGCAACACATGGGGCAGAGCTGCTTAAATTGGCGGAGGATAACGGAGTGAAATATCTTTTCGAGGCAAGCGTGGGGGGAGGAATACCTATTATTCACCCTATGCATCAGTGCCTTGCCGCAAATGAGATTACTGAGATAGTCGGTATACTCAACGGTACGACAAATTATATTCTAACACAAATGATAAAGAACGGAGAAAGCTTTGATAATGCTCTTGGAATTGCTCAGCAGCTGGGTTATGCGGAGGCAAATCCGGCGGCGGATATTGAAGGCATCGATGCTTGCAGAAAAATTGCTATCCTTGCCGATTTGGCTTTCGGAAGACAAATTAGCCCCGACAAAATATATACTGAAGGCATAACAAATGTTGATTCCGAAGATGTAAAGTATGCAGAGTCACAAAACTGTGTAATTAAGCTTATAGGCTATTGCAAAAAAGATGGAGATATGGTATTTGCAAGGGTTTCTCCTATGTTTGTGCCGAAGGAGAGCGCGCTTTCAGGAGTTGACGATGTGTTTAATGCAATTCTTGTGCGTGGAAATGCAATCGGCGAAACAATGTTCTACGGCAGAGGTGCGGGTAAACTTCCAACAGCCAGTGCGGTTGTGTCCGATATGATTGATATTGCAAGAGATAATTGCAATGGAATTATGTGGACGGATGAAGGCGATGATTTTATAATGGATATAAATGATTCAAAAGTAAAATGGTTTGTAAGAGCAAGTCAAAGTAAGGTGAAGGACGCTGAAAGGCTGTTCGGTGCAATTGATCTTACTTTTATAAAAGATACAGAGTTCGGATTTACCACTCCCAAGCTTACGGAAGGCGAGTTGAGCCGCAAAATCGAAGAAATGGGCGGTATGATAAAATTTGTGAGAGTGCTTGAATAAGAGGGTTATAAATGGACGTTGATATTTTTAATTTTGACCTACCGGAGGAGCTTATTGCGCAGACTCCGATTACGGAGCGTGACCATTCGCGCCTTTTGGTGCTGGACAGAAAAACAGGCAGGGTTTCACATAAGATATTTTCTGATATAAAGGAATACTTGCGCGAGGGAGACTGCCTTGTGCTCAATGATACAAAGGTAATTCCTGCACGCCTTTACGGAGTTAAAGAAAATAGTGACAGAGCGGTAGAGGTACTACTTTTAAAGCGTAACTGTGACGATATATGGGAATGCATAATGCGTCCCGCAAGAAAAGTAAAAGTCGGAGAAAAAATTATTTTCGGTGACGGAGAACTTAAAGCCTCCGTTCTTTCTTTTGATGAGACCGGAAACCGTATGATTAAGTTTGAATATGAGGGCATTTTTGAGGAAGTGCTGGACAGACTCGGAGAAATGCCGCTGCCTCCTTATATAAAAGAGCGTCTTGAAGAGAAGGACAGGTATCAAACGGTTTACGCAAAACATGAAGGTTCGGCAGCAGCCCCTACAGCGGGATTGCATTTTACCAAAAAATTGCTCGGAGAGATTGAGGACATGGGTGTTGATATAGCATATCTTACCTTACATGTGGGGTTGGGCACTTTTCGTCCCGTTAAAGCGGATAAGGTTGAAAATCATGTAATGCATTCTGAACATTACGTTGTGGATGCCGAGGCGGCGGATAAAATAAACCGTACAAAAGCACGCGGGGGAAGGGTTATTTCTGTCGGAACAACAAGCACAAGAACCCTTGAAACAGTAGGAGCAAATGGAGGGGAAATCCGTCCATGCAGTGGGGACACAAGCATATTTATTTATCCGGGAAAGGAATTTAAAGTAATAGACGGGCTTATCACTAATTTTCATTTGCCTAAATCTACTCTTATAATGCTTGTAAGTGCTTTTGCGGGCAGAGAAAATGTTCTTAACGCATATAAAATTGCGGTTGAGGAAAAATACAGGTTTTTCAGCTTTGGAGACGCCATGCTCATCATATAATGCGACGGAGGGGAAATATGTTTAAGATATTAAAAAAAGAAGGACGTGCAAGGCGGGGAGAATTTACTACCGTACACGGAACAATCCAGACCCCTGTATTTATGAATGTGGGTACAAGTGCGGCAATAAAAGGCGGAGTATCCGCCCTTGATTTAAAAGAGCTGAAATGCCAAGTGGAGCTTTCAAATACATATCATCTTCATATTCGTCCGGGAGATGATGTTATATATCAAATGGGTGGATTGCATAAGTTCATGAATTGGGATAAGCCTATTCTTACAGACAGCGGTGGGTTTCAGGTGTTTTCGCTGGCAAAATTAAGAAAGATAAAGGAAGAGGGCGTCTCTTTTAACTCACATATTGACGGGGCTAAAATTTTTATGGGGCCTGAAGAAAGTATGCAAATCCAGTCAAATCTCGCCTCAACAATAGCAATGGCATTTGATGAATGCGTTGAAAATCCGAGTCCGAGGGAGTATGTGCAGCAATCTGTTGAGCGAACCACACGCTGGCTTGTCAGATGTAAAGATGAAATGAAAAGGCTTAATGCCCTTGAGAAAACAATAAATAAAAATCAGCTGCTCTTTGGTATAAATCAAGGGGGCTGTTATGACGACATACGCGTAGAGCATATGAAGGAAATCGCGAAGCTTGACCTTGACGGTTATGCAATAGGAGGTCTCGCCGTAGGCGAAACACATGCGGAAATGTACCGGGTGATAGCCGCGATTGAACCGTATTCTCCCGAAAATAAACCGAGATATCTTATGGGTGTGGGAACGCCTGAAAATATAATTGAGGGAGTAAATCTTGGCGTAGATTTTTTTGACTGTGTAATAACCAGCAGAAACGCCCGTCACGGATATTTATTTACCGCCAAAGGAAGATTGCATTTACTTAATGAAAAATATAAAACGGACCCGCTTCCGATTGACCCGGACTGTGGCTGTCCGGCGTGCAGAAATTTTTCGAGGGCGTATATGCGTCATCTGATGAAAGCAGGAGAAACGCTCGGGATGCGTTTGTGTGTTCTGCATAACCTTTATTTTTACAACGATATGATGGAGAAAATCCGCGCCGCGATAGAGGAAAACAGATTTGCCTCTTTTCGTGAGCAGGCACTTGAAGAGTATTCAAGAAGACTTTGATTATGGGGGAAAGCTGTATGCTTGCACTTGAGGAAAAAATTAAAAAAGAGGGAAAAGTTCTGCCGGGAGGGATACTTAAAGTGGGCAGTTTTCTAAATCAGCAGATAGACATATCTTTTCTTATGGAAATGGGTAGGGAGATTTCGCGTTTGTATGAAAACTGTGGAGTTACCAGAATTTTCACGATAGAATCATCGGGAATAGCGATAGCGGTGGCTGCTGCCACCTATATGAATGTTCCGGTTGTTTTTGCAAGGAAAAACAAATCAAACAATATTGCAAATGATGTGTATACTTCAAGGGTGTCTTCTTTTACTCATGGAAATACATATGATGCGGTTGTAAGCCGTGAATATATAAAAGCCGACGATACGGTGCTGATAATAGATGACTTTCTTGCAAGGGGAAGCGCGCTTGTCGGGCTTATTGATATGGTAAAGCAGTCGGGCGCAAAAATAGCGGGAGCGGCTATAGCCATTGAAAAAGGATTTCAGGGCGGCGGCGACAATATAAGAAGAACGGGTATAAGGATAGAATCGCTTGCGCTTATTGAGAACATGACAGACAATGAAATAATTTTCAAAAGATAAAATATTTACACCATTAATATTCGTATTGTAAACTAAAAACACCGTTTGAAAAAGTTTTTTAAACGGTGCTTTTTTAGCTTTTAGGTCAATTTATTTTAAATTCAGATTCAAATTCTTTTCCGCAGGAAAAACATATTGTGGTGAGGTAAAGCATATCAAAATTATTAAGCTTTTCTGAGTAGCCATAAGGTTCGAATTTTTCCTCAGATACTTTTTAATACAGTCTCTTCCCAAGTAGTTTATTATAAAGGCGGCAAGTAAAAGCTTTTTGTGCTGTTAACGAGAGGAATATAGGCAATTTTTACATAAAAAGAGGCTCACCGTGGTGGTGAGCCTCTTTTAGTCTCCTTAAATCAGTCATTAAAAAGATTTAAGAAAATATGGTTAAAATTAAAGAGAAGCAA
>JAUZPZ010000037.1 GCA_030705675.1 Bacillota bacterium
GATTTCTAAAATCAGCTTCTTCTTTTGATTTTCAGCCTCACCATTGCTCTTTGCAAAGCAGCCTGATAAGTTGCAAACTCTTTGTTGCTGAGCTGCATCTGCAATTTTTCCCTGGCTCTTTCAGCGGCGGCATTTGCTCTGTTTACGTCTATTTCATCGGGCCATTCTGCCGTATCCACAATCAGGGTTGTCTTATCACCACCGATTTTTATAAAGCCTTCGGAAACAAATGCCTCAAGCCATTCGTCATTTTTCTTTATGCGGATCTGTCCTATAGAAACAGCAGCAACAAGGGGCATATGTCCGCTGAGCACTGCCATTTCACCTTCGGGAGTTTTAAATATAATCATTTCCGCATCGTCGGCAAAAATTTTTTTATATGGGGTGATTATTTCAAGAAAAAATGATTTTGCCACAGCTTTCGCCTCCCTATTTCTTTACGGATTCATACACTTCGTCAATGGTACCTTTCATAAAGAAAGCCGACTCCGGAACATGATCCGCCTTACCTTCAATGATTTCCTTAAATCCGCGTATGGTTTCTTTAAGGGATACATACTTGCCTTCATATCCGGTAAAGTTGGTAGCAACAAAGAAAGGCTGAGATAAAAATCTCTTAATCTTTCTTGCGCGGTAAATTGTTAATTTATCATCTTCAGAAAGTTCATCCATACCAAGAATTGCTATTATATCCTGAAGTTCCTTATATCTCTGAAGAATTTCCTGCACATGGCGTGCAACTTCATAATGCTCTTCTCCTACTATCATCGGGTCAAGCAGCCTTGAAGTTGACTCAAGAGGGTCAACAGCGGGATATATTCCTTCTTCAACAATTGCTCTTGAAAGAACCGTTGTTGCATCAAGATGTGCAAATATTGTAGCAGGTGCAGGGTCAGTAAGGTCATCGGCGGGCACATATACCGCCTGAACAGAGGTAATAGACCCTTTCCTTGTAGAAGCAATTCTCTCCTGCAGCGCTCCTATATCTGTAGCAAGTGTGGGCTGGTAACCTACGGCTGAAGGAATTCTTCCAAGAAGGGAAGAAACCTCAGAACCTGCCTGAATAAATCTGAATATATTGTCTATGAACAGAAGAACATCCTGTTCCATTTTGTCTCTAAAATATTCCGCTACGGTAAGCCCGGTAAGACCTACACGCATTCTTGCTCCGGGAGGCTCATTCATCTGACCGAACACAAGCGCAGTTTTGTTTATAACTCCGGATTCGCGCATTTCATGCCAAAGGTCGTTTCCTTCTCTTGAACGCTCACCAACTCCGGTAAACACTGAATACCCGCCGTGTTCAGTAGCAATGTTGCGTATCAGTTCCTGTATCAGAACGGTTTTACCTACGCCAGCTCCTCCGAAAAGACCTATTTTACCGCCTTTTGCATAAGGAGCAAGAAGGTCGATAACCTTTATACCTGTTTCAAGTATTTCGGTCGCCGGGAGCTGTTCGTCAAAGCTGGGGGCTTCTCTGTGTATAGGCCAGTATTCTTCGGCGCTGACATCACCCTGTTTATCTATAACTTCACCAAGTACGTTCATAACTCTTCCTAAGGTTTCTTTACCCACAGGCACCTTTATTGGGCTGCCCGTATCAACTGCGGGCATACCTCTGGTAAGCCCTTCGGATCCTGTCATGGAAACGCATCTGACAGTTTTATTGCCAAGATGCTGCATTACTTCGGCAACAATAGAAGTTCCTTTATTGTCTATCTTTATTGCATGGTATATTTTTGGGATTTCTCCCTCAAACCTGATATCTATTACAGGACCGATTACCTGTACTATAGAACCTGTATTTTGTGACATTTTACATTCGCTCCTCATTCTAAACGCAAGTTTTAAGCTTTGCGAATATATACTGAATTACAGTGCCGATGCACCGCCGACGATTTCTGAAATTTCCTGTGTTATAGCGGCCTGCCTTGCCCTATTATAGCGGAGTTCCAATTTTTCAAGCATTTCCTGCGCATTGTTTGTGGCACTGTCCATTGCCGTCATTCTCGCGCTTTGTTCGCTGGTAAAGGCTTCAACGAATGCACCGTAAATAACACCCTTAATATATTTGGCGATAAGAACTTCAAAAACCTTTTCCGGTGACGGTTCATAGTTAAGGTTTCCATCCGGAAGTACTTCGCTGTCGGACAACCTTATGTCTGATTTTAAAACTCCGAGATTAAGTGGAAGAAGCCGTATTGCCTGCGGAACCAGTTTGATTGATGATACCATTTCCGTATATGCAAGATAAACTTCATCAAGTTCCCCGTTTTTGAATTTTTCGAGTATCAGGTCGGTTATATTTTTTGCTCTCTTTACAACAGGGTTTTGAACAGGATAGTCAAAATCCTCATAAAGGTTATAATTTTTTCTCGAAAAATAATTTTTACCTATAGCACCGGCAATAAACAAAACCGGATTTTCAGCGTCATTTATCATATCTTCAGAAAGTTTAATAATGTTATGGTTGTAGCTTCCTGCCATTCCTTTGTCGCCGGTAAGAACTATAATGCCAGTTTTTTTATTGCTGTCACCAGTTTCTTTAAAATAGATACTTGACTGATTTATGCCGATACTGTTGGCAAGTATATTAGCCATAATGGTTTCGACTTTTGTAAAATAGGTTCTTGTCTGATCCAGCTGCTGCCTTGCCTTTTTTAGCTTTGCGGCAGAAATCAGCTTCATCGCTTTGGTTATTTTCTGAGTTTCGCTTATGCTCTTAATTCTGAGTTTAAGCTCACGCATACATGCCATACTTTATTTCATCTCCCTACGCCGGATGCTACCTTTAGCTGTTCCATTCTTCTTTATGTTTTTTAATTACTTTTACAAGAATTTCTTCAGTTTCAGGCTTTAATTCCTTGGTTTCATGAATGGATTGGGGAATTTGGCTGTAATTTTTCTTTATATCTTCCATAACATGGCTGTTGAATTTTTTAACATCCTTAAGTTCGATGTCAAGAAGATATTCATTAACTGCGATGTACAGATATATTATCTGTTCTTCAACGGGCAGGGGGGAGTACTGATTTTGTTTTAGGGTTTCAAGCAGTCTTTCGCCCTGAAGCAGTTTTTCTCTTGTGGTCTGGTCAAGGTCAGAACCAAACTGTGCAAACACAGAAAGCTCCCTGTATTGTGCCAGATTAACTCTGAGTGAACCTGCAATTTTTTTCATTGCCTTAATCTGAGCTGATCCGCCAACTCTGGAAACAGAAACACCAACGTTTATAGCAGGCCGCTGTCCCGAATAGAAAAGCTCCGATTCAAGAAATATCTGACCGTCTGTAATGGATATAACGTTTGTAGGAATATAAGCGGAAATATCTCCCGCCTGTGTTTCAATTATAGGAAGAGCGGTAATTGACCCTCCGCCCAGCTCATCAGAAAGCTTAGCGGAACGCTCCAAAAGTCTTGAATGCAAATAGAATACATCGCCGGGGAAAGCTTCTCTTCCGGGTGCTCTTTTAAGCAGAAGTGACATTGTTCTGTAAGCCACAGCATGTTTGGAAAGATCATCATATATAATAAGAACATCCTTGTGCTGGTCAAACATAAAGTATTCAGCCATTGCGCATCCGGCATACGGTGCTATGTACTGAACAGTGGACAAATCGTTTGCTGTTGAGGATACAATAATTGTGTAGTCCATTGCTCCGAACTTTTCAAGGGTACTGTATATTCCTGCAACAGAGGATTCTTTCTGTCCTATGGCAACATAAATGCAGATTACACCATTACCCTTCTGATTAAGTATGGTATCAAGAGCAATCGCGGTTTTCCCGGTCTGTCTGTCTCCGATAATCAGCTCACGCTGCCCTCTGCCGATGGGGGTCATGGCATCAATAGCCAGTATACCTGTCTGCATGGGTGTGTCAACGGATTTACGGTCAATTACGCCGGGTGCAAGAAACTCAACAGGTCTGAAAGAGTCGGCTTTTATGTCTCCCTTACCGTCAATAGGAACGCCAAGAGGGTTAACAACACGGCCGATAAAATCGTCCCCTACGGGAACTTCCACTGTTCTGCCGGTTCTTTTTACCATGGTTCCTTCTGTTATGTCAGTTTCAGAACCAAGAAGAACGCAGCCTACATTTTCTTCTTCAAGATTTAATGCCATGCCGCGGACACCGTTCTCAAACTCAAGCAGCTCGCCGTACATACAGTCATCAAGACCGTATATTCTGGCAATACCATCACCTACAGTAAGAACATAACCCACGTTTTCGGTAATTGTTTTTGATTCATATTTTTCAAGCTGTTCTTTTATAACAGCGCTGATTTCTTCAGGTTTCAAATTCATACCACTCACCATGTTTCTATACAGTCATTTCAGACAGTAATTTTTTTAAATTTCCGTTTATGGTCGCATCATAAAGCTTGTCGCCAACAGCAACCTTAACGCCGCCAATCAGTGTCGGGTCGTTTTTTATATCCGCCCGACAGTCATCAGCCTCATAATGATTTTTAAATTTATTGCGTATAGCGTCAACATAATCCTGTTCCAGCTCAGCTGCGGTAAATATGGTAATGTTTAAAACATTTTTTTCTCTGTCCGCAAATTTAACAAAATCTGTACAGATTTCGGGTAAATAGCTTATGCGGCTTTTATCCAGCAGAAGTTTCAGAAAGTTTATGACATTACTGTCAGTTTTACCACGAAAAACATCTTCAACAAGCTGCTTTTTTTCGTATACGCTGCTGCGCGGGCAAAGTAAGAATTCGCGCAGCTTGTTTTCGCAGGAATATATGCCGGCAACCACAGTCAGATCCTCTTGGTACTCGGAGACAGCGTTTTCCTGCTTAGCAAGCATAAAAAGGGCCTCCGCATATCTGCTGCTTATAACAGACATTATGCAACACCTTCTTTATCAAGAAAATCATTAACAAACTGCATGTTTTTTGCAGTGCTCATGTTTTCTTCCATTAGTTTAGATGCGGCAAGAATTGCAAGCTCCGCAACTTCGTTGCGGATATCTTTAAGCATTTGTGCGCGCTCATGTTCAATTTCTTCACCTGCATTTTTAAGAATAAGACTCGCCTCACGCTTTGCATCACCGATGACTTTTTCAGCATCAAGAACGGCTTTTGCATGACCTTCGGCAACTATTTTTTCAGCCTCAGCTTTTGCGTTTTTCAGCTGTTTTTCATATTCAAATCTTAATTCTTCAGCCTCTGCTTTTTGCTTTTCAGCGTTTTCAATGGAATTTCTTATTGATAACGTACGATTTTCCATAAAGGCAGTGACAGGTTTAAATAATATCTTGCGCAGTACGACATACAGTATAATCAAATTCAAGGCAACCAGAATAAAATTATACCCATTTAAGCTTTCAAACATTTTTTTCGCCTCTAATCCAACTATTTACCGGGGTTAAAGTTACATTTTACCAATCAGCATTATAGCTATAACGAAACCGAAAATAGCTGTAACTTCTGAAAGTGTAGCAAAAATAAGACCGGTAGACATGATTTTACCTGAAACTTCAGGATTTCTTGAAACAGCTTCCGACGCTTTTCCGGATGCTATACCAAGACCTATACCTGCACCGAAACCTGTTAACATTGCAATACCTGCACCAATTGCGATAATTCCACTTATTGACATTTTAAAATTCCTCCTATTCTATAACTTCTGATATATATAATGATGATAAGAAAACAAATATATAAGCCTGCAGTGCCGCGTCAAACATATCGAAAAAGGCGCTTGCAAACGGGATTACCGGCTTTACAAAAACTATGCCATTATACAGCATTTCAATAATTATATAGCCTGCTAAAATGTTTCCGAAAAGCCGGAGCGAAAGCGAGAGAGTTCTTGTTGCGTAGTCAAGTATATTGAACGGCAGCATTATCGGAAGCGGCTTTACAAAGCTCTTCAGCCAGCCCTTTACGCCTTTATATTTAATAGCTGAAAAAGGTATAAGAAAGATTGATATAAGCGCCATTGTGATGGTTACATTCAGATCTTTCGTGGGCGGTACAACAGAAAAGTTGGGTATTTTATTGAAAAACTCAACATGAGTCATATTGTAAAGCTGATGCGCAGTTGGGAAAATATTGAACAGCTCTACCATATTTGCAAAAAAAAGAAAAATAATCAAAGTGCCGAAATAAGGCGCAAATGGTCTCCAATGCTCTCCCATATTTGATTTGATGAGGCCATTGATACCGTCAACAATTGTTTCAGTAATATTCTGTTTGCCAGTTGGCACTATTTTTAAATTCCTTGTAAATGCAAATGCCAGAATGATTATAACCGCCATGATGATCCACATCATGATAATGCTGTCTGAGATCGGAATGTTTATTCCGAATAGGTTTACGTAAAACAAAGTATGAGATTGTAATACATTTTTTAAATCCATAATAAGCACCTCTTAAATATTGCGCGAAAGACAAATGAAAACAAAAGAAAATAAGGGCGTTTCTGCTTTACACCAGAAACGCCCTTGTTTCATATGTAATTTCAGCGACACCGTTGGTACAATAGCTCAAGCCGGCGACAAATGGTTTGTGCCGTTTTGCAGTGCCGTTTCCTTCGCATAAGTTCACCCGGATAATAAAAACAATGCAGAATATCCGTGTTCCATATGCACTCTTCTTTGCAAAAAAATAAGGTCAACAATACCTAAAGTATCATTGACCACGTTGTCAGCTACCTCTTTCCAAAGTACATCATAATTATAATACTATTTTCAAGAAAAGTCAAGTACAAAATTCGACTTTGAAAAACAAATGTGAAAGTATTAACGAAAACTAAACAACTGCTTACAAATTTAAACTTGCTTGAAATAGAAATTTTGTTTAAAAGATAGAATTTTTATATATGGGGTCTGAAGGTAATAAAAATTTTGCATTTCTTTGCCTGAAACGGAGGAGAAAACTCTTGAATTATTAATGATAATTTGGTATAATAATTTTGAATTCCAAAAATTATGAAATCGGAGATAATGAAATTGTTTAAAAGCAGACTTGAGGGATTTATTGCGAAAAGAACGGTTGTTTATCTGGCAATTACAGTAATCGCCGCAATGTTTTTTAAAGACAGGTGGTATATCGCGTGCGGGCTTAGCGCAGGCGCTTTTTTCAGCGCGGCAAAATTTGCGGGGTACGCATGGGGGTACAGGCGGCTGACGGAGGAAACCTCCGGAAATAAAGTGAATTTTAAAGCGGTAGTAAGAAATATAATTATATTTGTGGTGAGCCAGCTTATAACAATAACCTTGCTTTTTGAGTTTTATTTTTATAACGTGTGGCTTTTTGGGGGGTTTGTCGCCGGGCTTATGGCGGCACCTGCTATCCTTGTGGTGAACAGTGTCACTGAAGTACTGGGAATTACGAAAAACAATTTCTTTCTTTAAATAATTTATTGACTCATAAAAAATCGACAGGGCAAATTCACTTTGCTCTGTCGATTTTAAATTAATGTCTTTAGACAGTTGAGCATGCGAGCGAAGCGAGAAAGTATTTATCCCAAAGTATAGAAGAAGGCAATATAAGATGAATACATATATTTTTACAACCATCAGCGCATTCAGTTAAAAACAAAACTGACTCCGCTTGAAATGCAAAATCAGTTTGTTTCTTAAAACTAAATATTCACAGGGCAGTTCACAAACTGCGTGGGGGCTTTGGTTTTTAATATGGGGGAAATCAGTCGGGATTTTTGCCGGAATGTGAATTACCTGTGCCTGAATTTTGTGAATTCCCCGGCTTTTCTGACTGAGAGCTGCCGGATGAGTTCCCGTTAGATGAGGGAGAATCGGGTTTACCAGCATTACCTGTGCTTTGCGCAGGAGACTGGGTCTGCACGGTGCTTTCCTGATTGGCAAGTTTTGCAGCGTTCTCTTTCTCCTCTTTTTTTTCTTCAGCCGGAGAGGTTTCTGCTGCAGCAGGCTTACCGACTTCTACTTTAGGAGCTTCGACCTTTTTTGCCGATTTTTCCGTCACAGAGGAGGAGGGCTCTGTTTTTTTGGTTAAAGAGTTAGATTTTTCATTATTTGAACCGGAGGAAGAACCTTTATTATTTGTCACCGATTCGGAGCTTTTATTTTCCGTTGAATTTTCAGAAGGTTTCTTTTCGATATCAGCCGTTTTAGTAGAAATTTCTGCCTTTTTACCGGTAATTTCCGCCGGAGTGGACTTTTCATTATTGGCAGTATTTTCGGCTTTTATGGAGGAAGAATCTATTTCATCTATTTTTTTGCCCTCCAACAGGCGGGCATTTTCATTAACGGTGCCGCCATTTTTGTTTGTATAATCTTTTATGGCATTAAGCCTTCGTATGGATATATTAAGACTGGCTGCCTTGTCGTAATCTTCACGGGAGGCAGATTTCACATTAAAAAAGATTGTATCGGAACATTCCTCCGCCACTTTTTCATTAATTTGCTTATATAAATTCTTCTTCCCTGACACTACATCAACGGTAACATCAGTGTTATTTTCATTTATATAGCCCATTTTTTCGGAGGTGTTCACCAGGTCTGCCACGCATTCAGATACGCCGCCGTAAGAAACGGGAGAGGCTGCAAGCAAATCCTCGGCGTCGCTGTTAAGAGGAGTAATATCAATTACACGGTTGTATATGTTTGCGGAAAGTGAAAAACTGGGGTTTATGTCTATTGTAACATAAGAATAAGGCGTTACATATGAGGCATATCCGCCAATGGAAAGCCCGGACACAACGGCAAGGCATGCCGCAACTGCTACAGCGGTTTTTAATGTGCTGCGGCGGTGCGAAACTTTTTGACCTAAGAAATAATTCCTGTTTTTTACACTGACAAAACTACTCTGATCAGTCATTAAAACAGCTTTGTCACCCTGAATTTCAACAACAACGGATTTCACTTATTTTCACCTCCCGCGAGTTTAAAATATTCTTTCATCATGTCATAGCCGCCGTCAAAAATTATAACCGCGGCAATTATATATTTTCTGTGACGTTCGGGAATTTTGCGGTTTACCTCGGCGTTAAGGCATATTTCAGAAAAGGGAAGTCTGCCGCTCAGCTTTACCTGATCGGTAAATTTTCTGCTGGTTAAGATGTACTTTGCGGCGCGCAGACACGCGGCTTTTGTGGTTTTTGATTTAGGACAGTCCTTTGCCACATCAAAAAAAGATATTCCAAGTAGTTTCAGTTCTTCTGACACCCCTTGTATTTCAAGGGATATATCAGAAAAGGAAGACGCCTTTGTATCGGCAAAATCCACTTCGGTTTCACTGCCGTCACTACCATGCAGTGTAAGAACACTGAAAGGAAGGGTTTTGCCGCGACTTTCCTTGCGGTAATAGTCAATTATGCGGTTGTGTATGACATCCGCTGCGAACTTTAAAAAGCTGCCGCCGAAACTTTTGTAGTGGGAAAGTGCGTCTATAAATGCCTCCATGGCAATGGAAAACTCATCGTCTGACTCACTTACCGGGTGTTTGGCAGTCTTATAGGCGCATGACAGGATAAAGCCTTTGTATTCTTCAACAATACGGCTTTGCTCCTTTTTATCATTTTTCGCCGAAAGTACCTGCTCTTCAATGTTCATGTCACACCTCATTTGACACATAGTTTTATACTTTGATTATACATCAAAACAAAGCGGACTGCAAGAGAAAATTTTGTCCATATGTGAAAAGCCGGGGAACCCGGCTTTTCATTTCATATGTAAACAGGCATTATGCCTTAAAGGGAAATTACTATGCACCCTGCGCCGGGTTTGTAGCAGAAGTGTCTGTGGTCTGTGCCTGCGTATCTGCAGAAGTTTCTTCTGTTGTAGCAGAAGTGTTATCTGAAACAACTTCAGTAGTATTCTGTGTGGTGTCCGCTGTAGTGTCCGCTGTGGTGTCCTTTGTGGTGTCCACTGTGGTGTCTACCGTGGTGTCCGCTGTGGTGCCCGCAGTAGTGTCCACTGTGGTGTCCTCAGTAGTGTCCTCAGTAGCATCATCTTCATCAATTGTTACGGAGTGGTCTTTATCATTCCAATGTACTTTGTGACCCAGATATTCGCTTATAACTCTGAGCGGAACAACCGTTCTGCCGTTATTCGTACTCGGTGCGACATCAATTGAAACATTTTCGCCGTTTACCGTCATTGTGTTGTTGCCGAGCTGAAGTAGAATTGTAGTATTACCGGAAGTAATTGTAACGGTGCTTGTTCCTTCATCCCAGCTAACCACTGCGCCTAAAGCTTCTGCGATTGCTCTTACCGGCACAAGAGTACGACCTTCTTTAATTACGGGAGCTACGCCGTCATATTTGCCAAAATCAATGGGTTTGCCTTTTGCAAAAACAGAAACGGGAGTGCTGTCCTCATCTTCTGAAACATTGGTAGAATCAGTCTTTTTCTCATCTTTAGGTTTAGCGGAAGAATTGATGTCTTTCTCGTTTTTTTCGTCCTTTTGTTTCTCCGGATGTTCTACATTTTCCTCATCTTCTGAAACGGTGGTGGAGTCGGTGCTGGTCTCATCTTCGGAAACAGCGGTTGAATCCGTGCTGTCCTCATCTTCCGAAACAGCGGTGGAGTCTTCCGAGCCGGATTTTTCATTGTCAGCCTTTACAGACTGATTACCGTTTTCTTGGTTCCCTTTTTTTTCAAGCGATTGCTGAGAAGGAGCCGTTGTTTCGGGGGTTTCGTTGTTTTTTGCACAAACAGCAAAAGAAAATGTTGTTATTACAAAAATAAGTGCGGTTAAAAGTGATAATGCTTTTTTCATTTTAAATCTCTCCTTTTGTTTTTAGGATAAACACTTTGTGCTTATCTTATCTTGTTGGTAATATAATACGGGGCAAAAAAACAAAAACGGGGTATAAAATAAAAAATATTTAAAAAAATTTCCATGTCGATAATAATATGCAAAAATAGGCACGTCCCCAAAACTGGGCGGCTATTTTCGCCATATGCATAAGCATTCCTTCCAATCGAACAAAATTAATTTGCGGTTAGGGCGATGACCCCAACCGCCTCGGCGTATATCACGATTGTTGCCCATGTTTTTTTACTTAAAACTGTTTTTTATTGGCGACGAAGGCTCCCAACTTATCAAGCGGATTTTATACTTTTCCCACGCCTCATTAGCCTTGTAACCGCTATGCCCAATTGTGCCATCTGCGTTTTGATACATATAATCTACCCAAGTGAAATCTTGACCAGCTCGACTATTTCCACCCAGTTCATCGCCCATGTAATAATGACCATTTCCGCCATAAAAATATAACTCCAATACTTTATGACCGAAATCGTCAAAAGCACCATCTTTTCTCAAATCCAACATTGTTATCCACGCAAAATCCGTTTCTGTGCCCCGTTCGTTTGCTGGGATTAATTCATCCGTCCCGCTTTTTAAATGCGTTTTCCATTTGCGGGATTGCCCTGCTTCTGTGCGCTGTCCGTAGCCATCAAATTCACATATTGCTACATCCGTGATTGTTTTTGTTTCACCGTCTAATTCATATGTCAATTTGAAAGGAAACTCTCCATATGTGATTGCCGGCTTTGGCGGATTTGGAAGAAAATATATTCCTCCTCCAAATGAAAACCAAATCACAAACCCATATATAAGGGCAACCGCAAACAATGTTGCAAAAATAATTCCTATTATTATAAATAATTTTTTTATCACAAATATCACTCCACGTTTAATGCGTTTTTTACAGTATCAATTAAGTAATTACGAATGGCATTTGATTATTGGGAACGTTCCCAATCTGACCCAAGTTTTTACGGATCAATATTTTTGTAATAGTACCACCTGTTGGCAGATAGTTTTTTAATAGTAACAGTTCCGCCCTCAATCACATTTATTGCGGGCTCATTTCCATTTATGGAGTATACAATTCCGCAACTTTCATCTAAAATAGACCATCTCACAAACATAATATAATTATATTCTTTTATTATATATTTGAATTTTGATTTATATAATTTATTAATATTATCCAATAATTCTTTGTCAGTTATTTTTTCTTTGCCGCTCTTATCATAGTAATTGCC
This sequence comes from Bacillota bacterium, assembly GCA_030705675.1. Taxonomy (GTDB): domain Bacteria; phylum Bacillota; class Clostridia; order RUG12999; family RUG12999; genus RUG12999. The sequence goes on from JAUZPZ010000037.1 coordinate 11,991, forward strand.
GTAAAGGTCTGTCTTTCCATCATATGACCATTCGTAATTGCTTATCGTGTCAGTTCTTGCATAACTGTAATCTGACTTCATCAAGTATTCCCCAACATATGATAACTGCTCAAAATTATTTTTGAAATCCCTTTTTATTCCCCAAGTGGTCGGTTCAAAACCTCCTCCTATTATATATACGGTTACCTGCACGGCAATTATTGCGCTGATGAGGAGACCAGCAACAAGTATTAATAATATTTTTAGTATTGTTTTTAGATATTTCATTGACTAAACCCCACATCAATATTTTCACCAACCAATTTATTCCTAATTGAATATAACTATGGTCTTTAAATTCATTATCAAGATTATTTTCTCATAGTCAAAATGCTTATGTATAAACATATCTATTCCTTCTGCTCATTTTCCTCTATCTCTGGCTTTCTTTTTCTTTTTACAGTTCTTTTCGGCGGAATGTCCGCCTCAATCTCTGTGCGGTATACTCTGGTGAACATGTATTGATTTATGCCATGGAAAGCTAACAACATAAACACCGCCATTAGGCAATACCCTAATAATGAAAAATATTTATTATCATTTGATACTAATAAAATTAAAATCAGCGTACTTATGGCTAATACTATACAAAACGATACTTCAAGAATGTGCTTTAATTCTTTCTTATATTTTTTATTTACATATTGTAGCATTAAACACCATAAATACATTATTAATTCATAAAGTAAAAACATAGTACAAATAATTATCAATGTTTTCTTTAACTTAATATTGACATAAGGTAAAAATGGTCCAAATATTCCATAAAACAGCCACGATAAATTAGCTGATTTAAATATGTAAATACTATATCGATATTTATTAGGGGCTTTTTTCATGTCCCTTAGTATTACAAAATATATTAAAGAGAGAACGGTTATTAAAATCGAGTAGATAATTTCAATTTTAATACTCCTTAAACCCAACCCTAAAAACAATCCCCCGAAAAGTACTGTAAAAGCAGATTTTTTAAATAATGATTGCAAACTTAATACTTCCCAATCTCTTACCATAGGCGCAAAATCTTTTATTTTCTCGTAGTCAAAGTGCTTATGTATAAACATATCTATTCCTTCTGCTCATTTTCTTCCGGCTGCGACTTTTTCTTTCTTTTTACAGTTCTTTTCGGTGGAATATCTGCCTCAATCTCCGCACGGTATACCCTGGTGAAGATATACCGTCTTAAAGAATGGTAAAATACTGCAATAAATATCGTCATTAACAAATATAACATTATTGCATAATTATCAATCGATACACTCACTAAAACTATAGCCAGACCTATTATGCCAGATGGTATTCCAATAAAAATATCAAAATTTCTTTTTATTTTATATCTGTCTTTATTCTTTGCGTGACTCAGCAATAAGCACCATATGAGCGCTCCCACTTCATAACAAACCATTGTAGTAATAATAACCATTGCTATAATAAATGGATTCAATTCATACTGTTGTATCCACAGTCCAAATATTACATATATAAACCACAGCGTGCACAGGGCACCCAGTAAGTAAATAGTATATTTATATTTATTCGGATGTTTTTTAACATCATGCAATATTATTAAAAAAACCGCAGCAAATATAGTAAGTATAATTGAATACACAAATTTATATATAGAATTTGGTTGTAGTAAATCCATGAATAGTCCTACGAAAAGCATTCCCCATACAGTTTTTCTAAATATCCATTCAAAATCAAGTA
>JAUZPZ010000038.1 GCA_030705675.1 Bacillota bacterium
ACAATGCTTTTGCAAAATATTTTGTTGGGCACGGCGCAGCACCGGACAGTTGGTTTGCCCATCTTGCAATTGAAGTTCCGGCAAACGAGGGCCGTAATGAATGGTGCGAACCCGTGGATGTTGCGGAATATGAGAAACTGAAATAAAGGAGAGAATTAATATGGATAAAGTAACAGCAGGAAGGGATCAGCTGGGTGATTTCGCCCCAAAATTTGCGCAGCTGAACGATGATGTTCTGTTTGGAGAAGTGTGGTCGAGAGAGGAACAGCTTTCCGCAAGGGATCGAAGTATCGTGACGGTTACTGCGTTAATGGCAAGCGGCATTCTCGACAGTTCTCTCGAATTTCACATTCAGAATGCAAAGAACCATGGCGTTACAAAAGAAGAAATGGCTGAAATTCTGACCCATGCGGCATTTTATGCCGGATGGCCGAAGGCATGGGCAGCATTGCGCATTGCAAAAGAAGTTTATGGGAGGTAAGCATTATGAAAAAGGTTCTGATTATATCTACAAGCCTTCACAAAGACAGTAATTCCGAATATTTGGCGAAAGAGTTTGAAAAAGGCGCAAAAGAAGCCGGCAATGAGGTCGAATTTATCAGCCTTGTCGGTAAGACCATCGGCTTTTGTACAGGTTGTCTTGCTTGTCAAAAGACGCAGAAATGCGTAATTAAGGATGACGCCGTCGAAATTGCCGAAAAGGTAAAAGGTGCGGATGTCCTTGTTTTTGCTACGCCAATCTATTATTACGAAATGAGTGGGCAAATGAAGACGCTGCTCGATCGTTGCAATCCGCTGTTTCCGTCCGACTATGCCTTTCGGGATGTCTATCTGCTGTCCACAGCAGCAGATGAGGACGAAAGTGCGATGGACGGTGCCGTCAAGGGGCTGCAGGGATGGATCGACTGCTTTGAAAAGGCTCGGCTTGCTGGCGCCGTTCGCGGTGTCGGTATCGGTGACAGCGGTGAGGCAAAAAAGCACACTGATTTGCTTGTTAAAGTCTATACCCTTGGAAAAAATGTGTGATATGAAGCGGTCATTTTTCTTGTTTATATCAATAATCGGTATGCTTTCACTCTCTGCTTGCGTAGGGAATACGACTCGGGGTCATACTAATAAAAGTGAAACGGCGAGCCTAATAACACCTGATGTAGCCCCGACATCAGATGCGAGCGTAAATACCGAAAATACTGATGGCGTAAATTCGTCAGTTAATTCGGAGATACCTGCAACGATGCCAACAATCAGCATTCAAATTGAAAACCAAACTTTCCATGCCACTTTATATAACAATCCCTCCGCTAAAGCGTTGATGAAAAGATTTCCGTTTACATTAGATATGCAGGAACTAAAGGGCAATGAAAAGTACTTCTTCTTTTCAGAAAATTTGCCTTCGGACAGCTCCCATGTCGGCAACATTCAAGCGGGCGATTTGATGCTCTATGGTTCGGACTGTCTTGTATTGTTTTACAAAAGCTTTTCCACATCTTACAGCTATACTCGTCTCGGACGAATTGAAAACCCGGCAGGTCTTGCCGAAGCACTCGGAAACGGAAGTGTTTCCGTTACATTTGACCTTGAAAAGTAAAAATAGTTTTAAAAATATTAAGGAGGAAAAAATAATGATAGGAAATTTTAGCTATTCAAACCCCACCAAAATATATTTCGGAGAGGACTCATTAAATTTCTTAAATGAGGAATTGCCTAAATACGGAAAGAATATATTGCTTGTTTACGGTGGAGGCTCTATCAAGAGTACAGGTATATATGACAATATTATTAAAATTCTTAAGGAAAACGGCAAAGAAATCTTCGAGGATGGGGGCGTTATGCCCAATCCGACTGTTGAAAAGCTGTATGAGGGCTGCAAGAGAGCCAAGGATAATAATGTTGATTTGATTTTGGCAGTAGGCGGCGGTTCGGTATGTGATTATGCAAAAGCCGTGTCTGTTTCGACCTATTGTGAGGAAGACCCGTGGGACAAGTACTATCTGCGAATGGAAGATGTAGACAACAAAATCATCCCCGTTGGGTGCGTTCTAACAATGGTCGGCACCGGCTCTGAGATGAACGGAGGCTCTGTGATTACAAACCATGCTGCCAAGCTGAAAATTGGTCATGTGTTCGGCGATAATGTCTTCCCAAAATTCTCCATTTTAAATCCTGTGTTCACCTATACCATACCGCAATATCAGATGGTTGCCGGATTTTTTGATATTATGTCTCACATCCTGGAGCAGTATTTTTCGAATGAGGATGATAACACCTCTGATTATATCATGGAGGGGTTACTGAAGTCTTTGATTCACAGTTCCAAGATCGCTGTAAAGAACCCTACCGACTACGAAGCAAGAAGTAACATTATGTGGACAGCAACATGGGCACTCAATACCTTTGTTGCTAAAGGCAAATTAACGGATTGGATGGTTCACATGATTGGGCATTCTATCGGAGCTTATACTAATGCAACACATGGCATGATACTATCTGCCATTTCCTTACCATATTACCGGTTCATCATGCCCTATGGGCTTCAAAAATTCAAACGCTATGCAATCAACGTTTGGAATGTAAATCCCGAAGGTAAAACAGACGAAGAAATCGCTAAAGAGGGACTTAGCCAAATGGAAGCGTATATGAAAGAGATTGGTCTTGTGATGAGCATTAAAGATTTAGGTGTAACCGAGGATATGTTTGACGGTATCGCAAAAGGCTCTTTTATCTTGAAAGGCGGTTACAAGACCTTATCACATGATGAAATCATTCATATTTTGAAAAAAAGTATGATTTAAAATGTTTTTACTTTGAATATCGTGTATGTATTAAGACACACAAAATTAAATACAAAGCTAATTATAGTAATCCCCTAATAAGTAGGATAAATTAACGAATTGGCACATTATGTAAACCGGGCTGCTTGTTTTAAGTCATACCATACTATACGATAATTATATTGGCTTCATCTTGTATATTCGACGCAATTATATTATGTAAACCAAAATGGCCGTAGATTGATTTTTAGCACGAAAACGGCTAAACCGTTTTTTATTTAATAGGTAAACAATAAATTTTATCTATAAAAAAAGATATAATAAAAATTGTATGTTTTTAAGCTTACAATAAAAAGCAGTATAATAAACCACACAGATATGCTTAATTAAAGATCGGGACAATAAACCGCACAAGGATGAGCAATTAAACACCGGAGATAATAAAGGGCTTAGAAACCGGTTTGGCAAAATCGCATAAAGAGGGAAGTTTATGATTCATGATATTTACCCGAAAAAAATAGATATAACCTATTTCGCACAAAAACCTTCAGAAGGAGATATTTGTTTTGTGTTCAGCGGCAAGGATTCTCTTGTGAAACAGGAAAAGAAACTGAATTTTTTAAAATATGAAGATGCTATGGGCAGTATTATAAAATCAATTTATTTGTTTTCCATAGATAATCAGAAATATTTTCTTGCAGATCTTTGTGATGGATTTTTGCCGACAGGATTTAAATTTTCAAAGGTAAAAGAGCATAGGCGGCTTTCGCCTAAAGATGCGGTTTTTGCGGAGATGACCGCGTTCCACCTTTATACATGGTATACCGAAAACCGCTATTGCGGACGGTGCGGCGCTCTTACTTGTGTAGACGAGGCTTTGCGGATGATTTCATGCCCCGACTGCCATAATATGATTTTTCCTAAAATATCCCCGGCAATAATTGTCGCTGTAACGGATGGTGAAAATATTTTATTGACAAAATACAAAGGCAGACCGTATAGTGATTTTGCTTTGGTGGCGGGTTTTATAGAAATCGGAGAAACGCCGGAGCAAGCCGCTGTACGAGAAGTAGAGGAAGAAGCAGGCGTAAAAATAAAAAATCTGCGCTATTATAAAAGCCAGCCGTGGGGCGTGGATTCCAACCTTTTGCTCGGTTATTTTGCGGAACTTGACGGAAGCTGTGAAATTACAATAGATGAAACGGAGCTTTCACTTGCCGAATGGTACCCGCGCAGTCAAATACCTTTGCAACCTGAAGACACAAGCCTTACAAATGAAATGGTGCAGGTATTTAAAAACAAACTGTTTTAAATCCTCTTTAAACGCTACCAGCCCTCAGTATACAATTCTGTGGTTTTTTCTTGGCTGCGCTCTGTTGATTTTGCAGATCCTGAGAGCTATATTATGTTATTTGGAATAAAAAAATAAAGAGCGGCACGGTCTTTATCAGAACCGTTCCGCTTTTTGTGCTATTTATACATCTTTCAATTAACTATACGGTAAAACCTTTCGTATCTTTCAGAAGGGGCTTTTCTAAATTGGACAGCACGCCAAAATGAAACCGGCGGCGTCCAGCGGTTATATTTTTCTTCTCTCGTGTGTACGGTAATATTCCATCTTATCCTCATACATTTTTTTGTCTGACGCTTTTACCATATCCGAGATATCAAGATCCTTTCCTTTTCTTAGTTCTACTCCGATTGAAAACGAAAACTTATAAGACTTCATTTCTGTATACAGTTTATCAATACATTCTTTTATATTCGTTTCGTCCATATCAAGCCCTATGGCAAGAAATTCATCTCCGCCCATACGGTAATTTTCCCAGCCGGAAAAGCTGTCTAATATAGCATGTCCGAGGGTATAAAGCAGACTGTCCCCCGCATCATGCCCTTCAGCATTATTAAATTCGTGCAATCCGTTCACGTCTATATACACACATGCCGCAGAACCAAAGGTTTCCGGCTTTATTTTTTTGAGCAGCTCAAGATAACTGTTTCTGTTTTGCAGCCCTGTTGTATAATCAATTGTTCCCATTTCAACAATTTTTCTGTGAGCTATATCGTTGCGGATTTCAGCCGCAAAGCTAAGAGCTACGTTTTCAAGCATAATATCGCCGTCTTCATCCAATTTGCTGTTGCATACGCCTATAACGCCGATAGCGTCATTGTCGGAAGTGCGAACAGTCATTTGTCTAATAGAGGTGACTCCGTATGGTTTTAAGCGGTCGAAAATTGTCTCGCTTCCGGCTTCTCGCGACGGCAGATTGCTGTCACAAAGAAAGATAACTCCAGATGATTCTACAGTATCTTTATACCATTCGGGAGCAACCGCTTTCATGTTTTTCCCGGTAAGGTCAAAACCCGGCATATTGCCGTTGTTCCAGCAGCAAAACCGGCTTACGACGTCCCCATCAAAAACTATGAGATAAGCGGTCGGCGCTTTTGTTACATTTGCAACCTCTTTCAGGGCTTTTTCCGTATTGCGGGGGTGTCTGTGAGCATTGAAAAGAAGGGATTCTACTTTTGATATATAACCTAAGCAAGTACACTGCTGTTTATACATATTCAAACTTTTTGTTAAGGAGGAATAAATGCTTATTATAAATGCAGCAAAAAGAACTACCAATCCCATAATCATTTCAACCATGTGGTATCTTATAGTTTTCAGTCTTCCGAAACCAACACCCTCGGAAACGGTGACATATATTACCCAATCATTTACGCCTACAGGCTGGTAATGCATATACAGGGTATCCCCTGTGCTTTCGGAAACAAACTCCACATTACCGCTCCTGCCTTTTTCCGTGTTGCCTTCTTCCTGCGCTACATTGTATCCTTTTTCTTTTCTCTTTTTCAAAAGCTCACTTAGATTTTGGTATTTCTCCTTATTGCTTGTGTTCATAAGCATTTTTCGGCTGTTATTTTCGATTATCAAAACGTTCGCTTTGCCGTTAAAGGCATTAACCTTAAAGGATTCCCGCATTTGCTCAAGGCTTATTATTCCGGTAAGGATAGCTACGGTTTCACCGCTTCTTTTAACAGGAATAAAATTGCGTACTACCGATTGGGTCTTATCTTCTATCATCGTGTTTTTTGATGATATATAAGCCCCCCTTTTTTTCAGATCCTCAAAAGAAAGTACCCCTGAAGCGTCTATCACGCTACCGTCAGGCTTGAGCAGCTTATCGCCTGGAAGAAGCAGTGCGACAGATGTCATCAGTCCGCTTTTATCGATATTTTTCATTATTTCGGCAGCAGCCGCATTATCTGTTCCAGCATAAGGTTTTATCACATTTGCCGTAGTTTGCAAATTATAGGTGTCAACATTAAACTGTTTTTTTATTTCCCCCGCCTCCTGAACCGTGGCATCACGCAGGGAGTCATAACAAACCGCTTTTATTTCTTTTGAAATACTGTAAAATGCTGTATAAACTATGCCTATAAAAAAGATTACAAGTAAAACAATGGCAATATATGTAACACGCTGTTGTGTTCTGAAACTTGAATATGTACCTCTTTTACTCATGCTTCATTACTACCTTTCGCAGTAAAAATATTTATTTAACCTTCATTTATAATCTATTATACCACATTTTGTAAAGATTGTCAATAAGTTACATTTATCGTACGGTCTACAGTAGTCAAACATATGTTCACAAACCTAAAAAATAAAATAGTTTTGCTTAATATTTGAAATAGGTAAGGACGCAATGTCAATAGCGCAAGGCGTTTACTTGCTGTTGACATTGCGTGTGGATTAAGCTCAAATCATAGATGGGAGGATACCCGGTTTCCGTATATATCTTCCATACCTCTACAAAAGAAAGGTAATTATATTTTTGTAAAATATTTGTTTTAGATGAACGGTCTAAAAATTGTCGTATAATAGGTAGAATTCTGCTGTTTTTAATATTTTACATTATTTTTGAGAAATGCTCTTTGCTCCGCGTTTTTAGGTCAAATTTATTTAAAAAAACGGATAATTCCAAGAACAATTATTATAAGAGGAGGCAAAAAAGCGAAAAGTTTTTCTTCACGGCGGCATACCTTCATGACTTTTCCGCCCACCAAGCCAATCCATTCTCCGAGATACAAAAACCCAAATTGAAACGCCCCCGCCACAAACGGAAAATAAAAGGGTACGCCGGCTCCCATTGAGTATCCCGTTCCCGCGCCCAGCATATCTACAGATAAAGCAAAGCCAAGCAAAAGTGCTTCTATAGGTTCTATTTTCCCGGAATTGTCAACATCGCTGTCCTGATTGCTGCTTTCGCACATAGTTTTGCGCAGTACGACAAAGCCTGTAATAATAAGAATGACGCCTCCTAAAGGGCGGCAAAATTCATCTGGAATGGTACCTTCTATTACATCTCCTGCAAAAACGGCGACAAAACCGTAAAAAACCGAAACCGCCGCAATTATAAGTTTTGATATCAGTGGTATTTTTGTAGCTTTCAAGCTGTACGCAATGCCTACGCCCAGCGCGTCAATGCTGAGTACAGCGGCAAGAAGAATAAAAGAATGCATACATACTCTCTCCTTTTTTCAAGTCTACATACAGTATATTCTTTTATTCATACGGCTGTTAATAAAAAAAGACGTGAAAAATTAAAAAAAGTGACAGTAAAAAAAACAGTCCGAACATATAAATTCAGACTGTTTTTAACCGTTTGTTTTTAAAAAAGTATAATATAACGCCCACAAAATATCGCGTGAGATGTATTAGGACGGGATGAAGATATTTTCCTGAAATTTCCATGTATCTTATACGCCGGTTCGGCGTATACTTAATAATGTCTGAAGGAGTTATTCCGAAAGACTTAAATGTATGTATCGTTTTTGGTGCATTATTTTCGTAAAGGTGTTGGGCACTTGGGAGGCGTTGTTGCTTCCGCGAGCGACAGCACCTTTGCTCTTTTTAAGGACCGCACCAGCCTTATATTTCCTATACTTAACCTTAGACTAAACAATTTAAGCCCAAACATAAATTAAATATAATACATTATATCTTCGTTTCCGCTATGTTTCCCGGCTTCCGTTACAAGGTCGCTGAGTGTAATACTTTCAAGAGTTTTTTTGATACTTCTGTCAATTTCTTCAAAAACCATGCTCTGCATTGTTTTTTCAATATAATCGGCTTTTTCCGAAACCGATTCCTGCGTTTTTTCAAATAAAACCTGCTCTATAGCGAATATAATATCATACGCCGTAATTTCTTCGGCGGGTTTTTTCAACCGATAACCACCGCTTGAGCCTTTTGTCGAAGCAAGCAAATTTGCCTTTTTAAGAAACACAAAAACCTGCTCTAAATATATTTTTGAAATACCTAACTTTTCGGATATGCTTATAATGGTTACAGGCTCATCTTTTTTTGAATTCTGTGCCATATTGATCATTGCCGCAAGACCATATCTTCCCTTTGCCGATATTCTCATAATAAATCCCCCTTTTTTAAAGCATATAAAACATATACGTTTATATTGTATAATATTATTGCTCAAATGTCAATGTGTATTCAGTTAAAAAAGATAAAACCTATTGACATACGTGGTGTTTTGACATATAATATGACATAGTAGTCATATATGTTATATAAAACCTAATTGAAATTAATTCAAATGTCAAAAACTTATAAAAGCCTAACGGAGAAAAAAATGAAAAACTTAGTTGATAAATTATATGAAACAAATATTTTGTCGAAAGACGAGTTTATATTTTTGCTGGAAAACCGAAACGACGAAATCCGTAATTATCTTGCCGAAAAAGCGAGAAGCGTAAGCCAGAGCCATTTTGGAAACAAACTATATGTAAGGGGACTTATAGAGTTCAGCAATTATTGCAAAAACAATTGTTATTACTGCGGAATAAGAAGGGGAAACAAAAACTGTGAAAGATACAGACTCACAAAGGATGAAATTTTGCAATGCTGTGAAAATGGGTATGAATTGGGGTTCAGAACCTTTGTCCTTCAAAGCGGGGAGGATGAATTTTACAGTGACGACGATATTGCAGAAATTGTAAGCGGTATAAAAAACAAATTTCCGGATTGCGCAGTAACTCTTTCGCTTGGCGAAAAGTCATATGAGGCGTATAAAAAATTTTTTGAGAGTGGGGCGGACAGATATCTTCTCCGACATGAAACGGCAGATAATGACCATTATAAGCTGCTGCACCCTAAAAGCCTGTCTCTTGAAAACAGAAAACAGTGCTTGTACAATTTGAAAGATATCGGATATCAGGTAGGGACAGGATTTATGGTAGGCTCTCCGTTTCAGACAAACGAGCATATTGCCGGAGACCTTATGTTTATAAAGGATTTAAACCCCCAAATGGTGGGAATAGGACCTTTTATACCTCATAAAGATACCATGTTTGCGGCGGAAAAGGCGGGAACGCTTGAACTTACGACCTTTTTGGTAAGCATAATAAGGCTGATGCTGCCGAGTGCGCTTATTCCGGCGACAACGGCGGTGGGTACGATTGATGTTCAGGGAAGGGAAAAGGCAATATTGTCGGGCGCAAATGTGCTGATGCCCAATTTATCCCCGATCAAAGTGAGAAAAAAATATCTATTGTACGACAATAAAATATGCACAGGCGAGGAAGCGGCGGAATGCAAAAACTGCCTTCAGAGCAGAACCATGAGCATAGGGTATGAGATTATAGTTGACAGAGGGGATTACAGACCATAATAAAACTCGTATTTTAATTAAATCGAAACTATATATAAAAAAAGCACAATATAAAAAAGCACAGGCGGGAAAAATCTCCGCCTGTGCTTTTTATGTATCATTTATGTAGTTTAATTTTCTTCTCTTGTAGTTTTCTTTTCACCGATACTCAAAAGAAGGTTAAGAATTATACCAAAGATAGCCGCGCCTGCTACAGCGGGAACTTTCATATTGAAGAAAGGAAGCGTTCCGGCAAATTTATAGTTGATACCAAGACCGATTACCATAATACTTGCGATAACGGAAATGTTTTTAACCGAGAACATATCACATTTTCGGTCAATCAATATAGCAATACCCTGCGCCGCGATTGCGCCGAAAAGGTAAATTTCAAGGCCGCCTATAACTGCAAGCGGGATACCGTAAATTGCGCCTATCAAAGGAGTGAAACATGACATAACAACCGCAAGACCGGCGGCAACCATTAAAACGGGCACGCTGAATACTCTGGTGATTGCCATAGTGCTTATGTTTTCACCGTAGTTTGTTCCGGCAGGTCCGCCGACAAAGCCGGCTATCATATCACATAAACCGTCGCCGATAAGGTTGCGGTCAAGAAGACCTACCATATCATATTTTTTGTTGCTACCTTTTTCGCGCGCAACATTATTAACATAAATATCCAGCTGATATACATGCGCGGTAGATTCGGGAATTGTCGCTATTGCAATAGGCATTATTGCGGCAACAGCGGCCCATGATATTTTTGGCAGGGAAAATGCGGGGAGGGCAAAAATACTGCCGCTTCCGAGTTTCCATGTAGACGCTGCAAGAGCCTCCTTAGGCAGACTGCGGAAAAAGTTCATGCCATCTCCGCCGAACTGATAGAAAAGAAAAGCGGTTATACAGCCTACGGCTGCACCCAAAAGCAAAGGAAGCTGTCCTAAAAAACCTTTTAAATATCTTGAGAAAAGAATTGTTGAAAGAAGAGTTGCCAAAGAGACAATCCATATTACCTGCGGCTGTCCTTCCTTGGGCGCCGCGTCGCCTAAAGCGTTTCCGGCAAGAGTAAGACCTATTATCATAGCAACAGGACCCGTAACGCAGGGAGGGAGAACCTTTTCAACGGCATCTCTGCCCGCAAATTTAACAAGAAGACCCGCCGCAATGGAAACCAGACCAGACATGATTATACCGAACTGGGAAATCTGAATGGCCGCTGTCGGCAGAATACCATTCATTTTTGAAAAGCCCTGAGCGGCAACAAGCCCCGATATTGCGGAAAGGTATGCAAAACTTGAACCGTAGTAGAGCGGAAGCTTTTTGCCGGTTATAAGAGCGAAGCAAAGGGTAGCAAGACCGCTGGCAAAAATCGTAGTTGAAACCTGAAATCCGGTGATCAGCGCTACTGTTACGGTTGCGGGAAACATTACGATAACCTGCTGCAAAGCATATAACAAAAGTTTCCCAAGAGGAGGGCGTTCGTCCGGCAGATAGCCGACTTTTTGTTTGTTCATAAATTTTCCTTCTTTCTTGCTTTTTTCATAAGACGGCAGGAGACCTCCGACACAGCATTTTGACATATAAAAAGTGCCCTGGCAAAGCTTGGCAAGGCACTTTTAGACTGCATACAAAATATAATAAACTGCTATATAAGTTTTGCCGGCATCTCAGTACCAAACTTAAAAACTATATTTATATTAAAACAGATTTCAGGTTTTGTCAAGAGCTTTTTTTATTTTTTGTCAAAATTTTTCAAATCTCGCGCGCTATCTTTTTTTATCTCGCAAAGTAAGAGGTTTTTTTATAAAGCTCAAAATTTTTGTTTTAAAAAAACTTTAAACAATTGACAATAGGTAAAAAAAGATATATAATAAATGTATATTTGATTTTGGAGGTGAAACGCAAATGGATGCCGACCCTGGTAATTTATGCAGAATATTTAAAAATTTTAGGGCGGCGCATTCCGCTTTGCTTTTGTGCGCCGCTTTATAAGGAGTGGTGCTATGATAGACTTTTACAAAACAATAGACGGGCAGATTAGCAAAATTGACGGTTTGGAAAAAAACTGCTGGATAAATGTTGTTAACCCGTCACGCGATGAACTTTTAAACCTTATAAAAATCACAGGCGTTGATGCGGATTTCATCAATGCCGCTTTGGACATTGAAGAAATCTCGCGTATAGAGAACGAGGATGAACTTCATGAAAAACTTATATTGTTTGATATTCCGATGGTAGAGAAGGAAAACGGAAACACGATATATTCCACTTTGCCTCTCAGCTTTATTTCCACGGACGAATTCGTTATGACAGTATGCCTTAGGAAAAGCGGTATTATTGACGATTTTGCGCTGGGCAGAATAAAAAATGTGAATACTGCGCTTAAAACGCGGTTTTTATTGCAGATTTTATACCGCTCGGCAACAAGCTTTCTTCAATATTTGAAACAGATTGACAGAATGGCGTCGAGCATTGAGCAGGAACTGCACGTTTCCATGAGGAACAAAGAACTTATACAGCTTCTTGGTATGGAAAAATCACTTGTTTATTTTTCTACTTCTCTTAAAGCGGATATGGCGACAATAAAAAAAGTTTCCCGCGGCAAATATTTAAAATTGTATGAAGATGATGAAGATCTTATGGACGATGTTATCGTCGAAATTGAACAGGCGATAGAGATGTCGGAGATTTACAGCAATATCTTAAGCGGCACGATGGATGCTTTTGCCTCGATAATATCAAACAATTTAAATATTGTCATGAAATTTCTTGCGGCAATAACTATAGTTATGGCTGTGCCAACGATAATTACCAGTTTCTACGGCATGAACGTTAAAGATCTTCCGTTTGCGTCGTCATGGATAGTGCCGGCTTTTATAGCTATAGGTACATCTCTTGTGACAACTTTCTGGCTGAAAAAAAAGGACATGTTTTAAAGGACAGTTTTAAAAAATCAAGCGGAAGTAAAGGATTTTACCTTTACTTCCGCTTTTTTGATGCTGTAAAAGTTTCTGCCTGGCTAAAAGGGATTAAAGAATACGCCGGTATTTCGGAAACCGGTTTTTCAGAATGCCTCCCGAACCTTTTACCCAGCCTAACGGGATACCGTCGCACAGAACGGCGCACCAGCCGTTTACCTCCGCATTTAGCGTGTCTCCGTGAAGATATTTTAAAATTTCGTCACTTTGCACTCCGAAATTCACGGAAAATTTAAAATCATCGGCTTTAAGCGCAAGAGCAAGTGCGTAGGAAGGCTCAAAGCGACCTTTTTTGCATATTCCGAGGTGCAGACCCGCGCGTACAGTCTTTATTTTATCCAAGTTTATTTCCGATGGCGTCAGGTAAAGATTTTCCCCGAACAGGCACAAGTTTCCCTCAAGGGAAGTATTGAGAAACTTTTTCTCAAATTCACGGTAGAGGGTTTCGCTTTCGCCTATGGTTTTGCGCGGTTTAAAACACGCAAAATCACTTTTTTTCGGCTCTCCTTTTTTGAGGAAAAGCGCGATAAAATGACCTTCGCCTTTGTTTTTGTGAGGGAAAATGCGCTTTGCGCCGCTCATATTATGCGCAGTGTCGCAATATTTTCCGTTTGCGTCTGAAAGCATGGGCATATTTATGGGAACAAGCGCCATATCGGGATATTTTTCCAGAATATAGTCGCATACGCCTTCATTTTCACAAGGGGCAAAGGTACAAGTGGAATAAACCATATATCCGCCGGGTTTTAACATTTCAATTGCGCTGTCCACAATATTTTTCTGTCTTGCCGCACAGGAAAAAGTATGCTCCTCACTCCATTCGTCAATTGCCTGCGGCTCTTTCCGAAACATTCCTTCTCCTGAGCAGGGCGCATCCACTATTATTTTATCAAAAAATTCCTTAAACTTTTCCGCCAGCCGTGCGGGCGTTTCATTTGTTATAACAGTGTTTTTCAAACCGAATCTTTCCGTGTTTTCCGCAATTATTGCCGCCCGTTTTGCAACTATTTCATTTGCAACGAGCAGACCGGTTCCTTTAAGCTTGGCTCCCGCCTGCGTGGCTTTTCCTCCGGGTGCCGCACACAGGTCAAGCACAAAATCCCCTTCATTGATATTTAACGCTTCGACAACCGCCATTGCCGACGGCTCCTGAAAATAAAAAAGTCCTCCAAGGTGGTACGGATGATTTCCGGAAACCCTGCTTTTATCAATATAATAACCTTCCCCGCACCACGGAAC
>JAUZPZ010000039.1 GCA_030705675.1 Bacillota bacterium
AGAGTTAAGATGAAAAAGCTAATCCGGTGATAATGACGCAGAGGATCCACCCGTTCCCATACCGAACACGGAAGTTAAGCTCTGCGGTGCTGATGATACTTGGTGGGAGACTGCCCGGGAAAGTAAGTCGTCGCCGGATTTAATAATCCTCAATAGCTCAGTCGGTAGAGCATGCGGCTGTTAACCGCAGTGTCGTAGGTTCAAGTCCTACTTGGGGAGCCATGAGGAAAAAGAAAGAAGGCTGGTATTTCAAATACCAGCCTTCTTTTATGTCTTTAGTTAGCCGAAATTTGTTTGATTGCCAGGAAAGCCAGCAAAAATGCACGTCTACATTTGTCAATTGTACGTCGACAATAATGTGCAAAAACAGGCAAGTCCTCAAGCGGCAATTCTTATTGTGGACCAGGATTTAATTCGGCAACCTTTGTCGCATTATAATATCCTTCTTTATTTTTGAATGGTGTTATTTCATATGCAAGCATTGTTGTATTATTATTTTTACTCATCACTACTACAACATATTTTTGAGTGTTATTATTGTAAGTAATTTTGACTGCACTAAACGGCTGATTATATTCTTCTTGAGCGTAGTAAGTTGCTGATTTTTTTGCCAAATCAATTCTTTCAACATTTTTATAAATATTAATTGATAAAAATATCAATATTAATATAATAAACAACAAAAATATAAGCTTAGAAATCCTCATAATATTACCTTTCTTCTCCCCATCTTTCAGTTAACGCTTCTTGTAAAATAGCGCAAAAGTCAATTCCATTCGAATGAATCCCAGTCTCATTTATATATTCACAATCATAAACCTGATTAATAACAGTCAAGTTATATGTTTTTGCAGCTGTAGGTCTTTTGACATTTATGCTTACAGCTACACCTACTACGGTAAATACACCATTATCATCATCGCGTGTTGTGGGGACGTGCCGTTTTGTCACCTTACCCTGCTTATTATGCCCCTTGATATTCCTGTCAATCGCTCTAATTGCCTTATTGTAAGCCCATATTTATTTCTTAATACCGATATATATTCATTTCTTTCATCTCTCGGCAATAGTGCCAATCCTGATATTTCTTTATCATTAATAACCATTTTAATCTTGCACTTTGCCTGTTCATCAGTCAATCGCTTTCTTTCTGATATCGAAAAGTCATTAGTATTCTCTTGATTGTGAAACAAAATAAATTCTTTCACCGCACTTTTTCTGTCATGCGATAGCATTGATAATAGAAATTCAGTGTCTGTTAGCCCAATACCGTTACCGACATACTCATTATAACTACTCCACGGATACTGACTAAATTTATCTGCTATTCCTGCCTGTATTGGATTTTGATGTATATAACGTATTAACGAAAAACAGTATCGTTCATCTTCTACAGGTTCACTTTTATATCTATTTCCTATTAAACTCCCGCTTCGCTGATATTTAAAATTATACCATCCGACATAGCGCGTCAAAAGCTTGTGCATTATTTTCATAATATCACCAGCTATTTTTTCTTTAATAAATAGATGTACATGATTTGTCATTAGACAATAAGCATATATTTCACAAGATTTTTCTGCTTTGATATCAGCCATAATGTTTATCAATTTTTCGTAATCTTTTTGCTCTTCAAAAATATTTTGTCGATTAATTCCTCTATAAATAATATGGTATAATCCTGTCTGGCTAAGTTTTCTGGGCGGTCTGCTCATCTCTCATCACCTTTACAAGATTATACCATGTATCTATTCATTTGTCAATATAATTGTGTCAAAATGGCACGTCCCCATGACACCTAAGGATTTTTGCGTCATATTTCCGTTTGCGTTATAGCTGTATGAGATTATTGTACCATCAATTGTCTGATTTGTCAAACGGTTTATGGGTAAAAAGAGGGGAGAGCAAAACGCTCTCCCAAAGATTTTAGTAAATTTGTTTGATTGATAGGAAAAGTTGAGAAAATGTAAGTTCACATTTGTCAATATAATTGTGTCAAAATGGCACGTCCCCATGACACCCGTCCCCATGACACCTGACACCCTCGTCCCCATGACACCCCTTTTTTTAAACTTTTATATTATTTTTCTTCCGCTTCATAATGCGTTTTTAATTTTCTTTTTCGGCAAACCCAATAAATTGCCATAAAGACTAATGTCGATATATTATAGATAAGAAAAGCCATAATAATCATAAAGATGAAATGGCTCATACCTCTAGCAGGCTCAACAGTTGCCGACTCTATAAGCTTACCATACTCGTCATATTTTTCATAATGATTAGGCGTTGGCATATCCTGGAACACTAAAATAGCAGGTATTAATGATACGATAAAGTTAGTTAATGGTAGTATCAAGCCAAGCCACATTTTTCTTTTTTTCGAAAGAAAAATCTGCAGGCAAATGGCACCTAGAAGAATCAAGAGGAAAGGCACCAAAGCTATTATATCATGCATTGTTTTACGTTCATAATTTCCCGCATTAGCGCGCGGTTCAATGTATGCAAAAAATTGCGTCTTTCCACCTCCATCAGGGTCTAAATCCTTTGTTATTAAACGTCCTTTGGTTTCAGCTTCAACACTTTCGCCTGGTTTTATTGAATCAATTTTTGTCTTAAGAACACCGGTGATTTTATTGTTTCTATTTCTGCATACAACAGCAACTTGTACATTCTCATATTCCTTGTAGGTGTGATTTTCAACGATTACTACGTCCATTCCACCTCCGGGTGTTGTAAGCGTTGTCAATTTAATATTTGATCTTTCGGGCTTGATCTTTGGCATTACTTTTAGTCCCATGGATGCGTCTAATGTTTTCTTAGATGTTTTTGATTCACTGTAAACAGCTATTTCGCCAGGTTTTATAATCGGAGGATAAGCATTTACCCGTTCTATAACATCAATCAGATTGTTGTTTTTATCAAATATATCAAAATCTGACGGTTTTAGGTATAATGGATATTTGCTCGTGTTAGCAACTTCAAAAAATAATGTTATACCGTACTCTCCGGCGTCTCCTTCCCATATCTCAGCAGTACTACTCTTAACACTAAATTGGGGGTTATTGTCAGTTGCTTGTGAACAACCACTAAATGTAATCATTAAAACTGCAATTATTATAATTGTAAATTTCTTCATTTCCAACCCTCATTTCCTTAGGATATACCTACATTATTACAAAGCGGATAACTACTGCTCTGAAGTTGTCCAAAATTGCCTTTTGCATGTGTTACGTCACTAGACGCTTCAAAAAGACCATTTAGTAATCCAAACATGGTTACTGTAAAGCCTACGTCCCAACTTATGACTTGCTTTCCTCCAAGGGTGCCTACGGTAAAAGATTTTGTATTAATCTTATATTCACTAACAACACTATCTGAAACAATTCGTGCGTTTGAATGAGATTGTGAGATTACAGCTTCATTTTTATCATTAAAGGAATATGCTATTCTAATATGTAGAACGGCACTTGAACTAATATTTACATCAGAAATTTTAAATTTAATCTCACCATTAGTTACACGTGACCTTGTTATTCCAGAATCATCAGTATATTCATCACTTTTTAGACACTTAGACCTATATCCCTTTACTTCATCTCTCCAAATTCCTTTTTGCTTTTTTGATGCACTATTCCAATTATCAGTTATGTACTGTATTCTGTCTACCTGAGCCTTTGTTAAAACCGCCCTATCCCAGTCAGTTACAATTTTACCACTCGGATCAATCCACCTGATAGGATTATTCATTCCATAAATATATAAGTTAGCGCTTTGCATAATAGCAGAAATATCAGGTGTTGGATTATCTTTGCTTGGACTATCCCCATAAATCATATTGCCGATATTCCAATGAGGGTCCTCATTCACGAACCTACCGCTATCTGGTTCATAGTACCTATTTCTCAGGTAGATCATGCCGCTTTCAGCGTCGGTATACTCGCCGCAGTAGCGGAAGGGGTTTGTGTCGGTATCGACAGTGTTTGTTTCCACGCCGAAGGCATCATTATCATAAGAGCTTGTAACAGTGCCGGAGGAATCCAAAAGGTCTGTTACGTCCCCATGGGAGTTTTTAAGGTAATAGCGTATATTTCCATCCAGGTTTGCCGTTGCAACTCCCGTAAGGTCATAGCCGTAAACGTTGGTTTTTGCCGACTTCTCCATTACAAGGTTATTACCATTCCATGTATACGCCGTGGAAGTGCCGTTTACCGTCTTATTTGTTCTTAAATTATCTGCATTATAGGCATAAGTTACCTTATTATGGCTATCCGTATAGCTTTTCAGCTGGTTAAACGCGTCATATTCATACAGCTTTATATTCGTTTCTATTCCGTCGCCCACGCTGCCTATAGCAAGATGCTGCGCTTCGGAGGTTACGCGGGTGGTTCTTTCGGAGACAGTATTGCCATTAGGATCATAAAAATAATCCGTTTTTTCGGCGATGCTTCCGTTTACGCTCTTTGTTTTATTTAACATGCGGTTATTTGCATCATATGTATATGAAAATACTCCGTCGTTGCCCGTCATGCTGACACGGTTTCCGCTTAAATCATAAGCATAGCTTTGGTTTAAGGTTGTCTGATCCTGCGTATCGGTAACGGTTTCGTTTGTAAGTCTGCCGAACTTGTCATACGCATAGTTCTTTGTCTGCACGCCGTTTTCGGTTTCGCTTGTTTTAAGACCGTTTGGAAGGTATTCGCAGGAATATGTGCTATACACAGTATTCGCCTTATAGTTTGTCATGCCGGTGAGCATACCGCCGTTGTTATAGCTATAACTCGTTGTCACGCCGTTATTTAAGGATTTTTGCGTCATATTTCCGTTTGCATTATAGCCGTATGAAATTATTGTATCATTAATTATATGATTTGTCAAATAGTTTATAGGTAAAAAGAGGGGAGAGCAAAACGCTCTCCCACAGATTTTAGTGAATTTGTTTGATTGTTAGAAAAAGCTGACAAAGAAAGTACGTCCACATTTGTCAACTTTGTGTCAACAATAATGTGCAAAAACAGGCACGTCCCCAATATGCACGCGTCCCCAATCTGCATGAGCTTGAAAAACTTAATCAGAAGAACAATGTTACTTTAATCTATCGTATTTAAACAAATATGTATGATATTTTTCGTTAATAACTTCAACTGTTCCGGTCTCTTTTAATTTATCAATCAACTCTTTCAACTCTTTTACTACGTTTGAACCTCCTCCTGTTAATATATATACAGAATTATACTTAGTAATTGCATTTATATTATCTTCCAATAAATCATCTTGTACATTAAAATTATAACTGTAGGGAATTTTTATAGCTGATTTTTTATAATAACTTCCAAAAATAAAATGATCTTTTTGAACCGGTTTTGGCAAATATTTATTAAAATAATATTTATAATTTACCTGTTTTGAATATTCAGGAATGGCATGGGCTGTAATATAAACATAATCATCCGGTTTTATATTATCATTAATATAATCAACATTATAGGATACCTGGTGTCCTAAAAACACGTTATCTCTGCTTATAAAATATGAAAAACTAACGTTTATTGCCGCAACGCTAATTATTGCACAAAGTAAAATCATGCCCAGTTTTTGCATTTTAATGTTTTTTACTTTGGAAACAAACTTTTCTATAATATAATATGTTGCAACCATAGCTATCATGGGTACAAAAATAAGTAACCTTATTGAAATCGGATATTTCCCAATATAAGAAGCAACAAGTATAATGGTAAATGAAATAAAGAGCGCTATCATCCCTGAATTATGAAGATATTTTTTTAAGTTCCATATAAATATTAAAACAGCAATCACAAATAAAGGTAATAATATTCCTCCTAAAGAGGAAATAACGTTAAAAACCATTATGGCAATAAGCTTAATATCACTTAAGCTTCTCGGAATTAAAGGAAAGCTTAGTTTGCTCCAATAGTCATTCTCGTTATAGCCGATATTGTTTGTGCTGGGAAGTAACCATAAAAATAGATTGATAAGTACGGAAACCAAAGGCAGTAATAAAATAATGTTATCTTTAATAATTGTTTTAAATAAAGACTTATCTTTTATCAATAAAAAAATTCTATCCAGAACAATATAAATTAAAATTCCTGCGATAAAGAAAATAACTGCAAACGAAAACCAAAGCAGTAAAGCATAGAAAATGCAAAGCACCGACAATGACATTTTGTTCTTTATATATCTGCCGAATAAATAAATTGCCAAAAAAATGCACATTGTATCAAATGTGTATTGTTTCAACATTGAAGAATATTGTATGAAAACTCCGATACAACTTGCAAAACAGGTTGCAAAAACCGGAAATTTAACTTTTAAAATATCTTTATTTATTCTGTAAATCAAAAATATTGTAATAAAAGAGGCAATAAGCGAAGATATTCTTGTGAAATTTTCATTACCTCCAAATAAAGTAAAAAATTTAACGATGTATAAGTATCCAACCTGTGCACTTTGAGAGTAATCTAAAGGCGTTGCACACAAACGGAAAAAGTTCCTTGTAAAAATAGAATTGGCAAGCATAGCCTCATCCAAAAAGTAATCATTTTTATAAGTCAGCGGTAAAATCATAGCAATGCCAATCAAGACAATAATAAGCATTCCTATATATTCAACGTAATTTTTCTTTTTAAAATTGAGCATCGTACAGCCCCTTTCTCTTTTTCATAAAAATCGAGTATGACCAGGATTTATACGCTAACCAAAGTCAGTATTTCAAGTTTCAAATCAATCTTTATTTATATTTTCCTATCAGATTTAAAAAAAGTATCTTCATCAGGTCATAATTCCCTTTGAAAAATCTGATTTTGGTTGGGGTCTTTTCGTGTTTTGGGTATTCTCTTCTCACAGGTATTTCGCATACCTTCATCCCAAGCTGTGTCGCCCTAACAGAGAGATACGCAAGTAATTCATAAGTGACAAAACAATCTCTTAGCGGAACCACTCTGCTGTCGGTCAGATATTTTTTAGAGTAAGCTCTGTAGGCATTGGTTGTATCCGTGAACCAGTGATGCGCTGTCAGAGAAATTACCGGAGCGTGAATGAGACGGACAGAAATATAACGAAACGGTGGTGTATTGATCGCCTGCCCACCTTTTACGAACCGTGAACCCTGCACAAAATCATATCCTTCATCTAGCTTAGCTATAAACTTCGGGACATCTTCAATACTGTCTTTATTGTTGCCATCAATAGTGATAATGCCATCATAGCCGCGTTCCAATGCCCACCAAATGCCCATTCTGAGCTGTGCCCCTTGTTTACCGACATCATTTTTAACAAGCAAGGTGTTGACTGAGAGAGATCGGAGTGTTTTTTCTTCCGTACACCCATCTTTTGAGCCTCCGTCACAGATAATAATATCTGCAACCTTGTCAATTCCATGAGTTTGTGCGGATTTCAGTTCTTTATGAATTCTATCCCCTTCATTAATAATTGGAATTAACACACAGAATTTTGTTTTCTTTGGTTCATATTCTGTACAGATGAAACGCGGTACGCCTTCTTTCTTTTCATAAATCATTATCCGAACACCTCTTTCACGGTGATTGCTGTTCTTTTTACAATGTTAAGGTTATCAAGATTTTTCATTTCAATGGATATATATCCGTTATAAACGCCCTCAATTAACTGTCTTAACCGGCTGTGTTCTTCTCTGTAAAATATCTGCGGCAGCCCCGGCTCACTTATATGTATATGATTTACATAAGATATATTTTCAGCAATCTGCTCTACTTTTTCTCCATTTTCAATTATTGTTCCAAAATCAAGATTTACTTTAAAACCGGCAGAATCAACATCTCTGACAATTTCAAAAGCCTGATCTGTGGTATTAATGAAGTTAGTATTGTAAATAGGCGGGTTAGGCTCGATAGCCAGTACGGTATCATGTGCATATGCATATTCTCCGAGTTCCCTGAAAAAATCAATACCAATCTCGTAATCACTATTATTATATGTTACTCTGTTGCGTGGACAGCCAAATACGAGATTATGACATCCTGCAACTTCTGCAAAATCAATAGCTGTCTTTGTGTATTCGATGAGAATTTCTCTCTCTTGCTTTGTCTTAAATATCGATTCGCTTTTTCCGAACCAGATAGACTGCATAGATGAAATACTTATTCCCCATTTTCTTTTCAAGGCAGACGCATACTTTTCAGCTTCCTTAATGTGCTCATACGGTTTTTCGGGAAAAATACGAGTCGGTGCGATTTCAAGACCTGTAAACCCTGTAGCGCTAAGCCATGCATACATTTCTTCATCATGTTCATAAGACCAGGCTATATTTGATATAGATAGTTTCATCAGTATGACCCTCCGAGCATTTTCGTTACAAATGAACTGATATCACTCAGTACCTGTTCCTTGTTTAGTAAATATCCATTTTCTCCGCCCATAATATCATTATGTTTTGTACGGTAATCATAATCAAACGGCGGTTTTGATAGTTCGTTTTTAAATTCTTTACCTGTCAGGTAAAAATACAATTCAGCAACAGAAACCGGTTCTGTTGCCGGATTAAATAAACGGATTCCGTTTTCCAAAGCTATTTCAATATGCTTCCATAATCCGTTAAGATTATAAAACTGATATTTTGAGCGGCTATCCGTAAAATTCAATGCACTAAAACCAATTTTGATAAAATACTTTTTCAGTATAGCTTTTTCAGTCGGTTCCAGTTCTCTACACTTCCAAAATCCATTGGATTGCAGAATATAATAATCATTTATAAGCCCGTTTAATTTGCTAAGTTCTTGAAATTTTGAATCAGTTAACATTGCCGGGATGAGATTAATATAGTCATAAATAAAATTCTTTTTAAGGTTTAACCCATACAATGCAGGCAGCCTAACAATAAGATAGTCGGTAAAATTATCTTCCACCCACTGCTCCAGAAATCTTCTGTTTGCGCCGTATGCAAAAAGCCCCTTTATATCAATCTTTGTGTCTTCATCTATTTCTTTGGGTTGCTGATATACAGCAATAGTAGAAATAAGCACCATTCGTTTTGGATTTATTTGTTTTATATTTTCTATTGCATTATAAATAATTTGCATGTCGGCTTCAGGGTCCTTGTTTGCAAGAAACATTTCGGCCGGAACCCCCGAATATACAAGCAAATCCGGATTGCCTCCATAAGCTTCTTTGATATTTTTTGAATTAAATAACCCGTCAAAAGAATGATTTGCCGAAAGGTTGGTACCAACGAACCCTGTACATCCAACTAAATAATCCATTTTGTGCCCTCCTATCTTAGCGCAATCAGCACCGCTCCAAATAATATGAAACCAACTCCTGTAATTTTTCTTACAGTTATAGCCTCTTTCAGTAAAAAATATGAGAATATCATCGTCCAAATGTATGTAATTGCCGTCATCGGCAAAACAACAGAATAATCCATATATTTTAAAAGAATGATATTAAGCAAAGCGGAAACAAAATATAAAAATCCGCCAATGTAAAAATGCGGCTTTCGCAATAACGATTTTATGGAGTTTTCTCCTGACGCTTTCTTGAAAAACAACGAACCAAGAGATCCCAGCAAAGCCATTACCACTAAACCGGTATAAAGAATTACCATCATTTTTTGTCACCACCGCCAATCAGCACAACGCCAAGTATAATTAATAAAATGCCGGCAATTTTTAATGACGATATGGTCTCATTGAGTACAAAATATGCAAGCAAAAGAGAAATAACATAATTAAGGCTAAGCATAGGTTGGAGTACAGAAAGACTGCCATATTTATATGCCGCAATCATAATGATGGCCCCTGTGGCATATATGGCAAAACCTGTTACCAGTAAAAGTGTTGCCTCTCCAAACATGCCGCATGCGGACGGCTGTACATTTGTATATAGTTTCCATAACAGTTGTCCAACACAGACACATATAGATGCCAGCATCATCAGGAGAATTCCCTTTTTGTTCCGTTGCAGAGATTCCTTAAATGCGTTATTTCCCATTTTTTTATCTCCCTACTTTGATATTTTTTCAATTGATTCAAAGATATACTTTGATTTTTTGAATATCAGATTTACTATCAAAGACAGGTATTTTAGCATTATCGACAAAACAACGAATACTCCGAAAAAGCAAAAAGAAAGGAAGAACATAGTTGTAGTCCAACCTGCCTGAGGCGTGCCTGATAAAAAGATAACCATAGTGTATACACCAACGAGAATTGTAGAAAGCATCATCAGCACACTCATTACAATAGAGAAACGGTAAGCAACATCGGTAAAAAGAATAATCGAATCCATAGCAAGCTCTTTTTTCACTTTTTTGCTTTCGGTTGTATCTCTTTCACACAGCGATACAACCGGCTTATAGTCAATTCTTGCTTGCTTTAGACCTGATTTTGAATATAAAGCCTTTCTGTAAGGAATTGTTTTGCTTGCCGCATGAACGCGGTTGATAACGCGCCTCGAAGTAATGCGGAAAGATTCTGTCGTCAATATATATTGTGGATTAGAAAAGCGGTTGAATATAGCATAAAACAGCTTGGATGATTTTTTACATTTCCCCTTTGGAACAGCATTAACCACATCAAAGCCTTCCAGAGATTTAAAATATACCTGCATCACCAAGTCCGGTTCATAATCCATCATGACAGTATCAAATTCTAAAACAAAATCACCGATTGCCAAATCAATCCCGGCATTCATAGACAGTTCCCGACCCTGATAATAGCTCATATGAATAATACTGATAACAGACTGATTTATTGTGTTTGCAAATTTACGGATGCAGTCAACGCTTCCGTCCATGCAGTAGTCATCAACACATATAATTTCATAGTGCTTAAAATTTTCTTCCAGAACTGAATGTGTTTTTTTCAGAAATTCCGAAATCTGCTTTTCATTATTATGTATATATATGACAGCAGAAATAAAATTGTTTTCTTTCAATTTTCAAACCTCCTAATAATGGTTGTACCATAAATTCCGTCTTATTTGCTCACTAAAATTTCATCCAGATCATAAACTGTATTAATTTTTCCTGAAAGAACACTAGCAAACGTCGGCTGCTGCGAATGTACCTTAATTACAGTGGGTCTTGAGTCATCAATTTCAGAAACCTTTAAAATCGGCTTCATGGAGAACAAGGAGTTTTCATAACGAAATGAATATTTATCCAGCATGTATTTTTTGGCCAGGCTTGACATATATGGCCATGCCGATTCCGGTTTTGCAGGACATTCATTGCAGTTTCCCAACTGCTGTGTACTGCAAAATCCATGGCTTTTCCCCTGACACTCAAATGTCGGAACACTATCATAACTCGTCACATGAGGTGTAAACGTAACTGATGTGAGTGAATGCATTCCCGTTTTGCCAAAAGGCATGATGGAAAAGAACGGTCCATCCATAACAGTCAGACCGGTATGCAGCAAAGAATTATCCACACTACACAAAATAATCTCGCACAGTTCGTATTTAATATTAAAGGGTGCATATTCTCTTCCTGAAAACTTTTTCAATATCTGATTTGTGGATGCATAAGAAGCATTCAGAACAAAAGGTGCACTATAAACACTTCCATCTTCTAAAAAGATAATATAGTTCTCCCCATTGGCTTCAATCTTTTTCAATCTTGCACCAAACATAATTTCAACGTTTTTTCTTCCCTCTAACTCGGTCATAAAAAAGTTCTTCAGAATTTGTGCATCATATGTGTATTCTTCGGTAAGAAAAGCTCCGTCACACATACCAGGTTTAAAGTACTTTGAGGGTGCCACTTCATCACAGCGGATTCCTGCTGCCCTACAAAAAGCGACAAACTGTTCTGCATTTGTCCATGAGAAATCAGAGGATGTAGCATATATCTGCTCAAAACTTCTATGCACACAAAATCCATAATTTTCATTAAAACGGTTAAAATATCCAGCCGACTTAATTGCGGTTGCATATGACCTTGGATAGTGGTATCCCATGTGGACACGTGCTTGGTTAATGTATGTGGCTTTTGCAAATGGTGCGGAATCATATTCGAGCACCAAAATATTTTCGTCCCTTTTGGCACAAAATAGAGCAGAATATAGACCATATAGCCCGGCACCTATGATAATCTTATCAACTTTTTGCATCCCTCTGTCTCCTTTTATCCCCAACGTATTTATCCATCTGTCTGTATTGTAGGCAATCGTCATACTTGTTTTCAAAGTGTAAAATCATTAGCTGTTTTTAGCAGACAAACATATTATCAAAATGTTTACTTCTCTATTATATCAAATGTACTGCCAAAACGCAAGAGTGAAATTACAACAATCCATGTATTAATGTAGGTTTACAATAGATGTGTTACATTAAGAAATAAAAAAATAGTAGCGAATAGAGAAATTCTGTGTTATAGTTAAGTTACTACACAAAAACCGCACAGAAAGAGGTATCTAATAACACAAACTATGCGCTTTCGTCAAGCCCTAACCCTCATATTCTTTAAAAATCTACCAAGATATAAAATCAAACTTCACCAAAACTTGATTTTATTTCCACTTAATGATATAATTAAAAATAAATAAACATATTGAGGTAACAAGACGAAAAAGAAGCCTATAGAAAAACTCAAAACTAAAATTAGTGCGTTTATTAAGAACAACTATATAAATACAGGAAAGCAGGCATATAGTATGATGAAAACAGAAAAGCAAAAATTTAAGAACTTTAATTATATTTTTCAAACTCCGGATAATTATTGTGCCCATAAGAAATATCCAGCAATCATTTTTCTTCATGGAGCAGGAAGCAGAGGAAATGATATAGATACATTGCGTGGTAATCCATATTTTGCTGAAACCAAGAAAAACGAATATAATGTTATAACATTTGCACCGCAGTGCTTTGCCGATACATGGTTTGATATTTTAGAGCAGCTAAAAGAATTTACTGATTATGTAATTAATGAAGATTTTGTTGATAAAGATAGGGTATATCTTATGGGTGCAAGTATGGGAGGATATGCTACATGGCAATTGGCTATGAGCATGCCTAATGTATTTGCGGCAATAGTACCGATTTGCGGCGGCGGAATGTATTGGAATGCCGATAGACTTAAGGCTGTTCCTGTATGGGCGTTTCACGGGAGTGAAGATCCGGTTGTATACCCGGAGGAAAGCAAAAAAATGGTTGATGCAGTGAACAAAAATGGTGGAAATGCAAAGCTGACAATATGTGAGGGTGTAGGTCATAATTCATGGCTAAATGCTTACAGGAGCAAAGAGGTTTTCCAATGGATGCTTTCTCATGAGAAAAACAGTTTAAACGAATCATCAAATCGTTTCGATGATCAAAACATATATGGCTAAATGCATTAAAAAATAAGTAGATTATTGGGGGTGGAATTTTGGGGACGTGCAAAAACACGTCCCCAATTTGCACACTATTTTTGCACGTTACTACTTGACTTTTATTATGAATAGTGATATAATGTAAAAAAACAGGGGAGCTTGCAAAAGCCGGCTGAGAGGAAGTTATGTTACTTCGACCCTATACCTGATTCGGATAATGCCGACGTAGGAAG
>JAUZPZ010000004.1 GCA_030705675.1 Bacillota bacterium
AAGCCCTACGGGCGTTTTTTCGCGGATTTCCTTGATTTCGGTTAAGGACAGTTCGCGGGCAAGCACAACACGTGTCGCGCCAAGACGGTAAAAAGCTGCCGCTGTGCGGGAATTTACAATGTTTGCCTGTGTGCTTACGTGAATATCAAGACCGGGTACCTGCTCGCGAACGGCGATAATAGTGCCAAGATCCGAAATAATTGCTGCGTCAACTCCCAAGCTGTGAGCGGTTTTTGCGGCTCCGATAATTTTATCCACGTCCTCGTTGTGGGGAAATATGTTCAGTGCAATATATACCTTTACGCCCTTTTTGTGAGCAAATTCCACCCCTTCGCGGATATCTTCCTCGGAAAAGTTTTCCGCCGCCGTACGTAGAGAAAACATTTCTCCGCCTATATATACCGCGTCGGCGCCGTATAAAACGGCAAATTTTAATTTTTCAAGGCTCCCTGCGGGAGCGAGCAGTTCAACTCTGTCCATGATTTTCACCTCCAAAACCCATTTGGTTTTTAAAACAGCTTGCGGGAAATACCCAATCCGTCGCCCAAAGGCAGAATAGTGGTATCTAACCGCGCGCTATGGCTTATCTCGTATATATAATTTCTTAAATTTCTTGCAATAGTAATGTGTTTTCGCGGTGCAAGCTCTTCACTTGC
Organism: Bacillota bacterium; assembly: GCA_030705675.1. Lineage (GTDB taxonomy): Bacteria > Bacillota > Clostridia > RUG12999 > RUG12999 > RUG12999. Next base: position 657 of record JAUZPZ010000004.1, read on the forward strand.
CACTATCCCACGGTATAGGATATTATCCGTAATAAGGGTGCCGCCTGTTTTAAGAAGGTCAAGGCATTTCGGAAGAAATTTGCCGTACTGACCCTTTGCAGCGTCTAAAAATACTACGTCAAAAGGACCGTCAATTGTGCCGAGGACATTCTGCGCATCTCCCTCAACAACGGTAATTCGGTCAGAAAAACCGGCGCGGGCAATATTCGCCATTGCCTTTTCTATCATTTCGGGATCACGCTCAATTGTTACTATTTTTCCGCCGCTTCCCATTAAAGAAGAAAAATATATAGCTGAATATCCTATTGCAGTTCCCACCTCCAAAATGGTTTTTGGTGAGGAATAGCTGAAAAAAACTTTGAGAAACTGTGCCACTTCCCTTTGAATTATGGGAACATACGGATCGGCGGCATATTCTTCAAGCTCTTTTAAAAGACCCTCGTGCTGGGGCAGCTGGCTGCGCAAATATTCGTTAAGCTCGGGGTATATAATTCTGTCTTCCAATTTAATGTAAACTCCTTTTTTTCTTCAAATGTTCCTCATAAGTTGCGGAAAACAGATTTTTACCTTTGCCGTCCGCTATAAAGTACAGGTAATTTGTATCGGCGGGATAAAGGGCGGCCTCAAGCGCGGCGACCCCCGGCGAGCATATCGGGGCGGGCGGCAGACCGCTGTTTCTATAAGTATTATAAGGAGAGTCGATATGTGTGTCCTTATAGCTTAAAACATTCTTAGGCTTATCAAACAGATAATTTACCGTTGCGCACGATTCAAGGCGCATACCAGTTTTTAAGCGGTTGTGAAATACCGAGGAAATCTCCGCAAGGTCAGAAGACCCTTCTTTCTCTATTACAGAGGCAAGAATAACGATTTCTCTTGGGGAATATCCAAGCTCTTTTGTGCGGGCGTAAAGTTTATCGCCAAACACAGAGCCAAACTCTCTAAGCATCGTGTCTATTATAACATGCGCGCTTGTCCCTTTTTCAAAAAAGTAAGTATCGGGAAAAAGATAGCCTTCAAGGCGGGTTTCACCGGCAGGCAAATCGGCCGAGATAAAGGAATAATTAAATTGCCCTACGGCGACCTCATTAAGGAAATCCTTACGGCTCACCAGCCCTTTTTTCTCAAAAGTTTCGGCAATTTGAGTTATCCTGTACCCTTCGGGAATAGTAACTCTGATACGGGTATCTATTCCATGTCCCGTAAGCGTGGAAATTATTTCGGAATAAGACATTTTCGGCGACAGCTCATAAGTTCCGGCTTTAAGGGGTTGTCCGGAAAATTTTAAGGCTATACGGAAAAAGGCTTCACAGCGCACAGCGCCCTCTTTTTTAAGAGAAGCGGAAATTTCCCGTCCCGTCATTCCTTTAGAAACCGCAAAGGTTATTGACCTGTCCTTCTGCCCAAAACCGTGAAAGCCGTTTGTGGCAAAAAAAGCGCACAAAATTACAACCGCAAGAAGTGCGGCGGCTATAATATTGCGCGTGCTTTTAAAGAATATTTTCATATAATACCAACCTTTTACGCGGCAATCAGTTTGCTCTTTCATACTTACCGCCGGCAATTTCTATACCCGTCTCGGTAAATTTGTAATTTACATCAATGCCGTTTTTTCTTTTTTGCATATCCTCACGCGTTTTATACATTTCAAAGACTTTTCCGCGCTCTTTGTCGCGGTAATAAAACACGCGCGGGGTAAGCGCTTCGGTAATTTCTTTCTGTGACAATTTGAGGGATTTTGCCGATTCGCCCTTGTTAAGCGAGTTCCCTATAGTGAGAGTTCCGTCCTTTGAAAAATCAACGGTTTGGGATGTCACATCAGAATACGCCGCCCAGTGTGAGCCTTCAAGAACCGGAGTTTTCCCACCCGTTTTCCCACAGCCGACAAGCAGGACTGAAATTATAAAAAGCAAAATCAGCGGTTTATTTAAACTTTTCATCATGTTCCTTTATTTTTTTATCAATTTCTTTTCCTAATTTTTTATCCACTCTTAAGCTCACATTTCCGTTCATATGAAGCCCTTCTTTGTCAATGTGGTAAAATATCAGGCTTTCGTTTTTGTTGCTCTTAAAATCCGCTAAAGAAGAATATACGCGCATGGCATATTTGTCCTTAGGGTCTTGAGGCGCATTAGAAGCATCGGCGTGGTATTTTCCTAAATCCTTGTAGTACTTTGTTTCCGACATATTTTCTATATCGCTGAGTCCCACACGCGAGGCGCGGTCCGGATTAATCAAAAGGTACTGAATGGTAAGCTTGCCGTCTTTACCATAGGTAGAAACGGTGCGCACGGTTTTATTTATATCGTCATTGTACCAACGCTGCGTTGTGAGCGAGCCTACGCCGCAGGATACACAAGTCAGCGAAAGTAGTGCGGCAATAAAAATAATAAAAAATCTTTTTAAATTAGTCATTTGTGTTTATCTCTCACTTTTCGTATTTTTGGTAAACGCTATCGTTTATGATAAGTTTTTTTCCGTCAAACTTATAGTAAGCTGTATCCGCGTCTTTGTCCGCCTTCATATTCGCCTTTGAGGTATAGGTTTTGATCATGGACTTTCCTACGGCTTCTTTCTTTTGCTTTGGGGTCATTTCGCTTTTTTTGACCACTTTGTAGTAGCCAAAAGTCTCCATAGAGTCCAAAATCTCCTGAGTAAGACCGTATCCGGAGCTTATTTTACTGTCGGAAATGCGGTAGACCGAGTGCATTTCCCCGTTTGCGGAAAAGGTGGTAACGGTGTAGTAACCTATATTGTCTGTCTTCCATGTGCCATAAAGGGCTTCACTGCCGTCCGGCCCAGTGCAGGAGCAAAGAGCGAACATCGCCGCCCAGACAGCGAGCAGCAAAGAAAAAGCTTTTTTCATAATTTATTCTCCTTTACCTTTATAAGTATAAGTGATCTTTTTCATGTGTAGACCCTTGTCATCAATCTTGTATGGTATTATTTTAGCGTTTTTATCCCCATTTTTATCTTTCTCGGATTTATACACGCGAAGAGTGCGTTTGCCGTGCGCGTCAAACCCATCGGTATAATAAAAGGTTTCCTTTCGGCTTAAAAGCATTTTATCTGTTATGCCGGCGGCCTTCTGGCTTTCTTTATTTATAACGGAGGGGGTAAGCGTCATTACGCCGTCCTTTGAAAAGCGAAGGGTAATTAAAAAGAATTTCTCGGTTTTTAGCCATACCGTGCCCTTAACAGAGCGCGGCATACAGCCGTATAAAGACATACATATTGCAAGACTTAAAAATAAAGTAAAGATTCTTTTCATTTTTAATATCTCCTTATTCGCTTTTTTCAAATACTGTATCGGAATAAACGGGATTGCCAGTCGTTTTATTAAAGCTTCCCGTTTTTTGCGTGGTAACGAATTTTTTACCCTTAACAACAAAATAAGTATGACCGCTCTGCTTGTTTTTTTTCATATTTTCCGCAGAAGAATATTGGTTAAGACGCATTTTCCCGCCGAGGCTATCCTTCTCTTTTTTGGAAAGAGCGGGTCTTTTGTCAACACCGTACCAACAGGAAATGTTCATTTTTTTAAGCATATCTTCATTTATTCCAGCGGTGGAAGCGGCGGCTTTGTCAACAATTTTGCATACCGTTGACATAGTGCCGTCGCTTCCGAAAGAAACTGTCATGCCGACACCATTTTTTTCGGTATACCATGAGCCGTAAAGGCTTTTATTTGTCTGACCGCACCCGGCAAAGATTATGGCGCAAAGCACGCCGGCGACAATTATCTTAACGTTTTTTTTCATAAGTAAAACTCCTTTTTATCAGGGTATCGGGGATTTATCCGCGTGTCAGAACAAGGTCGGCGTTTTGAGGGAAGTCTGGTCTGTGGGTGCCCATATACAGGGTATTATCCTTTACCAGCACATAATTTTTGTCCCCGTCAATTTCCACCGTATACACACCGACGTCATCCATCCCGGTTACGGTATAGTTCGCTTCGTGGCTTGTCTTGGCAAGCATATCCTCAAGTTCTTTGTCCGAGTATCCTTGCGAACGGAAAAGCTCCTTTGTCTGTTCGTTTGCAAACTCGGTAGACATAATAAATTTTCCGTCGGAAAAAGACACATTGAGCTTTAGCGCGATACCGTTTTCGTCCATAATATAGTGCCAATTTCCGCCCGCTGTATTTTTAAAGTTTTCAGCAAGCTGCTTCGCCGTAAGATTATTGGCGCCGTTGCCGTTTGAAGGATTTTGTGAATTTTGCGGGTTCCCTCCGCAGCCTTCAAACAAAAAGGTTAAAAGGCACACGACCGTTGCAAGGGCAAATAAACGTTTCATATAAATACCTCCCAATATAAAATCAAAAATTTTTAAGCGCGTGTAAACTTTCTTTTAGATTTTTCGTGAGGTATATTATTTTTTAAAAAGCGGTTTTAGCGGTTTTATTATACCATAAAAGTCGCCGCAATTCAACACCATAATAAAAATTCCGTAATTTATTTTCTGTATTTTTCCACGTGAATGTTCTCTTTAATTTCGCCGCATTCGTATGCCGCGAGCAGTTTTTTCAAATCTGCCACGGTTTCGGCAATTCTTTTGCCGCCGTCAGTTTCTGCAACTCGTATAGGTTCGGCGGGGCGTTCAAACAATACCGATGTGGATAAAATGTCCGAGCCTTCCCGCACGGCTTTTTCTTTTCCCTCAAAAGGTTCGTGGGCTGAAATCCGCATTCCGTTTGAGCTGTAAATAAGAGTGTATCCCGCAATACCAGTGGTTTTCCTGTACGCCTTGCATAACCCCCCGTCAATGACAATTAACCGCCCGCCACATTTTACGGGATTTTCTCCCGACTTTGAAATTACCGGTACGTGACCGTTTATTATGTGCGATTGCAATCCGCTACGTGTTTGGAGAGGAAGCCCGAATTCTTTTAAAATACGGTCCACCACCTTATTGTCGTTTACATAAGCATAGTAAGCATTTTTAGGTTCTTCGTAGGCGGTTTTGTCGTCTATAAGCAGCCTTTCAAAAGTAGCAATTTTCATTCTTCCGCAAAGCGGCGAATTTTTTCCGCACCATAAATACCACATTATATCGAGCCCTTTTTGTTTTTTAGGAGAAGAAATGCCAGCGTAAAAACCCTGTCGCGCCGTGGTTTCAAAATAATCCATAAGCGCTTTGCCATGCAGGGATTTTCCGTCAAACTCAAAGTTCATAAAGCTACCGTCATCGTTAAGGGGCACACAGCCGTGAAACAAAAGATTTGAGTTGAAACACTTGTAAATATCTCCGCTATCAAATAAGAAATCAATATGCCTTTGCAGTTTTTCGCTTTTTCCAAAGGCAGTAGAAAGATATGAAAGCACATCTTCTTCACCGGGTGTGAGTTTAAGCGGGTCATTTTTGTCCACTGTGGGGAAATCGGTGTCGCTTAGAGGATAATCCTTTCCGTCAATTTTCACCGTACCCTTTTCGTAATCTATCTTATCAAGAAGAATTCTTTCATTCATGTCAAAAGAGGGGTTACGCAGAATGAGGGCGGCTTCCGCCTTAAACTGTATTATTGAAATGGCTTTGTGCATACGGGCAATAAGCATGGTATCTTTTTCACTGCACTTGTATCCCGAACTTTTGGGCATAAATGCCGAAACGTCTCTGCCCGAATACACCGCGTTTGCAAACACCGCAAGGGGGCGCAGACTTATACCATAGCCTATCTCTATAACATCAAGATTTCCGTAGGTAATGGAATTGTTCAGTACAGCCGCAATGCAGGCGTCGCTACCGCCGGCGGCACCCATCCACAGTATATCGTGGTTGCCCCACTGTATATCCAGGTTTACGCCGGAAGAAATCGATTCCATTATTATATCCGCGCGGGTTCCGCGGTCAAAAATATCTCCCACAATGTGCAGGCGGTCAACGGCAAGACGTTTTATCGTATCGCTTACAGAGCAGATAAAATCCTTTCCGCGGCCGGTTTCCACAATGGAAGAAATGATATTGTCATAGTAATTTCTTTTGTTTATCGAGCTGTGGGTATGACTGAGCAGTTCTTCAATAATATAGGCATACATTGGAGGCAGCAATTTGCGCACTTTTGAACGGGTATATTTTGAGGCTATCAGGCGGCAGACTTCCATTATACGGTTAAGGGTTATCCTGTACCATTCGTACATATCCGGCTCCGACTGGGCAACCTCTTCTATTTTTTCTTTGGGATAGTATATTACGGTCGCAAGCAGACTGCGATCCGCTTCAGAAAGCTTATCGCCGAAAAGCAAATCAATTTTTTCACGGATAATACCAGATGCGCTGTTTCTAAGATGCAGAAAAGCCTCATATTCCCCGTGTAAATCCGACAAAAAATGCTCCGTCCCCTTGGGAAGAGTAAGTATAGCCTGAAGATTGATTATTTCAGTGGAAACGGCGCCTATGTTGGGGTAGCTTTTCGCAAGTAAATTCAATAACTTTTCATCCTTGTTATCCAAATACAATCCCTCCCACAACAGTTTATTATAATCTAAGCGTCTTTATTAATAATAATTATACCATATCACGTCAATAAATTCAACGAAATAGAAAATTTTTCTTGTAAAAAGCAAAACCTTATGATAAAATACTAACGGAAGGTGAAGAAATATGAATATACGCACAAAACGTGGGGATGACGGGACATCCTCCCTCGTGGACGGAATCCGCACTCCCAAATACGGAATACGTTTTGAGGTAATGGGCGAACTTGATGAACTATGCGCCGTACTGGGACTTGTAAAAGTTTTGGAAAATGCGGAGTATATTGAAAATGCCCAAAAGACTTTAAGCCGGGTTATGGCATTTATAGCATCAGGAGGGGATGGGAAATACGCTCTTTCGGCAAAAGAGGCGGAGGTTCCTCTTTCGATGGAAGACTATGATTTAAAAGATTTTAAAGATTTCGTGCTGCCGGGCGGAAGCGAGCTTTCCGCGAGGTTGGATTTTGCGCGCACGGTCTGTCGCCGCGCAGAACGCCATTATGTGAAGTACGCAGAGGAGTATCCGTCGGACGAAAACGCCTTTGTTTTTTTGAATTCCCTTTCGGACGCTCTTTTTATTGCCGCCAGAAAGGCGAATTAAGTCGGAAAATCTTGACAAAGGCGGGTATTTCTGTTATAATGTAAGACAATTGATATTTTTTATTTAAGTAACGCATAAATTTAACAAAAAAGGTCTTTTGCGTTATGCTGGGGGCCTTTTTGAAATATACAGATAAAAATTATGGAAGGAAGATGATGGAATTGAAAATTGCGTTTTCGACGCTTTGCTGTCCAAACTATGAGTGGAAAGACATTTTTTCAATGGCAAAGGATTTGGGGTTTGACGGCATAGAAGTACGTCACATTAAGGAAGATGAGGCTTCCTCTCCGTTTGCTCCAGAAAAGTATGAGCAGACGGCAGAAAAACTATCAAAGCTAAAAATAGAAATTCCGTGTCTTTCGACCGGCGGCTGTTTGAAATTTGACGATAAATGGGCGGAAAATAAAGAGGAAATCCTGAAATATATCAAGGTTGCGGCACGTGTGGGTGCGAAATATGTAAGAATTTTGGGAGATCTTACGGCGGCTCCGAGCGGCGAAGTAAAGGACGGCGTTGTTGTTTCAAGAATAAAGGAACTTCTGCCCTGCGCCGAAAAAAACGGAATAACCCTTCTTGTGGAAACAAACGGGGTTTATGCAGATACGGAGCGGCTTAGCAATCTTTTAAACGAAATTGCAAGCGATAATGTGGCAGCACTGTGGGATGTGAACCATCCATACAGATTTTTTGGGGAAGCTCCCGAAAAAACATTGACGAACCTCGGCGCTTATATAAAGCACGTTCATGTAAAGGACTCGGTTATTGGGGAACAGGGCGAGGTTGTCTATAAAATTCCGGGAGAAGGAGATCTTCCGCTGCAAGAAATAATGAACGCTTTAAGATCTATAAACTATGAGGGTTATATTACCCTTGAATGGGTAAAACGCTGGGAATCGGAATTGTGCGATGCCGGGGTGATTTTCCCTAAATTTGTTGATTTTATATCTCAATACATAGGCGCACCGGTAATGGGGAGCAGGCTTTATGACAATCATAGCGGCACGGGGAAATACATATGGCCGAAAGAAACGATTATCGACCTCACTTTTCCGCAGGTTCTCGACAGGGTGGCGGAGGAGTTTCCGGACCAATACTGTTTCAGATATACCACTCTTGATTATACAAGAACATATTCGCAGTTCAGGGACGACGTTGATACCTTCGCCAGGTCTCTTATTGCATTGGGAGTGCGCCCGGGCGACCATGTCGCCATATGGGCTACAAATGTGCCCGCATGGTATCTTACCTTTTGGGCATCAATAAAAATCGGAGCGGTACTTGTAACAGTAAACACCGCGTATAAAATTTATGAGGCGGAATATCTGCTTAAACAATCGGATACTCATACCCTTGTTATGGTAGAAGGCTTTAAAGACAGTAATTATGCGCAGATTATACAGGAGCTGTGCCCCGAACTTGCGACGCTTGAAAAGGGTGAGTCGCTTCATTCAAAAAAGCTGCCATTTTTGCGTAACATAATAACGGTTGACTGTGAGGTTCCCGGTTGCTATACCATGGAGGATGCAATTGAAAAAGCAGAGGAAGTAAAGGTGGAAGAGGTTTACCGCCGCGCCGCCGCAATAAACAAGCATGATGTCTGCAATATGCAGTACACGTCTGGAACGACCGGATTTCCAAAAGGCGTAATGCTTACCCATTATAATGTGGTAAATAACGGTAAGGCAATAGGGGATTGTATGGATCTGTCTACGGCGGATCGCATGATGATTCAGGTGCCCATGTTCCATTGTTTTGGTATGGTGCTGGCAATGACGGCGTCAATGACGCATGCCGTGACGATGTCCCCAATTCCTGCGTTTTCGCCCAAAAAAGGACTTGACTGTATAAACAAAGAGAAAATCACTTGTTTCCACGGTGTTCCCACCATGTTTATTGCAATGCTTGGGCATGAAGACTTTAATAAGACGGATTTTTCATCAATGAGAACGGGAATTATGGCAGGGTCTCCCTGTCCCATACAGACCATGAAAGAGGTTGTGGAAAAAATGCATATGCCGGAAATCTGCATAACATACGGGCAGACAGAAGCTTCTCCGGCAACTACAATGAGCAAAACCACAGACTCTCTCGAAACACGTGTAAATACGGTGGGCTGTCCTATTTTCGGAGTGGAGTGCAAAATTGTCGATCCGGAAACGAACGAAGAACTGCCGGATAATGTGGACGGCGAGTTCGTTGCCCGTGGGTATAATATCATGAAGGGATATTATAAAATGCCGGCGGCTACGGCGGCGGCAATAGATGAGGACGGATGGCTGCATTCAGGCGACCTTGCAAGGCGCACGCCCGAAGGTCATTTTAAAATTACCGGAAGAATTAAGGATATGATAATCCGCGGAGGCGAAAACCTTTATCCGAAAGAAATAGAGGACTTTATTTATACACACCCCGAGGTAAGCGACGTGCAGGTAATAGGCGTGCCTGACAAGCAGTACGGGGAAGAGGCGATGGCGTGTGTTATCAAAAAAGCCGGCTCGGCTCTTACCGAGGAACAGTTGCACGAATTTATTGCCGCGAATATTGCAAAGCATAAAGTGCCTAAGTATATAATGTTTGTTGATTCCTTCCCGATGAACGCCGCGGGAAAGATTTTGAAATATAAAATGCGCGAAGACGCTGTAGAATATCTCGGACTCCAAGACGCAAGCAAGATAGTAACCGCATAAAAACAGGAGGAGTTCGACAAACAGTTTCCGCCTAAGATAAAGGAGAAAAGACCGGGACAACTGGTTTGAAAATAGAAATCACAATAACAAATAAAAAGCAGGGATTTTTAAACCTTTTCGGTAAAAAAATCCCTGCTTTTTTCAGTAGATTAGAAACAAAAACCGCATAATGTAAAAACACGTTTATTTGCTGAACAAACAGCCTTCAATAGAGTAATTTTCATAAAGTCCCTCGGGATTGGCGGAAAAAGACAGATTTTTTATATATAATATATTATTTTCGTCAATAGTATAAAAAGAGGGCGCATCAGACGACTGACTCTCAAAAGGCTTATAGGAATCAAGGAGCTTGTTTATATCAAAAGAAGGTGAAGGACCGCCCTTGGTGTAATAAACCCATTTTGCTGAAGTATAAGCTGAAATATCAACAGAAAGATCTTTCTGGTTGAAATCAAAGAATTTCTGTATAGGTTTAGCCTTATCAGAATATACGTAAACATACTTGGCAATCTGCTTTGATTCCATTATTTTGGGACGTCTGCCGCCAGAAGAATCTATATACATTGAGGCTTCCCTTATTACAGTCTTATCTTCCTGCGAAATATTTGAAAGATCGTTCCCGTATTTGGTCATTACAGATTGTATTCGCGCCGCCTGGTTTCTTATCGGAACATCAATAATATTAAGCGGGGTAAGAGTGACCAAAAGCGCGATAGCGGCGATTTTGAGAAAAATCCATTCGCTTTTGTAAAGAAGGGTGAGTACCGTGAACGCCAAAAAAACAATGGCAACAATTATGGATAAATACCTTTGCTGCGTCAAACCGTAAGCACTGACACGCTGATAAATCGCCGTTGCCTGCATGGCAAAAACGGGAAGGAGAGAATATCCTCCGAAACGGGTAAAAATCACAGCCGCCCGGTTTTCGTACTGCCGCACGCTGAAATAAATAACCGCAAAAACCGCCGCCGCCGAAAGGGCAAACGGGTGTATTTCTCCGCTGGGCAGGTTTCTCAAAAAAGCGACCTTTATAAGATAAACATAGAGAATAAGCATTAAAAGCAGATATAGCGGAAGTGCCACGTAAAGTGACAGCAGCTTAAAAAAGCGGGGAACTTCCGTTACATGCCCCCGGCGCGGCAGATAGCTTAGCACAAGAGCTGTGCCAATTACAAGAAAAATAAATAAATTAGCTATGTTGTATACCTTATATGAAAAGGAATAAATAAGCTCGTGAAACGCCAGCAGGCATAAATTTACCCCAAAGCAGATAACAAGGGTTATTACCCCCGCGAAAAAGCTTTGCACCACAATATAGGGCAAAAGCGTCTCTTTGTTTTCCTTATCAAAAAGTAAGTAAAGAGCAACACACGCCATAGCGAAAATTAATCCAACAACGGCAGTTTTAACATATATAGAGGTCAGTGCGGAGCGGAAAAAAACAATTCCCACGCAGTAAAGCGCAAGCGGAGCAAGAGGGATAAAATAACCCCAAAAACGTTTAAGTCTTGTCCGTTCACATATTATGGTAAGCATAATGGCAAAAACCGCCGAAAAGATAAAAGGCAGATAAAAATCATCAAGAAAAGCCTTTTTGGACATTATGTCAACCGACATTATAATGAAAAGCGCAAACAAAAGCGCAACCGGAGTAATAAAACGGGTTATTCCGTTTCGTATGGTATTGAATATACCGCTGAAAAATTCCCTTATTTTCATTTACAGTCACCTCCGACTATATTTTAACATATACTTTATGTCATGTCAAGAAAAACAAATTGTTCTAAATTTCGATAAGTTTTGCGGGATAAAAAAATTTAATAATCAAGAAAACATATTATTCTGAATTTTGTTGGGAGATAATGCTATTTCCCAACACAGAACTTTGAAAATATTTTGTCTACAACTTCTTCGGAAACGCTCATGCCCACTACCTCACCAAGAGCGGCAAGGGCCTCGAAAATATCCACAAACAGCATATCAGCCGGGATACCGTTATCCATTGAAGTGAGGGCGCGGGAAACAGCGACTCTGGCGGTCATTATGCTTTCGGTATGGCGCAGGTCTGTAAGCAGACAGGAGTTGTCGTCTTCAATACCGCCTCCACCGAACATTTCGTTTATAATGCTAATCAGAGTGTCTATTCCATTTCCGCCGGAAGCGGAAACCTTTACAGAGCGACCGTCAAAAAGCTTTTGATAAGCGTCCGCCGCGAGGTTAAGTTCTTTGTCAAGTTTGTTCAGCACCATTATCGCGGGTCTGCCAACCAGCATTTTCGCAAGCCGCGCGTCCTCGTCGGACGGCATTTGCGAAAGGTCAGCAACGAATAGGATAAGATCAGCCTTTTCCGACTGTTTTATAGCAAGGTCAACACCGATTTTTTCAACGGCGTCCCCCGTTTCGCGAATTCCGGCAGTATCGGAAATTTTCAGTACCACATCGCCGGTGTTTAAATAGTCCTCAATTATATCACGGGTAGTGCCCGGAATGTCAGTGACAATTGCCCTGTCTTCGCCCAGTAGAGCGTTCATAAGGGAGGATTTTCCGACATTGGGTCTGCCCACAATAGCCGTAGATATTCCGTCTTTTATAATTTTGCCTTTGCCGGCTGTGGCAAGCAAGGCTTCAAGGGTACTTAGAATGCTTTTAAGCTTGCCGCGAACCTCGTCGGAGGACAGACCCGAAACATCATCTTCGGGGAAATCGGTTTCCGCCTCAATATATGCCATAACGTCTGAAAGCTCGTCCCTGACGGAGTTTATGCGCGAGGAAAGCTTGCCTTCAAGCTGATTTACCGCCGCAGAAAGCGCGCGCTCGTTTTTTGAGTTTATAATGTCAATTACGGCTTCCGCCTGGGCAAGGTCAAGTTTGCCATTTAAAAACGCACGTTTCGTAAATTCGCCCCTTCCCGCTAGCGCGGCGCCCGCCTCAAGAACGCTTTTCAACAGACCGCGAATGGAGGTAATACTGCCGTGACAGCTTATTTCCACTACATTTTCGCCTGTGTAGGAATGGGGGGCGCGCATGTATGTCAGTAAAGCTTCGTCTATAACTTTCCCGCTGCCGTCAACGACTTTGCCGTAATGGACGGTGTGGGTTTTTACTTTTGTTATATCTGTGCCTTTTTTTGAAACAAAAACCTTTGCGGCAATTTCAAGCGCGTTTTCGCCACTTATGCGGACAATGCCTATCCCGCCCGTACCTGCCGGTGTGGCAATTGCCGCTATTGTTTTTTCAGCCATTAAAAATTCCCCCCTTCCATGAGATTTTCGGCGTATTTTATAAGCTCTTCCTTGTTGTTGGGCGTTTTATCCTCCATTACAGCAAAAAGAAGAGTTTCAAGTATTTTTCCTATCTGTTTTCCCTGCACGCCGAGCTTTTTTATATCGTGTCCGCCCACTGCGAGAGTTTCAAAACCACAGCACAGGTTTTTTTCGGTTATTTCATCAATAAGCTTTTGCGCTTTTGCGTCCTTCCTTATTTTTGCGAGAGAGCTCATAGTTTCATAGCCTGTACAAAATAAAGCCTTCCGCATGTCATTTATATTGCCGGGAAGCGCGTCTTTCCAAACGGACGAGAGAGAACAGATAAATTTTATCGCCGCGTTGTCGTATTTTAACAGATGCAGAGCGTTTCTTACCTCCGTTTCAGCTGGAAACAAAGTGCAAAAAAAAGCCGCAAGCCGCAATTTCGGTTCGCACGCTTCTTCCGCCGCATCCGCCGCAAACAGCCAGTTTTCGGTACTAAAAGCAGGAAAAAAACAGGAAAAAATCTCGGTAAAGTCGGTCAGTATCTTTTTGCAGTTTTTCCCTTCCAAAAGCTTTGTAAATTCCGTATTTATCCGCTCTGCCGCTATATTTTTGAGCAGTTCGCATGTTTCCGTCATGGCGCGCGCCGTGTTTTCCTCAATTTCATATCCGTATACAGAGGCAAAACGCAAACCGCGGATTATGCGAAGGGCATCTTCACAAAAACGGGTCTTTGCATCGCCCACACATACAATTCTCCCCGCCATAAGGTCATTCATACCGCCAAACAAATCAATAAGCCCGCGCGCCGGGCTGTATGCCATGGCGTTGACGGTAAAATCCCGCCGTGACAGGTCTTCCTCTATGTTTCGCACAAATTTTACGCTTTCGGGGCGGCGGTTGTCAAGATAATCTCCGTCCACGCGAAAGGTGGTTACTTCAAACGGCTCATGCTCTATTATAATGGTTACGGTGCCGTGTTTTATTCCGGTTTCAATAACATTCAAATCCGCAAAAACACTTTTTGTTTCGTCGGGGAGAGCTTTTGTGCATATATCCCAGTCATAGGGTTCTTTTCCGAGCAGACTGTCACGTACACAGCCTCCCACGGCGTAAGCCTCATAACCCGCATTTTCCAGCCGTTCTATGATAAATGCCGCTTTGTCGGATATGCGCATGGAAAAGCCTCCCTTATTTCAGCCGCTTACGGCTTATAATTTCGTCAAAGTTAGCAATGTATTCCCAAGGGTCTTTATAATTGTACACTCTGTCAATACGGTTCGTTTCGGGATTGATAAGCTTGCTCACCCCGCCCGCTCCAAGACCGATAACCGTTGACAGGTCTTCCATCATAAGAATGTTGTATAGCCCTTCCTTTCCGCGCTTTGAGTAACCTGTGTTTTCAAGGCCGCCCAGAGTATCCTTCTGACGGTACATGTAATATGGCTCATACCCGTTTTCACAAAGGATTTTTCCGCCTTCGGACACCATTTTCCGCGCGGTTTCATCAGAAGTATCTACCATGCCGCCGTCTAAAGCCGCTGCACGTTTTATGCACATGGTGTGCATTGTGATGTTTTCGGGCGACATTTCACACAGCTCGTTAAGAGAAGAAATGAACATCTCGTAAGTTTCGGAGGGCAGACCCGCGATAAGGTCAGTGTTAATGTTGTCAAAACCTAAGGCGCGCGCCATAAAAAAAGCGTCTTTAAACTGACGGACCGTATGCCGGCGTCCGATATGTTCCAGCACGCTATCGTTAAGGGTTTGAGGATTTATGCTTATCCGCACGTCAGGCGGAGTAAAATTCTTTATGCTTTCAAGCTTTTCGCGTGTTATCGTATCAGCACGGCCTGCTTCTATGGTGTATTCGGCAAGCGAATTTATATCCACCGCGCGCTTTACTGCAAAAAGCAATTTTTTTAAGTTTTCATTATCTAAAGATGTGGGAGTGCCGCCGCCTATATAAATGCTGTCTGTTATTATCCCTTCACTTCTTAGCATTTCGCCCACATATTCTATTTCTTTAACAAGACAATCAACATAAGGAGCAATATTTTTCTTCTGCTTTGCAAGGGGCAGGGAAACAAACGAGCAGTAAAGACAGCGCGTCGGGCAAAAGGGTATGCCTATATATAAACTTACCCCGCGCCGCGGTTTTTCCGCAAGCACACGGGATTCGTTCAAAGCCACATTTGCCGCGAGGGTTGCTTTTTCCTCAGATATACCATATTCCGCGGCAAGAGATTTTACCGTACCTTCAAACGAAAGGGTTTTGAGCTTTTTTGCGGCAAGCTGTGCCGGGCGTATGCCCGTTTGCGCCCCCCACGGGAGAGAGGTTTCGTACAGTTCACAAAAAAGATAGTAAAAACTCATTTTTACCGCGTCAGTCATATTTTGAGTATCGTTTTTTTCGGGATTGATTTTATGAATATATTCTTTTTTGCCGCATTTACCGCAAAAATCAATCTCCGTTTCCGTATGTATGGAGGTATTCTCCGTGCGTGCGCGGCTTATCACAAAATCATGCAAGGGAAATTCTCCGGTCGTTTTTACCGTTCTTTTCAGCGCGAGATGAAGAATTTCGCGCATGGCAGTTTCCGCGCCATGCCCTTCAATTTTAAGAAAAACACTATCCGGTATAGACATTTTTTGCCTTCTCCTCACCTATTGTTGTGGACGCGCCGTGCCCGCAGTAAACTACCGTTTCGTCGGGGAGAGTATAAAGCTTTTCATTGATAGAGCTTATCAAAGCTTTTTCGTCGCCGCCGGGAAAATCACATCTTCCTACATTTCCGCAAAAAAGAGTATCTCCCGAAAACAAAACGCCGCCGCCGTAAAGGCTCATTCCGCCTGCGGTGTGTCCCGGTGTGTAAATAACTTTAAGGGTCGAATTGCCGAAAACTATCTCATCGCCTTCATTTACCGCAATATCCTCTTTAAGGATTATGGGGACAGCTCCGTATCTGGTGGAAAGGTTGATTTTGCCGTTTTCCAAACCGCCGCGCTCCATAGCGTGGGTTACAAGGCGTGCGCCCGTTTCCTGCATTATGTCTTCCACGGCGCCCATATGATCAAAATGAGCATGAGTAAGAATGACATATTTTACCGAAGCGCCGATAGTTTTTGCCATATTCAATATAACTTCCGCCTGTTCGGCAGGATCTATTATAACTGCCTCACGGGTGGTTTCGTCCACCGCAATGTAGCAGTTTGTTTTAATTATCCCCAAAGGGATATTTTTTATTATCATGTGCAATCACCTGTAAAACTTTCTGTCAAGCGTTCTATATTGCAGGGCCTCCGCAATATGAGAGGTATTGATATTCTCCGCACCCTCAAGGTCGGCAATTGTGCGCGAAACCTTGACTATTCTTGAATATGCCCTTGCGGTAAGTCCCATTTTCTCAAAAGCGGCTTTCAGCATAGAACGTTCGTTTTCGCCCAAAACGCAAAACTTATCCATAAGCCGCGCGGTAAGCTGGGCGTTTGAATAAAACTTATATTTCTCATAGCGTTTTAGCTGAATTTGCCTTGCCATATTTACGCGTTTCCGGATTTCAGCAGAGGACTCCTCTTTAACAGTTGAGGTAAGATTTGAATACTCCACAGGCGCCACATCAATGTGCAGATCTATTCTGTCTAACATGGGGCCGCTGATTTTCCCCAAATACTTATGTATCTGTGCGGGAGTGCATATACAGCGGCGTTTAGGGTCTCCAAAATAACCGCACGGGCAGGGATTCATCGCCGCCACCAGCATAAAATTGCAAGGGTATGTAATTGCTGCGTTCACTCTTGAAATGTTTACAACGCCGTCTTCAATGGGCTGACGTAGCACTTCAAGAGCTTCTTTTTTAAATTCGGGCAATTCGTCCAGAAAAAGCACACCGTTATGGGCAAGGCTTATTTCTCCCGGGCGGGGCATTCTTCCTCCCCCCGCAAGGCTCACCGAAGAAGTGGTATGGTGAGGACTGCGAAAAGGTCTTGTCGTTATAAGCGGTATATCCTTCGGAAGCACGCCGGCAACCGAATGAATTTTTGTGACCTCGACCGATTCATCAAAAGACATTTCCGGAAGAATGGAAGGAAGCCGCTGGGCAAGCATGGTTTTTCCTGATCCCGGAGAGCCTATCATACAGCAGTTATGACCTCCCGCCGCGGCAATTTCAAGCGCGCGTTTGACATTTGCCTGACCTTTTACATCGGCAAAATCGAGGGAGGTGTTCCTTCCGTCTATAAAAAGACTGTCTAATTCAATTTCTGTGGGGGAAATCGGGGCAGTGCCGGTCAAATGATTTATAACATCTGTTATGCTGTCCGCCGCGAATACTTCCATTCCCTTTACTATGCCCGCCTCTTTTGCGTTGTCTGTGGGAAGAATTACTTTTTTGACTCCCTTTTCCTTTGCTGAAAGTGCCATAGGAAGAGCGCCGTTTACGGGCCGCAGACTTCCGTCAAGGGAAAGCTCGCCAAAAAAAATATATTCTTCGGTGCGGGAAACCTGAATTTGCCCGTCTGTTATAAGGATGGCAAGAGCAATGGGCAGGTCGAACCCGGGGCCCTCTTTTTTTATGTCGCCGGGGGCGAGATTTATCGTGACACGGCGCAAGGGGAATTCAAAACCCACGTTTGAAATCGCGGAGCGAACCCTCTCTTTAGACTCCTTTACCGCCGCGTCCGGCAAGCCTACAATGTCAAAGGACGGAAGTCCCTGTGAAACGTCGGCTTCAACCTCAATCATATAGCCGTCCAGACCTACCAATCCCACGCTGTAAATTTTAGACAGTCCCATAATCAGTTCCTCATCATTTCGAATTTATGGTGTGTTTTTCAAAGAAGGGCGGATGTTTTTTTGTTTCGAACGACTCCCGCCTTCTTCAAAAAAAGCTTTTGTGCATAATAATGCCGCTTTAACCGGGGTTTTTCAGTACCATTACCACTTCGCCCGTACTCTTTCGGAGGGCGACAAAACTCATGCCGGTGTTCAGATTATCTTTGGGAGTACCGTGGACTATCCAGCAGTCGGCGCGGGTATTTTCCGTAACAACAAAAGGCTCAAACCCTTCAAGTGCTTTCTTGCCGTAAATGTCGAGAATTACGGTAATGGCGGCGTTAAAGGCTTTTTTTTCGCTGTCCAGCTTGCCGAAATCTCCGCCTTTATACATAGTTCCCGACATTTTCTTAATAGATTTTATATTTGCTGTGTATAGATCACATCCGTAAGTGGCGGTAGGAACACAAGTGTCCATAGGCCTTTTCGTGGTGTAAGAATACTTCTTTTGATAAGAGTTACAGGCTGAAAGATTCAGCATAACCAAAGTTACAATTAAAAAAGACAATATGGCATTAATAAATTTTCTCATGATATTTTCGCCTCTCAGAAATTAAATCCGTTCATTCCCCAGTTATCGATTTCTTCGTATTTCACATAAGTGTGGTCGCCGTCAATGCCCAGCACCTCTGTTATGTCGCTACATATTCGTGCGGTAAGGGCGCTGTAGGCGTCAGCGGTAGATTTCCCGAAAATTTTGACCTCTACATACGCGATGGGCTTATTGTTTTTGCTGGCAAAATACATTCTGCAATCATCTTCAAAACAAAGCATGAGATGAGCTTCACTTTTGCCCGGAAGCAGAGTTATGGCACTGCCGAAGCGGTTTTTAAGCTCGGTTTCCTGTTCTTTTGTAATTTTTGTGGTTACTTTTGTTCCAATATAAGGCATTTTAAATTCCTCCTGTTTATTGCGAATTTCTCGCTATTTTTATTACTCCGCGTATTTGCGAAAGTTTGTTTATTAAAAGGTCTACCTGATTTGCCGTGGATACTTCCACGCCCACGGTTATAAAGGCCTCAAGGTTTTTGCTGCGACGCGCGTTTAAATTTGTGGTCGGAATTTTAAGTAAAGCAAGCGTATTTACGATGTCCGCAAGAAGCCCGGTACGGTCGTCCGCAATTATAAGCAAGTCGGCACAGTATTTTTCCGAAACATTGCCTTTTTTCCAGCTCACGTTTACCATGCGGTCTTCATCTTCTATATTGTTTATAACATTTATACAGTCTCTCCTGTGGACGGAAACGCCTCTGCCTCTGGTAATATACCCCACAATGTCGTCGCCCGGAACGGGACGGCAGCAGCGTGACAGTCTTACAAGACAGTTGTCTATGCCTTCAACAGTAACTCCGCCGTTATTGTCGCCGTGCTTGTGTGACACTCTGATATTGTCATCGTCTTCTTCTGTTTTACTGTTGCGTTTTTTATATTCTTCACGGAGTTTCTGTACGATTTTCAAAGCGGGAATGCCGCCAAATCCGATAGCGCTGTACAAGTCGTCCATATTTTGAAAATGGTGCTTTCTTAAAATCTGTTCGAGCACTTCGGGAATCATAAGTCGATTAATAGTATAACCGGTTTTTTTGATTTCGCGGTCCATCATTTCTCTGCCAAGGGCAATATTTTCATCTCTGCCCTCTTTCTTGAACCATTGATTTATTTTTGCTCTTGCGCTACTCGTTTTGACTATTTTAAGCCAATCCCGGCTGGGACCGTGTACCGAAGTAGAAGTGATTATACTGACAATATCGCCGTTGTTAAGCGTATAGTTAAGGGGCACAAGCTTGCCGTTTACCTTTGCGCCCATAGTTTTGCTGCCTATAGCGCTGTGTATGCTATAAGCAAAGTCTATGGGGCATGAGCCGGTAGGAAGACAGACAACATCTCCCTTAGGAGTAAACACATACACCTGATCGCTGAACATATCCACTTTAAGTGCGCGCATAAATTCGCTGCTGTCGGAGGATTCGTCTTGAATTTCCATTATTTTGCGGATCCACGCCAGCTTTTCGTCTGCATCGGAGTTTTTACCGCCAAGACCCTGTTTGTATTTCCAATGCGCTGCAATACCATATTCAGCCGTATAATGCATTTCCATTGTTCTTATCTGTATCTCGAACGGAGTGCCGTTGCTGCCTATTACCGTGGTATGAAGCGACTGGTACATATTTGCCTTTGCCATGGAAATATAGTCTTTTATCCTGCCGGGAATAGGGCGGTAAAGTTCATGTACGGCGCCAAGCACGGCATAACAATCCGCAATTGTTTCAACGATTACACGAATAGCAAAAATATCGTAAATTTCATCAATTGCTCTGCCCTGCATAAATGTTTTTTTAAAGATACTGTAATTATGTTTTACCCTTCCTCCTATGGAAAGGACGTTTATGTTAAGTTCATCCAGTTTTTTGACGATTTTATCAACATTAAACTGTACAAAATCGTTATTACGGTTCTGCTTTTCGGCAACCTGAACTGTAATTTCGTTATATGCTACAGGGTCAAGGTATTTAAGCGCAAGATCCTCAAGCTCAGCCTTTACCTTAAAGATACCCAGCCTGTCGGCAATTGGCGCGTAAACCTCAATCGTTTCAAGAGATTTTTTAAGTTGTTTATGTGAGGGCATTGCGTCCAGCGTCCGCATATTGTGCAGTCGGTCGCACAGCTTTATAAGCACGATACGCACGTCTTTTGCTGTTGCAATAAACATTTTACGCAGGTTTTCCACCTGTTCTTCTTCCTGGGTGGTAAATTTGATCTTACCCAGCTTTGTAACCCCTTCGACCATATTCGCTATTTCGGGAGAAAATATTTTTGCAACCTGTTCGTAAGTTATTTCGGTGTCCTCTATTACGTCGTGCAGAAGCCCGGCAATCACGGTATCTTTATCAAGGGCAAAATCGGCAATTATACAGGCGACTTCGAGGGGATGGCATATATAAGGCTCTCCGGAAAGGCGTTTTTGATCCTTATGTGCGTCCCGCGCGAATTCATACGCGCGGCGTACTTGCATGGCATCCTCAGGAGGGTAAATGGCGGATACCTTTTTCATTAAATTTTCAAAAATTTCATCACAGTTCACATTTGGTTCCGCCATATTAATTACCTCCGTTTTCACTTAAATTTTTAAGAATTCTGGAAGCGTTTAAGTCCACCTTCTGATCGTTTTGCGAAAGATATATGTCATAAGAGCCGTCGTGATCTACAAAACTCAGCAAGGAAAGCTCCGCAAAAACATTCATGCATATACGCAGCTTTTTTGTATCGAAACAGCCGCCGGGGCATAAGCTTAGCTTTCTTGCAAGCAAGTCTTCTCCGCAGCGGAAAAAACCGTTTATACTATATCTCCTTATAAAGCTGTAAAGGTTCGCAAAATCCTCCCGTACTGGCACGGGGTTTATTTTTTTGCTGATTTTTGTATATCTTATATCTTTAAGTACAATTTGTATACGTTTTGTTCTGTTCCATTCATTTATAGTTATATGTCCTGCCACATCTATAGTATCATTCAGAATGATATTTGAAAATTCTTCCCCCATACCAAACCCTATGGCGTCAAGCTTTGTACCTTCCTTTTCAAGGCTTAGGCGTAAATGTTTCCCTTCAGACAATTGCTTGTAAGCCACCACCGTGCAGCCTGACAAGGAGAATACAGGTTGAAGATTTGCCGCGCCGAACGGCTCAAACAGATACATTTCCTCTACCGCTTTCGCGTAGATATACTGCATGGGCATTTCAAAATCAATATTAAGTACGGGTTTTTTGCTTTCGGATGAGAGAAAACCGCGTGCATATTCGTTTATAGCAAAGTCCAGCTTTTCAAGGTTTTCCTCGTAAAGTGTGAGTCCGGCGGCTAAGGCGTGACCGCCGTATTTTATAAATATGTCCCCGCATGCGGTCATTGCGTTAAACAGGTTAAATCCGTCAACGCTCCTTCCAGAGCCTTTGGCGACACCGCCTTCAACCGTTATTAAAATACACGGCTTTAAATATTTTTCGGAAATTTTTGAGGAAACTATTCCTATAACGCCATGATGCCAGCCCTCTCCCCAGATTACAAGTACCGGCTTATTTTTATAAGAAGGGTCCTTCTCAATTTTTTCTATTACCTCTTTGTATATTTTTTGTTCAAGATCCTGTCTATGCTTGTTTTCATTAATTAAATTCTCCGAAATTTCTTTTGCTTCGTCTTCGTTTTCGCTTAAAAACAAACTAACTCCGGTGCCGGCGTCACCTATTCTGCCTGCCGCGTTTATACGCGGTGCGATTCCGTAGCCTATGCCCGATACGGTAGCCGCCTTTTCTCCTATTTCGGCTACGTCTATAAGAGTGCGAAGCCCTAAATTATCGGTATTTTTGAGCATTTTAAGCCCGTAGTCTACAATTATTCTGTTTTCGCCGCTCAGCTCGACGACATCCGCAATAGTGCCGAGCGCCACAATATCACCGACATTTTGCAGGACCTCTTTCTGATTGCCGTTTTCCAGTCCGCAGATGAGTTTAAAGACAACCCCCACGCCCGCAAGAGATTTAAAAGGATAAGGGCAGTCTTCGCGGCGCGGATTTATAACAGCCTCACAGCACGGTATCTGCTCCTTGCACTGGTGGTGATCGGTCACAATAACATCCATGCCCATTCCGATGATGCTGTCAATTTCCTTATATGCGGTGATGCCCGTATCTACGGTAATAAGCAGGGTCGTGCCGTTTTCAAATAAACTGTAAAGAGCGCCGGTGTTTATTCCGTACCCTTCCTCGACACGGTCGGGAATGTAGTAATCCACAATACCGCCTTTAGAGCGTAAATACTTCACAAGAATAGAAATTGAAGTGATTCCGTCCACATCATAATCGCCGTATACGGTGACATGCTCGTCATTTTCAAGCGCAAGACGTATCCTTGCCACGGCTTTTTCCATGTCTTTCATAAGAAAAGGCGAGAAAAGGTCGTCAGGAGATTTTTTATTGAACTTATTAAATTTTTCGGCGCTGTTTATGCCGCGGTCTAACGCCAGCGCGGCAATGACGGGCATTTTATCTATTTCTTGCGCAAGCGCTAAAGCTTGCGGAGAGTCAGGTGAAATGCCGCTGTAAACCCACTCAAACCTGTTCATAATTCTACCTGCTTAAAGATTTATTTAGAATCTATATTCATAGCGGCGTTTCTCACAATGAATACAGGTTATTATTCTCAAGGGCGGTTATCTTACTTACTCTGTTTTCATGCCTGCCACCCGCAAAGGACGCGCTTAAATAACTTTTGACTATGCAAAAAGCAAGCTCGTCGCCGGTTATTCTTGCCCCTAAGGCAATGACGTTGGCGTTGTTATGTTCTTTCGCCATTGTCGCGCTGTAGGTGTCTGTACAGTGGGCGCAGCGAATTCCGCAGACTTTGTTTGCCGCAATGGACATACCTATGCCCGTGCCGCAGATAAGAATACCTTGTTCGCATTCGCCCTCAGTGATTTTCTTACACAAAGTTTTTGCAATGTCCGGATAATCCACACTGCCGGTGTCGTAACAGCCGCAGTCAACAACATCATAATTCATATCCGTCAGCATTTTTACCATTTTTATTTTAAGTTCGTAACCGCCGTGGTCACAGCCGATAGCTACAATTTTGTTCATTTTCCAAATTCCCTTTCTGCCTGAGATTTTCTTAAATACAGCGCGTTTAAGCTTTCGGCGGGTGTAAATTCACCCTTAACGGCTTTTTTCCAAGCGGCAAGAGCCACACTTGCGCCGCGCTGCATATTATTGTTAAATTCCGCCATTACGGCGTTTTTACCCATTGTTTTTATAATTTCAAGGTTAGGCAAAACCCCATCCCCCATAAAAAGCACCTTTCCGCCAAGAGCGTTAAGGCGTGAAATGACTTTTTCGATTTCAATTGCTTCGGGTGGGAAAACCGTTTTAAGAGTTCCGCGAAACCGCTTGTAAACTGCGTTGTAAACCTGACCGTGGCGCGCGTCCATAATAGGGCATATATAATAATCGGTGTATGTTTGATTATATGCCATAGCCTCAAGCCCGGATACAGCTACTGTAGGTTTGTTTTCGACGAAAGCAAGACCTTTTACCGTTGCAATTCCTATTCTAAGACCGGTAAAAGAACCGGGGCCGCTACTGACCGCAAAAACGTCAATATCCGAAACCTTCATATTCAGAGATTTGAGCAGTTCGTCTATCATAGGCAAAAGACGTTGGGAATGGGTAAGCTTATGGTTTACCGTATATTCTCCCAGCAGCTTTTCGTTTTCCGAAACCGCGACGCTTGCAACAGTTGAAGAACTGTCAATTGCAAGAATTTTCAAAACCCTTCCCCCTCTATTGTAATTTTTCTGTATTCTTCGGAAATATCGGGATTTTTTTCGATAGTGACATCGTAAACCCCGGCATCAGGATAATCCTGCAGAAGTTCGGGCCACTCCACAAGGCTCACTCCGTCTCCCGCTAAAAACTCATAAAGACCCGCTTCGTAAATTTCGTCTTCGCTTTCAAGGCGGTAAAGATCAAAATGATAAACCGGAAAAGTACCGTTATAAACATTCATAATTGCAAAAGTGGGACTGCATACATCAGACGCGCAATTAAAATATTTCGCCACACCGTGCACAAATACTGTTTTACCGACGCCGATATCCCCGTGAAGACGCACAATATTTCCGGGAACAAGCCTTTCTGCAAAGGATTGCCCCAATTGTTCGGTATGTTCGGCAGTTAAGCTGTCAAAAATCTTCATTTTTTTGCACCTTCCGCATCTATAACCCATATAAAACAAATCATTTTATCATAATTTAAATATATAATTGCCCATGTGCGTTTTGGCAATGCCAAAAAAATCGCACGGGCTTTTAAAACACATATATGTTTATTATACCATAATTGACAATAAATTTCAAGAAAATTTTTTCCTGCACAAGAATATAAAGGCAACAAAAAACGGAGAACCCAGAATTGGTTCTCCGTTACATAACGCAGTAAAATTTATAGTTTATTTAGAGGAAAGCATTATTCTTTTTGCAACAAGCTGGGAATAGCTGTTGTAGCTGCATTCTATGGCTATATTGTCACCGGCATTCAGGCTTTCAATGTCACTGCGTACACTGTCGTCCGCAATGCGAAGTTGAAGGGTTTTGCCTTCAATAAGCGCCTTTTTTGTGGTGTCGTAATCAAGCTGTGTCACCTCAAAAGAGTTTTCGTCAATCATTCCTTGGAATTTACATTGAAGGATATAAGATTTTTCCGTATCGGCGCTGCCGCCGGACGCTTTATCCCCCGCGTTTTTCGTGACGCCAGAGGTTTTGCCCCCCGTGTTTTTCGTGCTGTCGGAGGCTTTATCCCCAGCGTTTTTCCCACTGCCGGAGACTGGGGAGCGACCTTTCGGGATTTCCTGCATTCCGCTTTGAAGTGATGACCGACTGTCTTTGACAGTCTCTTGTTTTTTGCCGTGTCCGATCTCTTTTTTTAAGTTTATATTTGAGTTTATATTTAAAACGATTACAGCCGCCGCCGTAACTAACGCGACAACAAGGATGCTTATAACAAAAGCCGCCGTATGTTTTTTGATTTTAGCCATAAAACTTCACCCCGATATTATGTATTATTCGTAAAGCGGGCTGATTGCAACATCTTCATAAATTCTTTTGATTGCTTCCGCGCATATGGGCGCAACGGACAGTTGCTTAATGATAGGGATTTGTTTTTCTTTCGGAAGATCTATAGTATCAAGAAGAACAAGCTCCTTAATTACAGAATTTTGAAGTCTTTCAATTGCGGGACCTGACAGCACGCCGTGGGTACATGCCGCATAAACTTCTTTTGCACCTCTTTCAATAAGTGCCTGAGCACCTATTGTGATTGTGCCGGCAGTATCTATCATATCGTCAACCATTATGCAGTATTTATCCTTGATTTCACCGATTACGCTCATGACCTCCGAAACGTTGGGTTTCGGGCGGCGTTTATCCACAATTGCAAAGGGAACGTTAAGCTTTTGGGCAAACTGTCTTGCTCTGCCAACGCTTCCGTGGTCTGGCGAAACAACACAGACCTGGTCAAGAAGATCTTTGAATTTGCCTTTGAAGTAGCCTGCCAAAAGGGGCACACCGAGAAGATGATCTACCGGTATGTTGAAAAAACCCTGAATTTGAGGTACATGAAGGTCAATTGTGAGGACTCTGTCTGCTCCCGCTACGGTTATGAGATCGGCAACAAGTTTGGCGGAAATCGGGTCACGAGCCTTAGCCTTTCTGTCCTGACGCGCATATCCGTAATAGGGGATAACCGCCGTAATTTTCGCCGCCGATGCACGTTTTAACGCGTCAATCATAATGAGCAGTTCCATAAGGTTGTCATTAATGGGCGAATTTGTGGACTGGATGATAAAAACTTCCGAACCACGAACGGTTTCGTTAATGTTTACACAAATTTCACCGTCGCTGAAGGTTTTCACTTCCGCGTTTCCGAGTGGAAGTTGCAATCTCGATGCAATTTCCTTAGCAAGCTTTTTGTGAGAGTTTCCTGCAAAAATCTTAATGTTCTTTCCGTGTGTTGTCGATGCCATGGTTTATCAGTTCCTTTCGTATTATAAGTCTGCCCCTTCCTGATTTAACATGGCATTGCAAGTCATTATGTTTTTTAGAAACACCCTTGACAGGCAATCCGATAAATCGGACCGACGCAGCTTAAATATAATTTTTTGCGCTGGAAAGCCAAAGCAAAAAAATTATTTACCGTATTTTTTTATGCGCCAATCGGGTTTGACCACCTGGCGGTTTCGGGCTATTGCAAGAGCGTTATCTGGGACATCTTCCGTAATAGTGGAGCCTGCCGCGGTGTACGCGCCCTTGCCCACAGTAACGGGAGCCACCAGATTAGTGTTGCAACCTATAAACGCGCCGTCTTTAATAGTCGTCCTGTGTTTCTTTTTGCTATCATAATTTACGGTGACTGTGCCGCAGCCGAAATTCACATTTCCTCCTACGTCGCTGTCGCCTACATATGTGAGATGAGAAATCTTTGTGCCGTCGCCCACAGTGGAATTTTTGACCTCCACAAAGTCGCCCACCTTTATATTATCACCGATTATACAGTTAGGCCTTACGTAAGCGTAAGGACCCACATGGGTGTTGTTTCCTATTTTACTTTCAAGAATTGTTGATGAATTTATTTCGGTATCGTCGCCTATTGTACATGAACAAAGGTTAGAGTTCGGTCCTATGACACATCCGCTACCTATGACGCAACCTTCGCCTATCATAGTGCCGGGAAGAATTACGGTATCGTGACCTATGGTCACATCGGCGTCAATATAAGTGTTTTCGGGATTGATTATAGTGACCCCGCTGAGCATATGCTGCGTATTTATTCTTGTGCGCATAATTTTTTCCGCAACACTGAGCTGATATAAATTGTTTATTCCCATAAGTTCGCAGGCGTCATCTTTTTTGTATGCTCCGACACAATATCCGTTTTCAAGAAGAATGGCAAGGGTATCAGTAAGATAATATTCCCCCGCCGCGTTATCATTTTTAAGATTTGAAATTGCCGCGCGCAGTAGCGCAACGTCAAAACAGTAAAGACCAGCGTTTATTTCGTGGATCTCTCTCTGGTCGTCATCGGCGTCTTTTTCCTCGACAATTCCGAGGACATTGCCGTTTTCTCCGCGTATAATTCTGCCGTAACCGGTAGGATCGTCAACGTCCACCGTAATAACGGTTGCCGCACAACGGCTTTTTATGTGAAAGTCTATCGCTTTTTGAAGGGTGTCTGAAGTTATGAGAGGAACGTCCGCGCAAAGAATAAGTACAATGCCTCCGTCGACAATGCTGTCGAGCGCAACGCTTACGGCGTGACCTGTGCCGAGCTGCTGCTCCTGAACCGCATAATCCTTATCCTCACCCAGGGTAGCTATGACCTGTTCGCGTTTGTTGCCTATAACCGTTATGATTTTTTTTGCGTTTATTTTCTCTGCCTGGGAGTAAACCCATTTTATCATGGACTTCCCGCACAGTTTATGTATAACCTTCGACTTCTCGGATTTCATTCGTGTGCCGGCTCCTGCGGCAAGAATAATTGTTGAAATATCAGCCATTGTCTGTATCCTCCATTTGAATGTCGTCAAAAAATGTTAAGGTTTTATGTTCGATACCATTGTATCATATATTGCAGAAAAATGCAATTACTATTTTTACAAAAATGTTTCAAAAAATTTGTTGATTTTTGGAATATTAATAATTTACGCAAAAAAGGGTACATATTAATAGGGAAAAACATATTTTTTCGAAAAAGCTCTTGACAAAAGAAAATTATCATGATATACTACGTAAAGTAATTTGCTTTACAGCAAGGCGGGGTGTGTGATGAAAGACCTTAATATTTGTGTTTTGATGGATTTTTATTCCTCGCTTCTTACCGGCAAACAGGCGGAAATGATGGCAGAATATTATAATGAAGATTTGTCGCTGAGTGAAATTGCCGAGGAAATGGATATAACAAGACAGGGTGTGCGCGACGCCGTTAAAAAAGCGGAAGGAATACTAAGAGCCGCCGAAGATGAAATGGGCTTTGCAAAACGGTTTATGGATATGGCGGCGGCATTGGGGAAACTTAGGGCACTTACCCAAGAACTTATTGAAAATAAAGAAAATATTAATGAAAAGCTTGCGCAGCTGCTTGAGGAAATTGACAGCCTGCGGGCTTTGAGTGGGGTAACTGATTATGGCATTTGAAGGTTTAATGGATAAACTTAGCGGTGTTTTCAGTAAACTTAAAGGACATGGTAAAGTGACCGAGGCGGATATAAAGGTCGCAATGCGGGAAGTCAAGCTTGCGCTTTTGGAAGCGGATGTTAACTTCCGCGTGGTAAAGGATTTTATCGAAAAGGTATCCGAACGCTGTAAGGGCAGTGAGGTGCTTGAAAGCCTGACGCCGGGACAGCAGGTAATAAAGATAGTAAGGGAAGAACTTATCTACCTTATGGGAAAAGAAAACGAAAAAATTTCTTTTTCTTCAAAACCGCCCACAATCATTATGATGGTAGGTCTTCAGGGAGCAGGTAAAACGACCACTGCGGGAAAACTTGCCGCGCTCATTCGTAAAGATAATAATAAACGACCACTTCTTGTGGCGTGCGATATTTACCGCCCCGCCGCAATAAAACAGCTTGAGGTTGTCGGGGCGCAGATAAATGTGCCTGTATTTACTCTCGGTGATAAAGTAAGTCCCGTGGAAATTGCCCAAAAGGGAGTAGAACATGCCAAGCAGCATGGGAACGACCTTGTTATTATAGATACGGCGGGACGGCTGCATATTGATGAAAAGCTTATGGAGGAACTGTCCGAGATAAAGGAAAAGGTAAATCCGGATGAGATTTTGCTGGTTGTGGACTCCATGACGGGTCAGGACGCGGTAAATGTGGCGGCAAGCTTTAATGAACAGCTCGAAATAACGGGCGTTGTGCTTACAAAGCTGGATGGCGATACCAGAGGAGGCGCGGCGCTTTCGGTGCGCGCGGTTTCAGGAAAGCCTGTAAAATTCGCCTGCATAGGGGAAAAGATGTCTGATATAGAGCCTTTTTTTCCGGACAGAATGGCTTCAAGAATACTTGGAATGGGCGATGTGCTCACGCTTATTGACAAGGCACAGGAAGCCTTTGATGAAAAACAGGCGCAGGAAATGGAAAAGCGCCTAAGACAGAACCAGTTTACGCTGGATGATTTTCTGGTGCAGATGAGCCAAATTAAGAAAATGGGTTCCGTGTCACAGCTTATGGGCATGATTCCGGGGATGGGCAATGTCAAGGATGTTGAGGTGGATGATAAGAAAATGGGAAGGATAGAAGCTATAATTCTTTCCATGACACCCGCTGAAAGAGGCAATCCTTCTATAATAAACGGTAGCAGGAAAATCCGTATATCAAAGGGTAGCGGCACGCAGGTGCAGGATGTAAACCAGCTACTGCGCCAGTTTGAACAGATGCAGAAAATGATAAAACAGATGATGGGCAATAAGGCGTTTCGCCGGAAGGCCGCAAAAGGCTTTAATTTGCCTTTTTAGTTAAGGTTAAATGAACCGCAAGGTTAATTTATACAAAAGAGGGAATAGGTAAAAGTTTATTTGTTCCCGCGCAGAAGAAAATTTGAGGAGGTGATAGAGATGGCAGTTAAAATTCGTCTTAGAAGAATGGGTTCAAAGAAAGCTCCTTTTTACAGAGTAGTAGTAGCCGATTCGAGATATCCCAGAGACGGCCGTTTTATTGAGGAGGTCGGAACATTCAACCCCCTTATGGATCCCGCTGAAATCAAACTTGACACCGAAAAGGTTCAGAAGTGGCTTGGTAACGGCGCGCAGCCTACGGATACCGTTAAAGCTCTTATTAAAAAAGCAGGTATCACAAAATAATTTTAAAGATTGTTTGCCTGAAAAGGAACGGATAAAGTTTAATTTATTCAAATTAAGCTTTATCACGGCTTTTAGGCAGGGGAGGTACTTTAAAAATGAAAGAATTGCTGGAAAACATGGCAAAAGCTCTTGTTGAGTATCCGAACGACGTTAATGTTGAAGTAGAAGAAACGCAAACAGGGATGGTTCTTAAGCTTCATGTAAACGAGTCCGATATGGGCAAAGTTATAGGTAAACAGGGCAGAATAGCAAAGGCTATAAGAATAGTTATCAAAGCGGCGGCAATACATGAAAACATAAGGGTTTCCGTTGAGATTTTATAATAACAAGAGTTGCCGGGTTTTAGTAGAACGCTATTAAAACCCTCTTTTTTTAAGGTGGTATACATTATGAAAACAGTTGAACTGGGAGAAATTATAAATGTTCACGGAGTTCACGGCGAAATCAAGGTCAATCCTTATGCCGATGGTCCGGAGTTTTTTAAGAATTTTAAAGCGCTTATTATCGATAATACAAGATATGAGATGAAAAGCGTAAAGATTACAAAGGGGTGCGCCGTGCTTAAGCTTGAGGGCGTAGACAGTGTGGAGGACGCGCAAAAACTTCGCAACAAAACTGTGTTTGTGCCTGAAGATGAGCTTCCTTCTCAACCCGAAGGAACTTATTATGTAAAGGATCTTGAGGGAATGGAAGTTTATGCCGACGGGCAGCTGCTGGGAATACTCACAGAGGTGATTTTTACCGGCGCGAACGATGTTTATGCTGTTAAAAACGCCTGTGGCAAAGAATATCTTATACCGGCAGTAAAACAATTTATAAAAAGTACCGATGTGAAGGAAAAACGAATGGATATTACTCATATAAGAGGGATAACTTATGATGAAGATTGATGTGCTCACTCTTTTTCCCGATATGATGGACGCCGTAATGGGCGAAAGTATTATAGGAAGAGCGAGAGAGAAGGGCATTCTTGACATAAATTTTATAAATATAAGGGATTATACTGAAAATAAACACGGAAATGTAGACGATTCACCTTATGGGGGTGGCAGGGGAATGGTAATGGCGGTTCAGCCGATTTTATCCGCGTATAAGGCGGTGTGCGGCGCTGAAAAGCCTTTTACCGTGTATATGTCGCCTCAGGGAAAGGTTTTTAATCAGGATATTGCAAAACAACTTCTTGAAAAAAGGCATATTGTGATTTTATGTGGGCATTATGAAGGTGTGGACGAGAGAGTAATAGAAGAAATAGTTGATATGGAGCTGTCTGTGGGGGACTATGTGCTTACGGGCGGCGAAATTCCGGCAATGGCAGTGATTGATTGCGTGTGCCGTATGGAAAAGGGCGTTCTGCCGGACGAGGAGGCATTTACCGAAGAATCACACTTTAACGGACTGCTCGAATATCCTCAATATACAAGGCCGGAGGAAATTTTGGGTAAACGCGTGCCGGAGGTGCTGTTATCCGGGCATCATAAAAATATAGCCTTGTGGCGAAGAAAACAAGCGGTTTTCCGTACATGGAAAAAGCGCCCCGATATGCTAAAGCACGCGCCGCTGACAGACGGTGACAAAAAATATTTGCTTAAATATAAGGGAAAAAGACGCAGTAACGTAAAATTTATTGATGAGTAAGGGATTTTTAAATGGTAGAATTTAAAAGGGTCTCTATAGAAGATAAACCGTTGGTAGACAAGTTTCTTGATGAAGCGGGTTTGTTTAACGGAGACAGTTGTTTTGGAAACATTTTCGCGTGGAGTGACGCATTTAATACGAAAATTTGTACCGATGGCAGTCTTTTTACCTGTATTGCTGAGCTGGGAAAAGACAGAATGCTCATAAATTTTCCGCTCGGAAAAGGTGACAGGATAACGTTTGTAAAAGAAATATGCGATTATGCCCGTCAAGCCGGAAGGAAGCCTTCAATAGGACTTATTGCGGACCGGCTTAAACCGTTGGCAGAGGAGACATTTGGGGATAAATTGAAGCTTTTGCGTTGCCGTAACAATGACGATTATGTTTATTTGGCGGAAAAACTGATAAATCTATCCGGAAAAGATTTGCACTCAAAGAAAAATATGCTTAACGGTTTTTTGAAAAATGAGTATACTTATGAAGGTATTAACGCGGGCAATCTCGGCGAAATAAAGGAGTTTTGTCTGCAGAATTCCTTTACGACTGCCGAA
Source organism: Bacillota bacterium (assembly GCA_030705675.1). Classification (GTDB taxonomy): domain Bacteria; phylum Bacillota; class Clostridia; order RUG12999; family RUG12999; genus RUG12999. Next base: position 33,091 of record JAUZPZ010000004.1, read on the forward strand.
ACGCTTGTAATAGGAAGGTTTTTTGATAATTTTGTCCCTTTGGGGCTGACAGGAGCGGCAATAAGAATAAACAAAACGCTTGTTGCGGCAACCGTGGGTGAAAGAAAGGGAAACACAATAATCATTCATGTGGAAAAGGCTTTGCATGACGTGCGGGGTGCTTACGCGGCAATAAATAACCTGTATCTGAAAAATGATAATGCAGATGTATATTATGTAAACCGCGAGGACGACATGGGCCATGAAAACTTGCGCAAAGCAAAGATGTCATATAAACCAGATTATATGGTCGAGAAATATATCGGGGAATTTGTTGAGTAAGAGGGAAAAGCTATGCCAAAAACAAAGGAAGAAAAAATTGAACATTCACGGCTGATGGTCGAGTTTGACAGTTTGTTCGGATACGATTTAATTGCGGGCGTTGACGAGGCAGGCAGGGGACCTCTTGCCGGGCCGGTGTTTGCGGGCGCGGTAATTCTGCCGACAGACTGCGCGATAGAAGGAATTGACGACTCTAAAAAGCTGTCCGAAAAAAAGAGGGAGGAGCTTTTTGAGCTTATAACCGAAAAGGCGATAGCGTGGGCGGTAGCGTCTGTAGATGAGAAGGAAATCGACGAAATAAACATAAGGAACGCAACATATAAAGCTATGAATATGGCGGTGAACTCACTTAAAGCCATGCCCGAATATGTAATAGTGGATGGGGACGCGGTGACGAACATGGAAATTCCCCATATGTGCGTAATAAAAGGGGACGCTAAAAGCAGATCCATCGCCGCGGCGTCTATTCTGGCGAAAGTGAGCAGGGACAGGTATCTTATGGAGCTGGATAAGCAGTACCCGGAGTATCAATTTGCGAAACATAAGGGGTACGGCACAAAACTGCATACGGAAATGATTTTGAAATACGGTCCATGCCCGATACATAGGCGTACTTTTTTAAAAAAACTGCTGGATGAAGAGAAAGTCGTTAATATAGAGGCTGCGGCAAAATGAAAACAAAGCGGCAAAACTTATAATTATCAAAAAGGAAGCGAGCCGAAAATTAGCTGTTAAAGCTGATTTTCGGCTCGCTTTTTGTATATGATTTTTTTGGGAAGCTATTTTAAAAAAGTCCGTTTTAACATCAAAGCACAAAGCGGCTTAGCCTGCCCTTGTTTTGTTATAACCTTACCGAAATCACCAACAATATCATACACACCGCAAGTATTGCCGCGTATATTCTAAACCCTATTTTGTTTTTATTCGCCGCGTTTAAATTTGCACGGCATAAAATGACAAGCAGTTCGTCATAATCTCCGTCCGCTATTTTGCCGCTTCTGTCCGCCCTTTTGAGAGTGTTTTTCTTTACACTGTTCTGCCTGTTTGCAATTCCAAGAGAAAACGCACAATAGAGCGCCGATACCGCAAGTAAAATTACACATACCGTTTTAAAAAACACGTTTCCCGTGCCTGAAACCGCCGCAAACATAATCATTATAGGCACTGCCGCTACCATTCCTGCCGCCAAAGCAAAAGTATTTCTGCTTTGCGTTTCAAACGCGGAGGTCTCCGCGCCGTAAACGATTGCCTTTATAAGTTTGTCAGTTTCCCGCAAAACAACTTTTTTATCCTCAGGAGTTTCGTTTTGAGAGTTTGGCAGGGGCTGGGCATTTAATTCTGTTTTTAAAGGGTCGCCCTGCTCTTTAAAGAGCGCGACAGGAACTATACTGTTGATTTTTTTTATTTCATATATAACATTTCCCGTTTCGGTAATAAGGGTAAGACCGTCATTTTCAATCCCCTTAATTGTACCTTCAACCACATTGCCGTTATTTAAATTTATACGAACCCTTCTGCCTGTCATTTCACCCAGCCTTTTATAGATGTCGTATGCATTCTCTAAAACTGTTTCCACCATAAACTCACCCCTTTAATTAAGCGAAAAACCTTGAATTTATCTTACAACTCTGTTATAATACAAGTATAACATATTCTTTTATATATTGCAACATAATTTACCGGAGGAGTTTGCCATGACTATTATTGAATACTACTCTGCCGCGGCAATAGAAAATGCCGTAACGAGCCTTTCCTTTAAGCCTGACAAAATGATTTTAATTTATGATAACACCCTCCCGCGCGGACAAATTGAAACCGATGCGCAGCGTATTTATAATCTGTTGTACTCCCATAGCAGGAATTTTAAGAAAATTATTCCCGTGCCTGTAAATATTCGCGCCGTACGCGAAACCGCGGAAGTTCTTTACAATCTTGCGGAAGAATATAAAGACTGCACATTTGACCTTACCGGCGGCGACCGCCTTGTAATGGTGTCAATGGGCATTGCGTATGAGCGTCTGCGCAGTCACAATGTACAGATGATAAGGTATGATATTGTAAACGGCGCTATTACCGATTACGACGGAGACGGCAATATACCGCTGCTTATCAGACCGGAATATATTTCGGTTCCCGAAAGCATTTCCCTTTACGGGGGGCAATGCCGTTGGACGCGCGTAGAATACACAAAAGCTTTTTCAGACAACCTCATGGAGCTTTGGGAGATAAACAGAAAAAATCCCACAAAATGGAACAATAACACTTCGCTGGTTTCCAGAATGCGTAGCAAATCCCGAAATGAAAGCAATAATCCTCTTGTCATTACGGAGGATTATAACTTTTCGCTTAGTAAATTCAGTGCGCAGGAACGCGGGGAGCTTGATTCTTTTGTAAAAGAACTTATTCGGGAAAACATTCTTGTCAGGGACCAAAAAAACGGAAAAGAGATATGG
>JAUZPZ010000040.1 GCA_030705675.1 Bacillota bacterium
AGAATTAATCTTGGAAAGATTGGTTAATTGAACAAACCGGCAGCCCAGACTAACTTAAATGTTTGGGCTGTTTTCGGCAGACAGGATTGATACGCTTATGATAAAAACAAGAACCCTTTCAAACGGTGTCCGTTGTATTTGCGAAAATTTGCCCTATCTGCGCAGTGTGAGCGCAGGCGTATGGGTAAATACAGGGTCCCGCCATGAAACCCCCGAATTTTGGGGAATTTCACACTTTATAGAGCATATGCTCTTTAAAGGCACACAAAGCAGAAGCGCCCGCGATATTGCGGAATTTGCGGATAGAATGGGCGGGCAGATTAATGCGTTTACGGCGAGGGATACCACTTGTTACTACGTTAAGGCTATAGATAAGCATATGGAAGAATGTCTTGAAATACTTTCCGATATGCTTTTGCACAGTAAGTTTGAAAAAAAAGATATTGAACTTGAACGCGGAGTAATCATGGAAGAAATAAGCATGTATCAGGATACTCCTGAAGAGCTTGTTCATGATATTCTGGAAGAAGTGTGTTTTCAGGATCAGGCAATAGGTCGCAATATTTTGGGCAGTAATGAATCAATTGAGACATTTGACGAGAAGCTTATAAGAAAGTATATGGCTTTTCGGTATACGCCGGATAATATAGTTGTATCTGCCGCCGGAAATATTGACAGTGAAAAATTCTTTTCTCTTGTCGAAAAGTATTTTGGAATGATGGGAAAAGTAATGTCAACTGTTTTGACGGGCGATCCGCCACGGTATACGGTAGGAAACATAACCGTTAAAAAGGACATTGAACAAACACATATTGCTCTTGCGCTTGAAGGTGTTTCGCGGATAAGCGAAGACATTTACGCTATGAGTATCGTTAATAATGTTTTGGGTGGCGGTGTAAGTTCACGATTATTCCAAAAAATAAGGGAGGATATGGGACTTGCTTATACGATTTATTCCTGCCTTACTCCATATTCAGATTGCGGGTGTACTACGATTTATGCGGCGGTAAATCCGGAAAATGCCGATAAAGTTCAGAGGCTTATAGTAAATGAAATAGAGAATATACATAACGGTATAAGCAATGAAGAATTGCAGCGTGCAAAAGAGCAGGTAAAAGCGGAATATATACTTGCCTCGGAAAATACTGAAAACCGAATGTCGTCTATGGGTAAACAATGGCTTTTGGGTGAAGAAATTTTTACAGAAAGCGAGTTTATTGAAAGAGTTGACAGAGTTACCCCGGAGGAAGCAAAAAAAGTTATTGATAAAAACTTTGATTTGAATAAAATGAGCCAAGCTTTGGTTACGCCAAATTGCTAAAAATTAACGCTTATAAATATCTTCCTGTAAGCGGAAGATACTTATGAGGTGATTTTAATGCAAAATGATACGGCAAAACAACAACAGGCATGGGAAACTTTTAACAAAACGGGAAAAGTGGGCGACTATCTGACATATAACAATATGAATAAGGATGAATCCTATGAAAATGATAAAAACAAAGGGAATAGTGGTGGCGCAAACCAGGCTTGGAGAGTATGATAAGCTTCTTACACTATTTACCGACAACATGGGGTTAATAAGCGTATCGGCAAAGGGCGCAACGTCAAACCATAACAATCTTAAAGCCGTGGCCCGCGTGTTTTGTTATGGCGATTTTGTTCTTTATGATAAAAAAAATGGTTACTATACAATATCCGAGGCAAGCCCTGTAACAGATTTTATGGGGCTTGCGCGGGATTTGGACAGACTGGATGCGGCAAATAAAATAGTAGCCTTTACAAAATATACCGCGGTTGAAAATGAGGAAAGCGGAGATATACTGCGCCTTATTTTAAATTCTCTGCATATGCTGGCAAATACGGATAAAAGCATAAACATGATAAAATGCGTTTACTATCTGAAATCACTTACATATATGGGCATACCGCCTGTGACAGGAGAATGCGCAATATGCGGTTCGGGCGGAGAAATCGATTTCTTTTCTCCCGAAGATGGAGGAATAATTTGCGGGGAGTGCGCGAAAGTGTCGCGAAGCTTTGTGGAAATAGAAGAAAATACGCGCAAACTGATGGGCTGGATAATTTATTTACCTTTGGAAAAGGCTTTTGGAATAGCGGCGGAGGAAAAGCTTTTTGAAAAAGTGCTTGAAATAATAGATTTGTTTGTAAAAGTCCACTTATCGTACGAGTTGTAAATTTGTTAAATATACATAATAAAGAACCGTAGCTCAAGAAAAATTTTTGAGAAAATTTTCAAATAAAAATGTTGAAATTCAAGGTAATTTTTGGTATAATAGTATAGTGGTCTGTAAAATGAGGGACAAGTCGTTTGTCATTTACAGCTACTTAAAATAGTTAAAAGCTAAAAATATATTTAGGAGGAATTTTGAAATGAGTAAAAAATTCGTTTACCTGTTTAGCGAGGGCAACGCTACTATGCGTAACTTGCTTGGTGGTAAGGGTGCAAACCTTGCAGAAATGACCAATTTAGGACTTCCGGTACCGCAGGGCTTTACAATTACAACAGAAGCTTGCACACAGTACTATGAGGACGGCAAAAAAATTAATGATGATATTGAGTCTGAAATCATGGAAAACATTGATAGAATGGAGAAAATTGCTGGTAAAAAGTTTGGAGATAAGGAAAATCCTCTTCTTGTATCAGTACGTTCTGGAGCAAGAGCATCAATGCCTGGCATGATGGATACTATACTTAACCTTGGTCTTAATGAAGAAGTAGTTGAAGTACTGGCAGAAAAGTCAGGAAATGCTCGTTGGGCTTGGGATTGTTATAGAAGATTTATTCAGATGTTCTCCGATGTAGTTATGGAAGTAGGAAAGAAGCATTTTGAAGAACTTATCGATAAAATGAAGGCTCAGAAAGGAATTACTCAGGACGTTGACCTTACAGCAGAAGATCTTAAAGAGCTTGCTGAACAGTTTAGGGCTGAATATAAGTCCAAAATAGGGGAAGATTTTCCGACAGATCCGAAAGTACAGCTTATGGAAGCTATCAAAGCAGTTTTCCGTTCATGGGACAACCCGAGAGCAAATATATACCGTCGTGATAACGACATTCCTTATTCATGGGGTACAGCCGTTAACGTACAAATGATGGCATTCGGTAATATGGGTGACACATCAGGTACGGGCGTTGCATTCACACGTGATCCCGCAACCGGCGAAAAACACCTTATGGGTGAATTCCTTATGAATGCGCAGGGCGAAGATGTTGTTGCAGGCGTAAGAACTCCTCAGCCTATTATTAAGCTTAAAGAGGTAATGCCTGAAGTTTATGAGCAGTTTGTAGGAATTTGCAATAAACTTGAGTCACATTACAGAGATATGCAGGATATGGAGTTTACAATTGAGGATAAGCATCTGTATATGCTTCAAACAAGAAACGGTAAGAGAACAGCACAGGCCGCTCTTAAAATTGCCTGCGATCTTGTTGATGAAGGTATGATTTCTGAACAGGAAGCGGTTGCTATGATAGATCCCAGAAACCTTGATACGCTTCTTCATCCTCAGTTTGACTCTAAGTTTTTAAAAACCGCTACTCATATTGCCCAAGCACTTGCCGCATCTCCGGGTGCCGCTTGCGGTAAAATTGTATTTACAGCTGAAGATGCAAAACAGTGGAATGCCAAAGGTGAAAAGGTTGTGCTTGTTCGTCTTGAAACATCTCCCGAAGATATTGAAGGAATGAAAGCATCTCAGGGTATTCTTACGGTTCGCGGAGGTATGACCTCTCACGCTGCCGTTGTTGCCCGCGGTATGGGTACATGTTGCGTATCCGGCTGTTCAGCAATAAACATGGATGAAGAAAATAAAAAATTTGAACTTGCAGGTAAGACATATCATGAAGGCGACTCTATTTCAATAGATGGTTCGACAGGTAAAATCTATGATGGTATCATTCCTACTGTTGATGCTTCTATTGCAGGCGAGTTCGGAAGAATTATGTCATGGGCAGATAAATTCAAGAGCCTTAAAGTAAGAACAAATGCAGATACACCGGCTGACGCGAAGAAAGCAAGAGAACTTGGAGCAGAAGGCATAGGACTTTGCCGTACCGAGCATATGTTCTTTGAAGGCAACAGAATTGACGCTTTCCGTGAAATGATCTGTTCAGATACAGTTGAGGAAAGAGAAACCGCTCTTAATAAAATCCTTCCGATACAGCAGGGTGATTTTGAAAAGTTATATGAAGCACTTGAAGGAAATCCTGTTACAATAAGATTTCTTGATCCGCCTCTTCATGAATTCGTACCCACATCTGAAGAAGACATTGCGGCTCTTGCAAAAGCTCAGGGTAAATCTGTTGAGACAATAAAGAATATTATTGATTCTCTTCATGAATTCAACCCCATGATGGGACATCGTGGCTGCCGTCTTGCTGTAACATATCCTGAAATAGCAAAAATGCAGACAAGAGCAGTTATCCGTGCCGCTATAAATGTTAAAAAGGCTCATTCAGATTGGACAATTGTTCCTGAAATCATGATTCCTCTTGTAGGAGATATAAAGGAACTTAAATATGTTAAGAATATTGTTGTTGCAACGGCTGATGAGGAAATTGCAAAGGCAAATACTGACCTTAAATATGAGGTTGGTACTATGATAGAAATCCCGCGTGCGGCTCTTACAGCCGATGAAATAGCTAAAGAAGCTGCATTCTTCTGTTTTGGTACAAATGACCTTACACAGATGACATATGGTTTCTCACGTGACGATGCTGGTAAATTCCTTGATGCTTATTATGACGCTAAAATTTTTGAAAGTGATCCATTTGCAAGACTTGACCAGACCGGCGTAGGCAAACTTATGGAAATGGCTATTAAGCTTGGTAAAGAAGTTAATCCTTCTATGCACATAGGTATCTGCGGAGAACACGGCGGCGATCCGACATCTGTTGAATTTTGCCATAAGATAGGGCTTGACTATGTTTCATGCTCACCTTTCCGTGTGCCGATAGCAAGACTTGCTGCAGCGCAGGCTAAGATAAAAGAAATTAAAGCTTAAATTAATACTCATTTCAAATAATGAATAGACTTAAAATTGCACAAACGGCGCAAAAAGCCTTAGCGGGCAGGAGTAATTAAATTTTAAGTGACAAACCGGTTCCGTCAGAACAACGGAACCGGTTTTTTATCTTAATATATAAAATGAAGGCAAATCAGGTTCATGACGGAGTTTTGGTAAAGCAAGAGGATATAACGGTTTGGGCACTTCACAACGGTCATATTGCTTATGAGAAAGATTTTTTATGGGGATTTTTTGTACAAGATAGAAGCAGAATGTCAGAATAAACTGAAAGGCAGTGTATACCGCAAATGGATAACAGTCTTATTGAAACACTTGAAAAAATGAACAAATCAAAAATACCTATGCACATGCCGGGACACAAAAGGAATACCCTTCTTGCGCCATATCTTAAAAGTCTGTGCGCGCAATGTGATATCACGGAAATCAGCGGTGCGGACAATCTTCATGATGCAAGCGGAATATTGCTTGATTCAATGAAAAAAGCATCCAATCTTTGGCATAGTGACCATTCATTTTATCTTATAAATGGCTCAACCTGCGGAATTCTTGCTTCAATTTATGCTTGCATAAGTTCAGGAGACAGAGTAATATGTGCAAGAAACTGTCACAAATCCGTTTATAACGCTCTTGAGCTTGCACAGGCAAAGACCGTATTCATAATGCCCGAAGCAGACCCTATTACAGGCGGATACGGATGCATAAATCCCAAAGATATTGAAAAGGCAATTGCAAATTTCCCCGATACAAAGCTAATAATAATTACAAGTCCCACTTATGAAGGTATAGTCAGTGACATAAAAAAAGTATGTTATACGGCTCATGAATTTCAAATTCCCGTTATGGTAGATGAAGCTCACGGAGCACATCTCGGTTTCGGATATGGGTTTCCTGACGGAGCTGTAAAAAGTAATGCGGATATTGTAGTTCAGAGCTTGCACAAAACTTTGCCAAGCCTTACTCAAACAGCTTTGTTACATATAAACGGAAACCTTGTAAGTGCCAAAAGTATTGCTCAAAGTCTCGCAATTTTTGAAACAAGTAGTCCTTCTTATCTGTTAATGGCATCTATTGACGGCTGTATCAATCTTTTATGTGCACAAAAGGACGAACTTTTTATAAATTGGAGAAAAGGCATTGATTTATTTATTCAAAAAACAAAAAATCTAAAAAAACTAAAAGTACTAAGCAATCAAGAAAAACAGTTTTTTGATTTCGACACATCAAAACTTGTTATATGCACATGGCAGACTAAACTTACAGGAAACGATCTTATGGAAATGTTGCGGCAATACGGGTTTGAATGCGAAATGGCATCGCTTAAATATGTTATAGCAATGACAGGTATGGGTGATACTCAAGAAAAGCTGAGTCTTTTTGCAGATGCACTTTTAAGTATTGATGAAAAATGCGACGTTGCCCGGGCTACTGGGTTTAACATATATCCAAAGCTTCCGGAGCAGATGGTTTTAGCATATACTGCAAAACGAAAAGCGAGCGAAGCTATAAGCATATCTCTTTCGGCGGGCAGAATATGCGGAGAATATGTCTGGGCATACCCCCCGGGTATACCGCTTGTTATCCCCGGAGAAAAAATAACCGACGAAATTATAGACACCTTTAAGGTGTATAAAAAAAGCGGTATTACCCTAAATGACACTGAAAAGCTTATGCCTGACAAAATACTGGTTAATAAATAAGGAATTCTGCTTGACAAATAAGATTAAAAATTATATAATATATACTATACATAATTAAGTAAAGGAGTAGTTTCAATGAATAGAATCAAGACATTAAGCACAAGGAACCTTACAGACTGTGAGGGCGGCTGCGGTGAATGTCAGACTTCATGTCAGTCTGCTTGCAAAACCTCTTGCGGTGTTGCAAATCAGCCTTGCGAAAATACGCAAAAAAGAATTGTTACTCTTGCAACAAGAAATCTTACAGATTGTGAAGGCGGCTGCGGCGAATGTCAAACTTCATGTCAGTCTGCTTGCAAAACCTCTTGCGGCGTTGCAAATCAGCCTTGTGAGAACAACTAATTGCTCTATAAAGTTTATGCCGGTTGCCCACTGATGCGGCCGGCAATTTTCATGCAAATTACTAAAAGATATAAGGATTGTTTTTATGATACATCAATACAAACAAAATGGGTTTAACATAGTAATTGACGTGTATAGCGGCTCGGTTCACTCTGTTGACGATGTTGCATATGATATTATTTCTATGTATGAAACGCAAAGTACCGACGCTATATGCGAAAAAATTACCCGGAAATATGCAGACCGCAACGTAACAAACGATGAGGTTTTAAAATGCATTGCTGACATCAAGCAGCTTAAAGCAGAAAATCAGCTTTTCACAAATGATATATACGAAGATAAAGCAGATGTGTTAAAGTCTAAAAACAATGTAATAAAAGCTCTTTGCCTGCACGTTGCACACACCTGCAATCTTAACTGCACATATTGCTTTGCAAGTCAGGGAAAATATCAGGGCGACAGGGCGCTTATGAGCTTTGAGGTTGGGAAACAAGCACTTGACTTTCTTATTGCAAATTCAGGCACACGCACAAATCTTGAAGTGGACTTTTTCGGCGGAGAACCGCTTATGAACTGGGAGGTTGTAAAACAACTTGTTGCATACGGCAGAAGTCAAGAAAAAGAACACAACAAGAAATTCAGATTTACTCTTACAACAAACGGTATTTTGATTAATGATGAAATTATTGAATTCTGTAACAGAGAAATGCATAATGTTGTTTTAAGCCTTGATGGAAGAAAAGAAGTTCACGACAGACTAAGAAAAGATTATAAAGGAAACGGCAGTTATGAAATAATTGTGCCTAAATTTATCGAATTTGTAAAAAAACGCGGAAACAGAAATTACTATGTGAGAGGAACATATACACATAACAATGTTGACTTTACAAACGATATATTCCATATGGCGGATCTCGGCTTTAAGGAGCTTAGCATGGAGCCTGTTGTATGTGCCCCGGAAGATCCTTATGCGCTGACAAAAGAAGACTTGCCTAAACTTTTTGAGCAATATGAAATTCTGGCAAACGAAATGATTAAGCGCGACAAAGAGGGTAACGGCTTTACCTTCTATCATTACATGATAGATTTGGCTCATGGACCATGCATATATAAGAGAATTTCAGGTTGCGGCTCGGGAACCGAATATCTTGCCGTTACACCGTGGGGCGAGCTTTTCCCATGTCATCAGTTTGTCGGCGACCCTAAATACAGTATGGGCAATGTTATAGATGGTGTAACCAACACCGTTATGCGTGAAAATTTCCGTAAATGCAACGTTTATTCAAGACCGGAATGTAAAAACTGCTGGGCAAAGCTTTACTGTTCCGGCGGTTGTGCGGCAAATGCATATCATGCAACGGGAGAAATCAACGGTATTTATGAATACGGATGCGAGCTTTTCAAAAAAAGAATGGAATGTGCAATCATGATTCAGGCTGAAAAAGCAAGTCGTCAGGGTTGATATTTAATAAATGATGTTGCCACGCATATAAAACCATGATTTGCAAAGATTTTGCCGGAAAATTCTTTTGAGCTTGCCGAAATTTTAAAAAGCGGGGATTTTATTTTTAATATGAGGGGCAGCATAATAATTCCATAATAAGGCAAAATAGCAAAGAGGCGGTGTTATATGAGAAAAAAAGAAATTGCTGTTGATTGTTTTGCTATAATACTTGGTTCATTTATACTCGCTGTCGGACTTAATATGTTTCTTGTACCAAACGAAATTGCGGCAGGTGGAGTCAGCGGTATAGCCACAGTTCTTTATATTACTTTCGGCTTCCCTATGTCAATAAGCGTGCTTGTCCTTAACGGGCTGCTTTTTATTATCGGCTGGAAAACCTTAAAGAAATGGGAACTTGCGAAAAGCCTTATGGGAATAGTCGCACTTTCACTCTTTCTTCAACTGACACAAGGAATTCATCGATACTGCGGAGATTTGCTTATAGCCTCTGTATTTGGCGGACTTTTGAGCGGAATGGGTGTCGGCATAACAGTCTATCGTGGAGCGTCGACCGGAGGCAGTGATATGGCTGCGCTTATGATATGCAGAAAACTGCGTGGAATGTCTGTTGCTATGACAATAATGATTTTAGACGGAATTGTAATTGCAATATCCGGCTTTGCTTTTTCGAGTATAACTATTATGCTTCATGCGGTAATAGCAGTATATGTTGCTGCAAAAGTAACGGATTTTATAACTGTATATGGTGACAATGTAAAACAAGTTCAGATAATTTCTGAAAAAAATGAAGAGATAAGCCGTAAGATCATGGAGGAGTTAAAGCGCGGGACAACTGGAATATATACCAAAGGATTGTATACAAACCGCGATAGTATGACGGTTATGTGTGTGGTACGACGCGGAGAACTGCGCAGAGTTATGAAAATTATAAGGGAAATTGATAAAAACGCATTTGTAACTATCGGGGACGTACGGGAGGTAATAGGTGAGGGCTTTAAAGAGATGGAAGGTTAGTGTGTTTGAAGAACTAAAAATCCCCGTTAAAACGGGCTGTTTATGCCGGTTTTAACGGGGATTTAATTATTTGACCTTTATTCCGTTTTCACAAGTACCTTGTCGTTGTCATAATCCACTGTGATTTTACTTCCCTCGCTAATGTTTGCATCAAGCATTTCCTCGGCGAGAATATCTTCGACTTTAGACTGAATTGCACGTTTTAAAGGACGAGCGCCATAGATTGGGTCAAACCCTTCATGGCTTACATAATCAATTACCTTTTGTGTGAAATCAGCTTCAATGCCGTTGGCGCGAAGCCTTTCTCTAAGACTGTTAAGAAGTATAGAGGAAATCTCCTTTACATTATCTTCTGTCAAACGATGGAATACGATTATATCGTCGAGACGGTTAAGAAATTCGGGTCTGAATGCCTTTTTAAGCTCACTTAGAACATTTTCCTTAATTTTTTCATAAGTTTCCTCACTGTTTGCGCTTCCGTTAAAGCCCATTTGGCGGTCAGATTCTGTAATTAATCTTGCCCCTATGTTGGAAGTAAGTATGATTACGCTATTACGGAAATCTATACGTCTGCCCTGAGCATCTGTAACAGTACCTTCATCAAGAATTTGAAGAAGTACGTTAAATACATCGGGATGCGCTTTTTCAATCTCATCGAAAAGGATTACGCTGTACGGATGCCGGCGCACTTTTTCGGTAAGCTGACCCCCTTCATCATAACCCACATATCCGGGAGGAGAACCTATAAGACGTGAAACTGTGTGTTTCTCCATGTACTCTGACATATCGACGCGGATAACAGAATTCTCATTGCCAAACATTGCGTCCGCAAGAGCCTTTGAAAGCTCTGTTTTACCTACGCCCGTAGGACCTAAGAATATAAAGCTTCCGACAGGACGGCGCGGGTCTTTAAGACCTACTCTGCCACGGCGGATTGCTTTTGCAACGGCAGTAACGGCTTCGTCCTGACCGACCACCTTTTTGTGCAGGATAGCCTCCAGATTTTTAAGCTTTTCACTCTCTTCCTGGGCAAGCCTGTTTACAGGTATTCCGGTCCAGTCGGAAATTTTGGTTGCTATATCGTTCGCACCCACAATAAGCTCTTTGTTTAAGCTGTTGTTCTTCCAGAATTTTTTTCCGTTGTCCAGTTTGTCCTTCAGCGTTTTTTCGTCATCACGCAAATTAGCGGCACGTTCAAAGTCCTGAGCGACAATAGCATCTTCCTTGTCCTTACGCATTTTATCCAACTCTTTTTCAAGTTCCTTGAGTTCAGGAGGAACCGTAAGAGATTTTATTCTTATACCTGAAGAAGCCTCGTCTACAAGGTCAATTGCTTTGTCAGGGAGGAAACGATCTGTAATATACCTTGCAGATAATTTTGCTGCTGCTTCCAGCGCTTCGTCGGTAATTTTTACTTTGTGGTGAGCTTCGTATTTATCACGTATGCCCTTTAATATATCAATTGTTTCGTCAACTGTCGGTTCTCCCACCATTACAGGCTGGAAACGGCGTTCAAGTGCGGCGTCTTTCTCAATGTATTTTCTATACTCGTTTATTGTGGTAGCTCCGATTACCTGCAAATCGCCGCGCGAAAGGGAAGGCTTTAAAATGTTTGCGGCATCTATCGATCCTTCAGCTGCGCCCGCGCCGACAATGGTATGCATTTCGTCAATAAACAGAATTACATTTCCGGCAGCTTTTACCTCGTCCATAGCTTTTTTCAGACGTTCTTCAAATTCGCCACGGTATTTTGCACCGGCAACCATTGAAGAAAGATCAAGGTTAAATACGCGCTTATCCTTTAAAATCTCAGGAATATTTCCGGATACTATACGCTGTGCCAAACCTTCCACAACGGCTGTTTTACCTACGCCGGGTTCACCTATAAGACAAGGGTTATTTTTGGTTCTGCGGCTTAAAATCTGCACAACTCTTTCAATTTCTTTATCCCTTCCGATTATTGGGTCAAACTTGCCTTCCCGCGCGTTTTTAGTAAGGTCGCTTCCGAAATTTTCAAGAGTGGGGGTAGTGGATTTTCCACGGCACTGCTCTGCCGCACTCGTTCCCCTTTGCTCGGAAAGAGTACTTATAATCATATTGTATAATTCCGATGGGTTTACACCAAGTTCACTCAACAAACGTAAAGCCAAGCCTTCGCCTTCCGCGATTATAGAAAGAAGTATATGTTCGGTTCCGATATAATGATTGCCAAGCTTCGACGCCTCACGTACGCTGAGTTGGAGAACACTTTTTGTTCGGGGGGTCATTTCAATCACTCTGCCGTGTTCAGGAACGATGGGCTGGTCGTCATAATATTTGCGCATAGCTTCCAAAATTTTATCTTCCGTAACATCCTTTGCGGCAAGGACTTTTGCCGCCATTCCGTCTGGAACGGCAGCAAGCCCTGCCAGAAGATGTTCGGTTCCAAGTACGCCATGCCCCATATTTATTGCACATTCTTGGGCGTGACGTAAAGCCATCTCGGCTTTTTCTGAAAAATTAAATCCATTTATATACATTTTAATTCACTTCCTTAATTTCAATATATGTGAGAGGTTATTTTTCTTTTGATTCAAGTTTCTTTATTTCATCTCTTAGTTTTGCCGCATCTTCATACTTTTCCGCCTTTATAGCGTCATTGATTTTAGCGTGCAGCTTAGCTATTTTATCGGCCGCAGTCTCTTTTTTGTTACTGATAATATCCTCTTTTTTTGCGGCTCCGACATTAACCGGGTCAAGTTTGTCTTTAAAGGTTTCATAACACATTGCACAGCCAAGTTTGCCTGTTTTATTAAAATCCTCAAGTGTGTGACCACAATAAGGACACTTATCCTGTTCAGGCGTATTTTGCTCCTCTAATTCAAGGGGCGCGAAAAAGCCGTTATTGAAAGATCCCGACATAAATCGGTCAAATATTCTCATACTTCTGTCAAAATCTTCAAACAAGTTGCCTCCAAAGAAGCTTCCGCCGAAGAAATTATTTTGAACAAGCTTTTGCTGTTTATTAAAACTTTCAAATAAGCCAAGCTCTTTTGCGCAATCCTGGCATACATTGTATTCAGTTTCCTTACCATTTATATTGCTTGAAAAATATACTGTAGCTTCATTCTTTCCACATTTTGCACATAACATAATACATTCCTCCATTTTTTAAAAATTTTGATTAAATTAGATTTATTAACATACTTTTAAGTATTGTCGCGCGCAGTGTATCGCGCGTAGGTTTTGGCAAATTCAACACTTTATCCGTCATGGCACTGCATATAAGCTTAGCTTCGCGGGAATTCAGCGCGCCGTAATCCGCAAGATTTGAAACTAAAATCCTTGCGGTCGGGTAGTCAAGTTCATCTCCAACTGAGTTAACTATATGCATAAGAGGATTGGAATTATTAACGCTAATTCGTTTTATTGTAATTCCGCCGCCTCCGCCGCGTCTGCTTTCAACAATATATCCGCGCTCATTCGTAAAGCGCGTCTGAATTACATAATTTATTTGAGAGGGGACACAGCCGAAACGATTGGCCAGTTCATTTCTCTGTAATTCAACGAAATTTTCATCCGACATTGACTCTCGTATAAATTGTTCAATTATATCGCTGATACCCATTTCAAAGACCTCCTATTTGACTTTGACTTTCTTTGACCTTAATTATATTATAGCAAATTTATATAATATTTCAACGTTAAGCAAGTATGAAAAATAAATAATATTTTAAATTATAACGTTATTTCTATGAAAATCTTTTGTTTTCATAAGAATTCATATTATTTTAATAAAATGTATTTTTTTGTGTAATTTACCCATTGCATTAATATACATTAATATGCTATAATAAATGCATATTAATTCGGAAATTATTTTATTATTGAGGAGA
>JAUZPZ010000041.1 GCA_030705675.1 Bacillota bacterium
CTTTTGCCACATCTCACGACTCGGCTTTTTCCGTGGGTTATGTATTAAACTGCGGAGGTATATCCTATGCCGTCGCTACCGATAACGGTAAACTTACCTCGGATTTTGCGCAAAGTCTGCGCGGCTGCGATACGGTTTTAATAGAGGCAAATTATGACCAGTTTATGCTTGAAAACGGCGCTTATCCTTATTATCTGAAAAAGCGTATTGCTTCCTGTACCGGTCACATGAGCAACGAGCAGGCGGGCAAGCTTGCGTGCGCTCTTGCCAGAAGCGGAACAAAACGTATAGCTTTAGGACATTTAAGCAAAGAGAACAATACTCCTAAAACGGCTTACAACACTGTTTTAAATATGCTGAAAGACGAGGGACTTTCCGTTTCTCTCGGCGTTGCGGCAAGATATGATATTACAGATTTGCTTAAAATTGAACCGTCCGATAATGAACTTTCACCGGCATTGCCGGTATTATAAAATACGCCTCATCTGTTAGACAATGCATCACTTTTGCCTAATAGATGGGGCGTATTTCAAAAATCTACCTTTTTTATTATCTTTCATCCATAGGGATATAATCTACCTTATGGCATATGCTCTTATATGCGGGTCTCATGATTTTATTGCTTGAAACAATCTCCTCAATCCTGTGTGCGCACCAACCTACACATCTCGCAACCGCAAACAAAGGGGTATACAAATCCTCAGGAATATCCAGCATTGTGTAGACAAAACCCGAATACATATCGACATTTGCGCAAATAACCTTTTTTTCACCTCTAAGCTCACAGAACACTTCGGGCGTCAGACGCTCAATTGCATCATACAAATTAAATTCTTTAAGGCAGCCTTTTTCAGTCGCAAGTTCTTCAGCCTTCTTTTTGAGCATTACCGCTCTCGGGTCGGATAAGCTGTAAACCGCGTGCCCCATTCCATAAACAAGCCCGCTCTTATCGCCAACCTCTTTATTTATAATACGTTTTATGTATGCCCTTACTTCTTCATCGTCGCCCCAATCTGACACATTTTCCTTAATATCATTCATCATTGCCATAACTTTAAAATTGGCACCGCCGTGTTTCGGACCTTTCAAAGAACCTATGGCAGCTGAAATTGCCGAATATGTGTCAGTACCTGTGGAACTTGCCGCCCTGCACACAAATGTAGAGTTATTACCTCCGCCATGCTCTGCGTGAAGTATAAGAAGAAGATCCAGTACCTCCGCTTCAAAACGTGAAAATTTATTATCGGGGCGAATCATGTGCAAAATATTTTCCGCCGTAGAATAGTCCGGACGCGGAGAATGTAAAAAGAAACTGGCATGGTCATAATAATGACGCTTTGTCTGATATGCATAACTCATCATTGCCGGAAGCCTTCCTATAATTTCAAGCGACTGGCGGATAAGATTATTAATCTCCATGGATTCAGCGTCTTTATCATACGAATACATCGAAAGTACTGCACTTGCAAGCTTATTCATAACATTTCTGCTTGGAGCTTTCATTATCATATCTTCGGTAAAGCTTTCAGGAAGACTGCGGAGCTTTCCAAGCTTTTCACAGAAAACCTGTAAAGTATTTCTGTCCGGCAAAAACCCAAATAAAATCAGAAACGCGACTTCTTCATAACCGAAACGCTTTTCATTCTGACACGCCTCGACTATTCTTCTTACATTTACGCCGCGGTAGCGCAACCTTCCCTCAATCGGAACCTTATCGCCGTCAGCTATAATATAGCCGCTTACCTCGCCTACCGACGTAAGCCCAACAAGAACGCCTGTGCTATCTTCATTTCTCAACCCTCTTTTTACATTGTAAAGCGGGTAATCGTCATAATTTATTTTATAACATTTCTTTGCTTCGCTTATTATTTTTTCAATATTCTCTGTCATCATATTTACTACCTCATTATATATGTTAATTTTAATGTTATTATAGCATACTTTTTTTACTTCGTCAATAGTTTTTATGAATTTTAATGTCGTAATTATGTCATTTTTGAAGTTTTTTATAGAATTTATAATATTTTTTTGAATAATTTTTTTATTTTGTTATTCATTTTTGCTTTTTTTGTAAATTTTTTCCCTTTGGGGGAGGCATTTTTATAAAATAATATTTGACATTTTTTTATATTTATTATATAATTATACCTAATAAAAATTCCAAAATAATTAAAAAGGAATGATATTCAAATGAAAAAGGAAAACCTGCTTATCATGGATCACCCTCTCATCCAACATAAACTCTCGATATTGAGAGATAAAAATACCGGCACTAAAGAGTTCAAAGAATTGGTTGACGAAATTGCAACCCTTATTGCGTATGAGGCGACACGCGACCTTCCTCTTGTTAAAACAACCGTTGAAACTCCCCTCGAAGTTGCTACAACAAAAATTCTTGCCGGCAAAAAGCTTGCTATTGTGCCGATTTTACGTGCGGGTCTTGGAATGGTGGGAGGTATGCTTAACCTTATTCCGGCTGCAAAAATCGGTCATATCGGTCTTTACCGTGACCATGAAACACTTGAACCTGTTGAGTATTACTGCAAGCTTCCCTCGGACATTGAAGACAGACAGATTTTTGTTGTTGACCCCATGCTTGCGACAGGTGGCTCGGCTTCCGCGGCAATAGGTTTTATTAAGCAAAGAGGCGGTAAAAATATTAAACTTATGTGTATTCTCGCTGCCGAAAACGGAATTGACAGAATTCAAAGAGAGCATCCCGATGTTCAGATTTATTGTGCCGCCGTTGACGAAAGGCTCAATGAGCATGGCTATATCTGTCCGGGTCTCGGTGACGCCGGTGACAGACTTTTCGGTACACTTTAAAATTCCATACACAATAGGGGCTATTACAAAGTAGCTTTTTAAGAAAATCATAAATAAAAAAGCGAGCCAAAAGTCAGCTGTTAAAGCTGTTTTTGGCTCGCTTATTCTAATATAGATATAATTATTTTCCCCAGTCCTTCAGGAACTTTTCTATTCCGGCATCCGTCAGAGGATGATGTGTCATCTGCATAAGTACCTTATATGGAATTGTAGCAATATCCGCGCCCGCGCTTGCCGCGTCTATCGCATGAATGGGGTTTCGTATGCTTGCCGCAATTATTTGGGTCGAAATATTATGCAGTTTAAAAATCCCGGCAATCTCTTTTATAAGCATAACCCCAGTTTCCCCTATATCATCAAGTCTGCCTACAAAAGGGCTCACGTAAGTTGCCCCTGCTCTTGCCGCAAGCAGCGCCTGCGCCACCGAAAACACAAGGGTTACATTAGTGTTTATCTTTTCAGTGGAAAGTTGTTTGACCGCTTTCAACCCCTCCGGCGTCATGGGTATCTTTATAACAAGGTTTTTGTTATTAATTTTCTGTTTAAGCTCCATTGCTTCCTTTATCATTCCGTCGGCATCAAGGCTCAACACTTCTGCACTTATAGGTCCATCTACAATCGTTGTTATTTCTTTTACGACCTCTGTAAAATCTCTGCCCTCTTTTGCGATAAGAGAAGGATTTGTCGTAACCCCGCAAATTATTCCCATCTCATTTGCCGCTCTTATCTCATCTACATTTGCGGTATCAATAAATATCCTCATTATTTATTCCCCCTTTTCAAACACAAAATCAATTGCACCGCTTAGCTCATTAACCGCCGCAACAACAATTTTTACTTCTTGACCGATATGATATTCCTTCCCTGTCCTTTCTCCCTTTAAATATACTCCGTCGGCAATATAGTCATAATAATCATCCTCCATATTAGCCACATGTATTAATCCTTCCACCATGTTTTGCAGCTGCACAAACAGTCCGAAGTTTGTCACGGATGATATATAGCCGGTATAGCCTCTCCCTACAAAAGCGCTCATGTACTCCGCAACCTTTATCTTTATCGCTGTGCGTTCAGCCTCCTGCGCCTTTATCTCGGTTTCGCTTGCCTGTATCGCCGCGGCCTCCGCCGCACTGCGCAAAATGTTTTCCCTATTATCTCTAAGATTGCCGTACTTTAAATACTCTTTAATAATTCTGTGTATCATGAGATCTGGATATCTTCGTATAGGCGACGTGAAATGGCAGTAATATTTTGCCGCCAATCCAAAATGCCCCAGACACTCTGTGCTGTATCTTGCTTTTTTCATTGAACGAAGCATGGTTTGCCCTACCACCAAAGCGTACGGTTCGTTTTTCACTTTCTCCAGAATATCCGCAAGTGCTTTCGGTTTTACCTCATCTGTCCTTCCCTTTATGCTTATATTAAAAATCGACAAAAGCTTTCCAAGCGCCTCAATTTTTTCACTGTCTGGCGTTTCATGAACACGATATACAAACGGGGCGTTTATCCAGAAAAAATGCTCTGCCACACAGCTGTTTGCCGCAAGCATAAACTCCTCAATAAGTTCATTTGCCTCGGTTATCTCAACTTTGCGCACATCTATTACATTCATTTCATTGTCAAATATGACCTTTGCTTCGGGAAAATCAAAATCAATAGAGCCGCCCGCCATACGTTTTTTTCTCAAAATCTTTGCAAGTTCATTCATTACCAAAACAAGCGGTACTATATTTTTATATTCATTTACAGTTTCTTTATCACCATCTATAATTTTTTTAACGTTGGTATATGTCATACGCTCTGTCGTAGAAATTACAGAAGTATAAATATTATGATTTACAAGGTTTCCGCCTTTATCAAACTCCATTTCCGCAGAAAGAGTAAGCCTGTCGCTATTGCGGTTAAGGCTGCATATGCCGTTGGAAAGCCTCGGCGGCAGCATGGGTATAACGGTTCCGGGCAGATATACGCTTGTGCCGCGTTTAAGAGCTTCGCGGTCAATAACCGACCCTTCTGTAACATATTCAGACACATCGGCTATATGCACGGAAAGAAGATAATTTCCATTTTCCATCATTTCAACACATACCGCGTCATCAAGATCTTTTGCGTCTTCACCGTCTATTGTAATTATAATTTTATCTCTTAAATCCCGCCTGCCCGTTAAACTGTCGGGGGAAAGCTCCTTTGGCACCTTTTCCGCCGCCAAGTTTACCGCTTTAGGGAACTCCCTCTCAAGTCCATATGAATACATTACGGAGAGAAGTTTTACATCATTATCCTGGGGCCAGCCAAGCACTTCATCAATAACCCCTGTCGCATCCTCCTTATCGGTCGGGTACTTCCCTATTTTTACCACAACCTTTTGCCCGTTTTCAGCGCCGTTTAAATCTGACTTTTTTATATCAATGTGCCGCCAAAGTCGTTCATTGTCGCACTCAACGTAAAAATTCTTTCCGCTGCGTCTTAGAATTCCCACAATTGTTTTATTCGCACGGTTTGCAATGCGCACAATTTCTCCCTCACGCCTGTGTTCGGGCGACGATTCAGATATTATACGAGCTATGACACGGTCTCCGTTCATTGCGCCGTAGGATGATTTACGCGCTATAAAAACATCGTCCTCTTCTTGTCTGATAATAAACCCGAACCCGCGCGACGTGCAGGTATATATTCCTGAAATATAGCCCATTTTATCACATGAAATTATTTTTCCGCGGTTTGTTTTGATTATTTCTCCTTCATTTATAAGCTCATCTATGATTAAATTAAACTCTTCCCTGTCCTCTTTTGGCACAGACAGTACAACAGCCATTTCGTCCGCCTTCATAGGCGCATATGCCTCACTGTTTATAAAACCTTTTATTTTTTCTCTTCTGTCCATAACTCTTCCTCCTGCTGCTTTAGTACTAACTTAGGCTTAAAACCAAGATATTCGCAGGAAACAAAGATGTATTCTATTCCTTCAAAGTTTCCCTCAAAATGATTTTTCTGCGTTCTTCCGTGGATATGTCCGTAAACGCATTTTTCCACGCCATATTTTTTCAGGATTTCCGATATCCTTGCATCCGGGTTTATCCCGTCAACCGATGGTGGGTAATGAGTCTGAAATACCTTGCGTTTATATCCTAAAAGTTCAGCCTCTTTAAGAGAAAGTTCCATACGTATAAGTTCTCTCTCGTAAAGCTGTCTATCATGAGTATTCTCCAAACCAGTATAAAAATATCCTTTATTTCCACATAAAGCAATGTCCCCATAGGCAAAAAAATTATTATGTAGAAATGAAATAGTGGCAAATCCGCATTTATCAAGATACTCTTTAAGTTTTTTGTGTGATGTCCACCAGTAATCATGGTTCCCCTTACTGATTATTTTCTTGCAAGGAATTTCCTCAATAAACTTTAAATCCTCAAAAGCCTCGTCGAGATACATTGCCCATGAAATATCGCCCGGAATAAGAAGAACATCGCTCTCTTTTAGACTTTGACAGCCAAGACGCAATTTTTCCATATGGTTATCCCATTCATTTCCGAAAATATCCATTGGTTTGTCCTTCATACTCAAATATAAATGAAAATCCGAAAGTGCATAAATTGCCATAATTATCCTCTTTCTAAAAATTGGGTTTTGCATTATTATCTCTTAATTTGGTTAAAATAATCCCGCAGGACAATTGCCCGCAAAATAAATTTTCGGAGGAATGTCAAAATGTCAGACAAAACATCAGATTCTATGTACGGTTACAACGAAAAAATAAAATGCTCCGTAAAAAACTGTGTTCACAATTGCCAGGGAAAATGCCAGGCAAACAATATCTGCATAGACAACAAAACCGCCGTAACAGAAGGCGAAACAAGTTGCCATTCATTTGAATTGAAGTAATACCGATTCCAAATAAAAGTGTAACACTTGTCCTCTTTTTGCCATGCGGCGAGGGAAGAACCCGTCCATACATCAAGTATTGCCCCCTCCTTGCCTGACTAAAAAACTTATGCTTTTAAAGTGCCTTTCTATTTGAAACCAGTATACAAAAACGGTCTGCTCATTACCATATGATTAATGAGCAGACCGTTTTCACATTATCTTATACCCAACATTTCTCTGACAACATTAATCATGTTTTCTTTTTCACACTTTGTATCAAAGCGTTTAGCCTTATCTTTCAATTCAGCAAGAGAGTAGGGAATTTCAAGCCCTGTTTTTTCATTCAACGCATAAAGAACATCAAATTCGTTCATTAATTTTGTGTTAATTCCGGGACTTACAGCATTGAGCACAGTTTCATTAAACTTATACGGGTTTGCCGTAGAAGCAATAACCGCCGGTGTTTTATCCCCTGTTTTGTCAGTGTACTGTTTATACACATTATATCCTACTGCCGTATGAGTATCCATAAGATACTTATATTCATTCCAGATACTTTTAATTGTTTCTTTTGTATCGTCATCGTTACAATATCCGCCATAAAAATTGCTTTTAATGATTTCCTTTTCGGTGTCAGAAACCTCATATTTCCCGCATGAGGAAAGTTTATTCATCCAATCCTTTATCAGCTTTTCGTTTCTTCCCGTAATATCAAACAAAAGGCGTTCAAGGTTGCTTGAAATAAGAATATCCATCGATGGAGATGTCGTAGTTTTAAATTCTCTGTTTTTATCATAAATTCCTGTATTTATAAAATCCGTAAGCACATTGTTGGCGTTGGACGCGCATATGAATTTATTTACAGGTAAGCCCATTTCCTTTGCATACCATGCCGCAAGGATATTTCCAAAATTACCTGTGGGAACACAGATATTTATTTTATCTCCGACTGCCACCTTTCCTGAGTTAACCATATCGCAATATGCGGAGAAATAATATACAATCTGCGGAACAAGCCTTCCCCAGTTAATTGAGTTTGCCGAGGAAAGTCTGAAACCATTTTCTTCAAGCACCGCGTTAAATTCGCTATCTCCGAAAATTCTTTTTACTCCCGTCTGCGCGTCGTCAAAATTACCACAAACTGAAGCGACGCCCACATTTTTCCCCTCCTGGGTAAGCATTTGCAGCTTTTGTATTTCGCTTACTCCGTTTTCAGGGAAAAATACCAAAATACGGGTTCCTTCAACATCCGCAAAGCCTTCAAGCGCGGCTTTCCCGGTATCTCCGGAGGTTGCGACAAGAATAACAATTTCACGGTCAATCTTACGTTTTTTTATAGAGCATGTCATAAAATGTGGAAGTATCTGTAGCGCCATATCTTTAAAAGCGCAGGTAGGACCGTGCCAAAGCTCTAAAATACTTGCAGTGTCATTAAGATGATGAAGTGGCGCAATTGCATCCGAACCAAAACTTTTTGAATTGTACGCATTTGTGACACATTTGTCCAGCTCCTCACCCGTAAAGTCGGTAAGATAAAGCCCAAGAATAGTCTTCGCCCTATCCCTGTAATTTTTCTCCGACAGGCTCTTTATATCCTCAAGGCTTATATGTGGAATTTCACAAGGAACAAATAAACCGCCATCCTCTGAAATGCCTTTAACTATAGCTTCCGCGGCATTCACTTTTTTCGCCGCATTTCTTGTACTTTGATATAACATAAACGCACCCCCGTAATTTAGGATAATTTAAACCAAAAACGCACGAAAACCTCGTGCGTTTTTAAGTACTGTATTTTATTTCATTATAAATACTTCTTCATGTACTCCGGAGCATCGGCAACGTCAATGCTTACGGTAATAATAATGTTTACATTGTGCTTTGTTGTGACATCGTCAAGGCTTTTAAAAAGTTCACCAGCGACAACAATATCATCTTCCGTAATAATCTTGTTGACACTGTCAACAAAGATATTTGAAATATCGTAGTCCTGCGCCATTACACCGCAAAGAAAGCCATAAAATGTGTTATATTTTGTTATTGAATATTCAGATGTATCTATAAGTCTTACCTTTGAACTAAGATCAAAGACATGTCTTGTGCCATTATTAATGAACACAATGTGACCATTTTCTGTGTTTACCGCCTCGTTAATGCTGTCAATAAGCTGTTTTGTCTTGCCTGTGCCTTTTCTGCCTATGATGAGTTTTAACATAAAAACACTCCTATCCGTGCTGTCACCGCACTTTGCATATTAAAATCAACTAAGTATTGATTTCAGTAATAGTATAACATACTTTTTTTTAAATATCAAGTACTTTCATACCATTTTCATAAAATTTCCCAATTATTATTTTTTAAGTCTTGCCTCCAGTTCGGCCTTCTGACTTTCATAACCGGGTTTGCCGAGAAGTGCAAACATGTTTTTCTTATAAGCCTCTACACCGGGCTGATTGAATGGATTTACGCCTAAAATATAACCGCTTATACCGCACGCTTTTTCAAAGAAATATACCATATAACCAAAATTGTATGCGTCCAGCACTGGGACATTCAAAACAATATTGGGCACTCCTCCATCGTTATGTGCGAGCAATGTTCCCTGAAAAGCTTTTTCGTTCACGAAGCTCATTTTTTTACCTGCAAGAAAGTTTAACCCGTCAAGGTCACTCTTTTCCTCTTTTATTATTACATCATCCGCCGTTTCTTCAATATGAATGACTGTTTCAAACAGATTGCGCAGGCCATCCTGTATATACTGACCCATCGAATGCAGATCCGTAGAAAATCCAACGGCAGCCGGGAAAATTCCTTTATTATCTTTTCCCTCGCTCTCGCCAAACAGTTGTTTGAACCATTCTGCAAAATAATGCATTTTAGGTTCATAATCAACCATCATCTCTATTGTTTTTCCTTTTCTGTACAAGCAGTTTCTTACTGCCGCATACTGATAACATACATTATTTTTATCAGGACTTGCAAAATCCTCACATGCATCAAGGGTTCCTTTAAGCATAGCGTCAGTATCAATACCCGCCGCCGCAATCGGCAGCAAGCCTACTGCCGTATATATACTAAATCTTCCGCCCACATCATCCGGCACTACGAAAGTTTCATATCCTTCTTCATCCGCAACTGTTTTAAGCGCCCCCTTGCGAGCGTCCGTAGTAGCGTAAATTCTTTCTTTCGCGCCCTCTTTTCCATACTTTTCTTCTAAAAGATTTTTAAGAACGCGGAAAGCTATTGCCGGCTCGGTAGTTGTACCCGACTTTGAGATTACATTTACAGAAAAATCTCTGTTTTCAAGAAGTTTTATCAAATGATTAAGATAACCGCCGCTGATCGAGTTACCCGCAAAAACTATCTGCGGATAATTTCTTTCCTCTTTTGTTTTCATAGCGGAAAATTCGTCATTCATCGCCTCAATAGCAGCTCTTGCCCCGAGGTATGAACCCCCTATTCCAACAACTACAAGTATCTCGGAGTTGCTCTGAATTTTTTTTGCAGCCGCTTTTATTCTCGCATATTCCTCTTTATCATAATTTACCGGAAGGTCAAGCCATCCCAAAAAATCGCTGCCCTCTCCTGTTTTTTCGTGCAATGTTTTGTGAGCAGTTTCTATCATTGGCCATATCTTGTCTATTTCAGCCTGGCATACCGCCCTTGAATAATCAATAAATAATTTTTTCATTTAAATACCATCCCTTTACATTTTATATACAACAATTTTTTAACATTAATGTTATAGCATATCAGTCAAAAAAAATCAATAGTTTTTTCTCAGATTTAATAAGTTTTTTATCTGCCGTTATATATGTTTTTTTATATTAAGCTCGTCGGAGTTTAATATAATTGTCACCGGCCCGTCGTTAAGCAGTTCAACCTTCATGTCCGCTCCAAAAATGCCTGTTTCAACCTTATCGCCCATAAGCTCTTCACAGATTTCCACAAATTTTTCGTACATGATCTTTGCAAATTCTCCTCCCGCCGCATTTACAAAGCTTGGACGCCTGCCTTTCCTGCAATCGGCATAAAGAGTGAATTGAGATATTACCATTAGCTTTCCCCCAACCTCTTTAAGGGACAAATTCATTTTATCATCCTCGTCGCTAAATATCCTAAGACCGACCATTTTTTCCGCAACAGCGCGCAATTCGTTTTCCGTGTCGCCACTTGATATTCCAACAAGCACTGCCATGCCTTTTTCTATTTTGCCCGCAATATTTCCGTCAACGCTCACACTTGCGTGTGATACTCTCTGGATTACCGCCTTCATTTTATACTCTCCTTCGCCTTTTCCATTGCCTTTAAAAATTGAGTATCCTCTTTTCTGTCCCACTTTGATACTTCAATGTTTTTATACTTTTCAGGTGTTTTTACAATTATGTCGGGTTTTAATCCCTTGCCATGTATGTCTTCTCCATTTGGCGTAAGGTAATGCGCATAAGTAAGATAAAGCGCGCTGACGGTTTTCCCATTTTCCGTTTCAAAAGGAATTGTTACCTGAGCTATTCCTTTTCCAAAAGTCTGCTCTCCTATCACAATTGCTCTTTTATTATCTCTAAGAGCGCTGGTCAATACTTCCGAAGCGCTTGCGCTGCCGCCGTTTACAAGTACACACATAGGAGCAGTAAGTACCTGCTTGCCGGTCGTTTTTATATCAGTAGAACTGCCATTTTTATATTTGAACTGAGTTATGACACATTTAGGCAGAAGCATACTTGCAATAAGGCGGGTAGAATATATGGTTCCACCACCATTGTCACGCAAATCAAGTATGAGATATTTTACATTATCAACGCCTATATCCAGTAGCTTTTGCGCAAACTCATTTGACGTTTCATTATCAAACTTTTTTATCTTTATATATGCAATCCCATTTTCAAGCATTTCACCTTCCACAGTACTGCTGATAATTTTCTCGCGCGCCACGCTTACCGTATATTGATTTTCTGTAGTTCCCCTAAGCAATGTAAGTCCGACCTTTGTACCTTCACCGTTTTCATCGCCTCGTATCATGTCAACCGCTTTTTGGTAATTATCCGCATTTACCGGAGTATCCCCCACTTTCAGAATGGTATCCCCGGCTTCTATCCCGGCACGCCCGGCAGGTGTATCTTTCTGCACGTCATTAACTATAAGTTTACCCGTTTTAGTATCAGCTGAAACAGTTACACCAATTCCATAATAATGACCCTCTATCCCGTTTGACAACTGCTCATAATACTCTTTCGGATAAAATGCCGAATATTTATCCCGGAGGGATTCCACCATTGCCGCAATAGTAAAATCTTTTACAAAATTTTTATCATAATCAAGCACGAAGTTATTTTTAATAATATTGTAAGCGGTCTCAATTTTTCGCAGATTTTCATCACCTGCATACATATAATTATACACTGATACCCACATAAGCGATGTTACCAAAAAAGTTGCTATTATTGTGACGAGTGTTTTGTATTTTTTCATAAATATCACCTATTTTCTAAAAAACTTAAGGTTTTGCAGGCGTACCCGCAAAACCTCACGTCTTTTTCTGACAATGTCAGTTATTATCAAGAAAATTATTAATTTTTTCAACAAGTTCATCCGCGTTCACGCCATGAACAGCGCAAGCCATTTCAATGCTTTCGCCACTTGCAGAAGGACATCCAAGACAATGCATTCCAATTTCATAAAAAAACTGTGCTGTATCCGGATTAAATTTAAGAACGTCCATAATAATTGTATCTTTTGTAATTTTATCCACTTTTTTCATCCTTTCAAATA
Organism: Bacillota bacterium; assembly: GCA_030705675.1. Lineage (GTDB taxonomy): Bacteria > Bacillota > Clostridia > RUG12999 > RUG12999 > RUG12999. The sequence goes on from JAUZPZ010000041.1 coordinate 12,457, forward strand.
ATTTACCTTTTCTATATTATACAACCAAATCAGGTGTTTGTCAAGGAAGATTTCTCTTATTTTCCGCCCTTATGTGGCAGTACAAACCTAATTATCTAAATCTTATTTTTGGCTTGACACATCAATTATTATATGGTATAATATTATGCGTTAGGCAGTAACGCTATGGAGAGATGGCTGAGCTGGCTTAAGGCGCACGATTGGAAATCGTGTGATGGTTAATAGCTATCCGAGAGTTCGAATCTCTCTCTCTCCGCCAAAA
>JAUZPZ010000042.1 GCA_030705675.1 Bacillota bacterium
CGTGCGTAATTTGCTCTCATTTGTAAGGATTGAAGCTTCAAGATAATCGTCCTTTACAACATACTGCAAGACAATCTTGAAATCATACTTTGGCATCGTATATTTAAACTTTATACCGCCATTTACAAGCTCATAGCTAAGACTTTCGCACATTGCGAGATTTTCATGTCCTGCGTTCTCATTAAAACCAGAAAGCCTATTGAATGCTTTGGTTGAAAGGCTTGGCTTACTTTGGTTTCTTGTATATTTAAGACAATCTATTGAGCTGTTTGTTGTAAGGAGGTTATATGCCTGGCCAAATTCTATTGAAAATTGCGAATAAAGCCTTTCTTTGTTTTCCCCTATATCTATCGAACTTGTTTTGTCCTGCGGGTTACTGTACCATTCACAGCCGTTTACTTTATCGACAAATTTTATTTCGCCGATTTTTTTGTCGGCATAAAGAGCAACTTTATCTGTCTGGGCAATAAGTTCAAATGAAGGAGCTGGAATATTTATCCCGGCAACTACCTCGGATAAATCCTTCTTTTCAGTTTTCTTATTATCTGTACTTTTATTTTCACTTGATGACGCTACGGAAGAATCAGTTTTTGCAGATGACGTGTTTTCCCCTTCGGCACACACTGTCAATGCCGTAAAAGCCATAGAGAAAATCAATGTAAAAGAAATGCATAGCATAGCTGTTTTTTTCATTTTCTTCACTGTTCGTACTCTCCTTTTCTATAATGTCCATCGACCAAACCAGGTCAGCCGAAAAATCTGTAAATAATTTCGTAGTATAGACCTACTATAAATGCGCTTACCTGTTGGTAAAGGCTGTATACAAGTACGCCCAGAAATATAATAATCGCTACGCCAAGCGCGGTGAGCGCCAGCATGCTGAGAGTTTTACCAAATGAAAAATCATGTATTTTCTGCAATGCTATCACAAGAATAAGCGCGCCCCAAATCCATGCTATCATTTCCACATAATTCAGGAAAACGCCTTCATCTACAACCAGAAATTTACTGAACAGGATAACAACTATATTGGAAAAAATTATTGGCATAAGTGCATATGAACCCGCCGTTACAATTTCCTTAAATGTTCCCTCTCCGTCCATCAGTGTACTGCAGCTCCAGTTCGCAACCGCTGCAATCAAAAAAAGTCCGACTGTACTGATGAGAATAACAAAAATATTTATCTTGTCGGGATTTTGATAGTTAAAAACAAAATCCGTATACTGAGTTTTAAGCACCGTTGTTATATACCATAACACAATCATGCTTATTCCGAAAGGAAGGCATTCTTTACGGTTATACTTCATTTCCTGAAATCCATCCGAAGGATGAATTAAACTATAGAAAGGATATACATAAGGACTCATTGTCGCATAGTAGTTTTGTCTTTTTCCTGCCATAATTACCGTCCCTCCTTATGCAATCTTTTTAATATTTTTCTAAAGAAACCGACAAAGGCCTCATTTACACGCCTTTTATTTTTACCGTAAATCTTGAGCAAAATATAAAGTGCTATAAGTCCAACCACAATTGCCGTAAAATAATCTCTTAGGACTATCGTTCTCATTTCCTTCTTGCTGACAGAATAATTGTCCCTGTCATTTGCAAGCTTAAAGTTACTCATCGATTCAGCGTAAAGCTCTTTGCTTTTTTCATTATTCACTGTTGTGCTTGCCAGCAGCATCTGCGCTTTACCTATGCCGGTATAGGCGTCTTCAAAGTTGGCATTCATATCGCGGACTTTTTCCCACGGATTTAATGCTTTCTGGTAAAGACCCTTTTGATATTCTTTTATGCCTTCGCGCACCGCTTTACCGTAAGCCGTCGGTTCAAACACTGTTATATTTGCTTTGTCTTTATCAAGGACAAGGATTTTGCCGTCAATGTTTTCTAGTGCAACAGGGTTTTTAAATGTTCCGATTTTTGCTCCGTTATCTCCAAAAACCATTATCATTTCGCTATCCTGATTATAAACGTAAACGCGTCCTACATTTTTGTCAAGGCAGAAGAAAAATCCGTCTTTATCCGCCGTAACATCAATAAATGACTGTTTTACAACTTTATCATCCGCGTCAATCGTCTCTTTAAGGTCTCCATATTTTATGTTGCTCAAAATATTTTCGCCATTCGGATTAAGACGTTTAATCTGTCCTGATGCAAGCTCTTCATAAGCGTTTGACGTATAAATAAAATCCGTACTGTCTATGTATATATTTGAGTATTCTGTCGGCTGGAATGTAACAAGCTTACTTAGCTGTACATCATTAAGAAACCATTTTCTCCAATAATAATCAGCGAGCTGAGCCGCATTCATGCTAACTTTTTCGGACCCGAAAAAGCCAAGAAAATTACCCTGCTGATCCATGCTTACAATACCTTCGTTTATATTATCGGACAATGCGTAAATTACGCCCAAGCTATCCACAACCACTTTTTTTGGCTGAAAGGATCTTGTTTTTCCAAGGTACGGGGTTTTGGGTTTTCTGTAAACCCTGTTTACCACTCCATCCATGTTGCAGACAACAACCTCGCCGCCATCCACCGCGGTTGCCCCTGTAGCCGGATCAATGGTATCTCGGTTAGCTATATAAATCTCGCCGTTATCTGTTACGAATATACCCATAGGCATATACATATTATAGTCAGCATTTTTAAAAGTAAAGTGGTCTATAACTTTTATAAGCTGATAGCTGCTGTTCATTACGACAATTCTCTTATTATCCGTATCAACAATATAAATATTTTTATTATGATCAACAAATATATCGTTTGGATTTTTAAAGTGCGTTATGCCTAAATCATGTCCGGTTATAACTTTATTTGGCACATAACCCGCCGGAGAGTCGCTTTTATTTTGTTCAAAGCTGTAATTATATGAATGATAGGGTACTTTTGCGTAGGCACCGAGTGTACCGGCTATCATAAACAGTGCTAAAATACAAGTGACGATTTTTTTCATCTTTTTCATCAGCCTGTTATCCTCCTTAAATTAATGAATATTTTCTGTTAATCTTTCATACCGGAGTGTGCCATTGTTTCAAGGACATTACTCTGGGTAATTACGAAGAATAAAACAGGTGGTACAAGCAGTACCAACGCCGCGGCCGCAGCAACACCTGTACGTGCGATACCGCCGGCCTGAATTTGAGTCATTACAGTAGGAAGAAGCTTAAGCTGCTCTGAATAAATAAAGTTTCCTCCTGTTGCGTTCCAAATAGACTGAAACGCAAATATTGAAAGGGTAAGCCATGCCGGTTTAACGATGGGCATTACTATCTGCCACCATATCCTCCATTCGCTTGCGCCGTCAATCTTTGCGGCTTCAAGCATTGCGTCGCCTATCGGCTCCATAAACTGTTTCATAAGGAATAAACCGAGTGCGCTTGCCACTGAAGGAAGAATAAGTGCCCAGTATGTATTGACCATCCCAAGAAAAGCCATGATTATGTACTGTGGAAGAGCGATTGTACCGCCTGTGAACAAAAGCGCCGTCCGTATAAAGGAAAATATTCCTTTATTTCCCGGAAACTTATGTTTTGCAAGAGGGTACGCCGCCATTGAGGCAAGAATAACGTGGCTGACCGTTACAACAACTGTTACGAAGATACTGTTAAATACATATCTGCTGAAAGGTACCCACAAATTTGACGTCATCTGAAACAGCTGTTTGAAATTAATCAGTGTGGGTTTCATTACATAAAATCTTGGGGGATATATAAAAATTTCATCAAGAGGCTTGAATGCATTAATTATTGAAAGGTACAGGGGGAGAGCCATAAACGCACCTACAAGAACAAGCATCAGTGTAACCATTATATCTCCGCCAAGGGATCTGTTAACACGGGTTTTATTCATTGTTTCTTTTGCCATATCTCATTTCTCCTTGTCATTCTATAATGGTTTAATCACCAGTTTTAAGCAGCTTCTGAATTACCTTATTTGTTCCTATCATTGCCAAACACAAAAGAAAAGCAATAGCTGAAGCATAGCCCATTTCATAACGTACCTGACCGTAGTCATAAATATGAACCATTACCGTGTGCAATGAATAATCGGTAGACGGAAATCCTCCAAGTGCCATTGGTACTGCGCCGATTGCAAATGATGAAGAAATCTGCATTACGGCACCGAACAAAAGGATGTTTTTCATCTGCGGAATTGTTATATAAACAAGCTCCTGAAATCTGTTTTTTATGCCGTCAATGGCCCCCGCCTCTGCAAGTGATTGGTCAAGGCTCTTAAAACCGGCCATAAAAGCAAGGAAGCTTGTACCCAAACTCAGCCATAACTGAATAAGAACTATTACCTGTACATTGTAATTGACATCTGTAAGCCACTGGATAGGCATATCCAAAATATTAAGTTTAAGTAAATAAGAGTTTAACAGACCATACGCGTCGCCGTCAAAAATGTAGGTCCAAATTACATAAATTGAACCGCACATTGAAGGCGCATAAAATACAAGTGTCATAAATGCTCTTATCCTCGGTGTAAGTTCATTAATAAACCATGCAAATACAAAACACATTATATAACTGACAGGACCTGTAAGAAAGGCAAACATCAGTGTGTTTTTAACTGCAATAAGAAAAACATCGTCTTCAAGGAACAATCTTATATAGTTATAAAATCCCCTCCACTGAGGCATCTCAAGCATATTAAAATATGTAAAACTGAGTACCATGGAAGAAAGGATAGGAAGCACTGTAAATAGGCAGAACAGCACAAGGAAAGGTGCCATCATAAGATAGCTTACCTTATTTTTCTTAATTTCTGAAATTGTGTGCTCAAAATTACTTCTTTTTTTCGTTTTCTGCTCTGGTTTACTTTGCTTTATTATTTCCGTTTTGGTTTCTGTAAGAGTTTGCGTGCTCACATTTCTCCCCCTTTTCAAAGTTACAGTACGGGAGGAGGTTATCCTCCCGCCACTAATTTTTCTATTTTGCCACGTCTACGTTCTCCAAACCAAATTCCTGATATTTACGCTTTATTTCTTCATTTATATCTTTATTTTTCAAAGCAAATTGTTCATATGGGTTTTTGTAGTCGTAGGCGGCTATACGGAATGCATTCTGAATACCGCGCGCCGTATAATAGCTTCCGGGTACTTCTTCTATTCCGCGTACTTCTTGCCAGCAGGTGCGAAGTACTTTTTTCTGATCCTTTGTCCAGGGGAGATCTTCAAATGCCTGAAGGTTTGATACCGCCTGTCTTGCTGCCGGACCCATAATGGCTTCCATATCAAGCGCATATCTTGCCTGAGCTTCGTCACCGGTATACCATTTCATAAATTCCCATGCCGCTTCTTTATCTTTTGTTTTCTGGAACATTATCGCCCCTGTTATTGTGCTGCCTTGTGATCTGTCAATCAAATCTTTTCCGTTTTCGTCTTTACCCGAAATCGTACCCGGCAGCGGTGCAATATCCCACAAACCATCAATTTCGGGAGCCGCCGCGCTAAGCTGGTTATACTGTGTATAAGTCTGAACCGCAAGGGGCATTTCTCCCGAACGGAATCTGTTGTAAAAATTATACTTTACGGGGAAATTAAACTTCGTATAGCATTCTACAAGCTCTGCAAATGCTTCCTTTGCCGGCTCCTCATCAAATGCCGTCGATTTCAAATCTTTTTTATAATATGAGCCGCCTTTCTGGAACACCAGCGAAGAAAACATATTCTGGTTTGCGGGTGCGCTCTGCACAACTCCCGCAACAGAAGCGCTGATATCCGGAAGGCCTACCTCAAGGTTATTTCTCTGCAATACCGGGACTATCTTGAAGAATTCGTCCCATGTTCTCGGAATTGAAAGCCCCAGCTCCGCAAACACATCCTTACGATAAAACATTACGTCAAACGCCTGCGTTTCCGGAAGTGCGTATACGGAACCGTTAAACTTAAATGGCGTAATCGCGCCGGGTGAAAACCTGTTTGCTATTTCATTCCAGCCATTTTCTCCGTCATATTTATTTGCAAGGGTCTTAAGGTCAACAAGTGCGCCTCTGATAGCAAAGTTTACGGGTTGAGCCGTAGCCTGCATAAGCGCAATATCCGGGCCCTTTCCTGCAAGTGTCGCTTCAATAACCGAACCTTGAACAAGTTGCAAGTTTACCTTTATTCCTGTTTCCGGCGTGAACAAGTCGGAAATCATATCCTTTAGAACCTGTGCCTGGTCACGACCAGTACTTACCCATACGGTAATCACTCTCGAATTTTTACTTACGTTAGACATATCTGTCAGCGAGTAGTCCTGAACAAAAGAGTTCAAAAACCTTCCGCACTCATACTTAAACTGTCGAAGTCCTCCGCTTTCGGGTTTTTGCGCTTGTTCGTCTACCGGCAAAAAGTCAATATAGTCAAGCTCAAGCGATTGTGAAAGGATCGCTTGTATGTATGATGACAGGGAACTTATACTGTCATTATACGAACTAAGCCTTGCACTTATTGTTCTGGGTTTTTTTACAAGAGAACGCAAGTCTCTTGCAAAGGAAGACATTGAAGCCACTATGCTTCCGGAGCTTCCTGTTATATCTTCTACCGTTTTAACTTGTTTTTCAAGAATTTCCGCCTGGTTTGTCCATACTTTTTTAAGGTCCGGAATGACTGTTTCAAAAGAATAGTCTCTGAATTGGTCGGGAGTCGTACCCGAAATCAGAATAATTCTTTTATACATATCGTTCAGTTCATACACACTATCATTGAGTACACGCACAACATTTGCCATATCGCCCATGCTTACTTCCATCTTAATAGTGTGTGTGCCCTTTTCAAGGTAGAACAAATAATCTTCTTTTCCGTTGCCCAGCACTGTATTCTGCCAGTCGTTTCCGTATACAAATTTATACCCTTCCAGTTCTTTGAACGGGATTTTTTCATCTATATATATATTTCTGCTTACGAACAGACCCTGCGATGCATTTTGACGGAACTTTATATTCATCTTATAAAGCCCTGTTTCCGGAACGTCAAAATTCCATTTGATCCATTCTGACGGATTTGCCCACTGAGTTCCGCCAATAATGTTCATTTTAATGTTTTTGGAGGACTGCGGTTCTGTTGATGCCGAAGCCTTATCATACGTAGGATATATGGAAGAAGATGACTTTTCGCACACACCCTCGGTCTGAATTCTTATTCCTCCGGTTTTTATTTCTTTATATCCATTCTTTTCATAGCCTGACTTTACTTCTGTATAAGAAGGAATGGGTTTTATGGATTTAACTGCAATTCCGCTTATGTAGACAGGCTCACCCTGCGTTGTAAAGGTAATTGTATTTTCTCCGGCATTAAGCGCAATAGCAAAATTTCCGTTATAGTTTCCGTTATGATCCTCAAGCCCGGACTGCTGCCACACTGAAACCATGTCCTGACGCGGACGCATATCATCGCCGCGGCTATCCTGTTTGATTTCGTTTCTATCCTTATATGTACCACGGAATTCTTGCTTCAGCAATTCGTTAAATACAAGTTTTTCATTTATAAGCACATTTGACGTAAATATATTTTTTGCTTTGCTGTCACACATATACTCAAGATAAATGTTATACTTGCCGTCCTGAGGGGCATTTACCTTCCATGTGATTGTTGTTTTTTCACTCGGAATGTGCAGTACATTTGTCTTGCCTTCATGGTCAAGAACCTGTACAGCAACCCCCTGAGCGGAATAATTGGCAGCTTCAGCCTCATTTTCGCCAACAAAATACGTTGCAGACGATGCGGGCGCAAAAATATCCACTCCCTGAGGATTGCCCAAATCTTTTGTAGCGTTGAGATAAGCATTATAATTATTATTACGGTCATAATCAAGAATAACTTTTGTTGAATCTTCAATAGGCTGTGCTGCTGAAACCGTTACCGTACTGATTGCAGACACGCCCGCAAACATCGACAGTGTAACCGCCAGTGATAACACTTTCTTCATTCTGTTCTTCATAAGCACCTTTTCCTTCTCTTTTTTATTTGCCATTTATAACATCTCCCGGCGCTCCCTGCGGCAAGCAAGGATATCTATAGCAAATGCGCGAACCCTCAGGTGAATCCGGCACCGACAAAAATTTTTCAGAGTCAAACAATGCTGACCTCGTAAAAAATCGTACAATCTCCCATTAAAAGATTATGTCTGCAATTTTTAAAACATTACGGCTTGTTTTCGTCAAATTCAACTTTTCTTAAAATAAGCAATACCGCCCTGTTTTTTGTATTGTTTCAATAATTAAGCAATGGTAAAATTGTACAATTTGCCTATACTACTACATAATATGCATAATATTATTATATCTTTTTTTGGCAGTTTTTTAAACTGACAAAACGGCATCTTAGGGGTACAAATTTGACTTTATTATAGGATATTTTATATTTTTTTGTAAGTTTCGATTGACTTTTGTTTTATCGAGTGTTAAAATTATTTTTAAGGGCAGAATAAAGCTGTTTTCGTTATTCCCACATATTGTGTTTCGTTTTTTTAACGCACAATATAATGGGGTACGCGTTTTATAGACATGTTGTGCAAACACTTATATTTTTTTGAGGGGGCGAAAAAAATAAGCATTTTTTTAAAATATGATTCACCTATAAAATTTATAGATGGTTCACGCATTTCCATATCAAATGACTGGGCACACCCGCCCCTCACTTCCCCATATTACACTTTAATCTACGTTTCAAAAGGGACTTTGTATATGCAGTGCGGCGAAAAAAAATATGAAGTTGCGACGAATTATTTTCTTGTCGTGCCACCTGAAACCTCATATTTTTCATATAAAATCTCAAGGGAATGCATTTCCTTTTTTTGGTGCAGATTTAGCATGTCGGAAGCATCAACAGGAGTAAAATATAAATTGAAAAATTTAATTGGACCGGCAGTTTCATATGTTACCTCCTCATTTATAAGAGAGCTTAATTCCAGTTTTGAAGAAAACCGCTGTGAGGAATATACTTCTTTTTTGCTCACAACGCTTCTCTATTCTTTTGCAAATACAAACTGTAAAATAGAGCAGACCTCCTCCGACAGCTTTAAAAAAATTTTAAGCTATATTGATGAAAATATTTCTTCCCCTTTAAGTGCCTCCGAAATTGCGGGCCATTTCGGGTATAATCCCGCATATTTTTCACGGCTGTTCACAAAAAAGACGGGTATGTCGCCAATGGAGTATATTAAATATCAGCGAATATCTCTTGCGAAAGAGCTGCTTATACGCCCTTACGATTCCGTGGGAGATATAGGCCTTGCTTGCGGTTATCCCGATGAAAAATATTTTTCACGGCTTTTCCGACGCTCTGAAGGCGTAACACCCAGTCAGTACCGAAAAACCAATTTGATGAAAAATTCCTGAATACATTCGGGTTTTAAATTTTTGCCGCGCGGATTTTTTATTTTCTATTGTCAACAATCCTTTTCTATGTTATAATAAATCTAAACATTTATTATAGACATAAATGTTTATCATATGTTTAATTTAAAGTAATGCTGTGTTAGGAGGTCGGAGAAAATTCCGATATTAGATAAAACAGACCGCAGCGCGGTCAACAAATTCAACAATTTTGTACTTAGTCACGGAGATATAACCCAGACAACCTACTGGGGCGAGGTAAAAACAAACTGGTGCTGGGAGGGGGTATATCTTGAAGATAACGGCGAAATTACCGCTTCCATGCTTCTTCTTATAAGAAAACTTCCCATAGTAAATGCCAATTTGGCATACAGCTCAAAAGGACCTGTGTGCAATATTGATAACGCCGGGCAATTCAAAGCGCTTCTTGCCGAGGCGCAGCCACTAAAGAAGAAATATCATTTGTTTACAATAAAATTTGACCCCGAAGCGTTATGTACCGAAGAATATAAAAAACATTTTAAGGATATGGGCTTTACGGTAAAATGTGACCACCGCCACCTCCACGATTATGCCCAACCGAAATTTAACATGGTGCTTACCCTCACGGGCAAAACGGAGGACGAGCTTGTTGCAGAATTCAGCAACAAAACCCGTTACAATCTGCGGCTTTCCTACCGCAAAGGCGTTACCGTTTTTTGGACAAATGATGAGGGCAGCGGAAAAAGGTTCCATGAAATATATGAGATTACCGCGATGCGGGACAATTTTTCATATCGAAGCGCCGAATATTTTGAACATATGCTGAAAATTATTCCGAAAGAAAATATCCGCATATATTTTACAAAACATGAAGATGATGTTCTTTCCTCCGCGGTGTGTATAAAAAGCGGGGATAAAATGTGGTATATGTACGGAGCCAGCAGTAATGAAAAGCGTAATCTTATGCCCAACTATGCAATGCAGTGGGAAATGATAAAGTGGGCGCTTGAATGCGGCTGTGACAGATATGATTTTGGCGGCGTATTCGTACTTGATAAAGAAAACGGGCTGTTTAAATTCAAGAAGGGATTTTGCGACAAGGAAGATGTGCGCGAATACTTAGGCGAAATTGATATGGTATATAATCCATTTTATTTTTTTGCTTATGATAAAATCCTCCCGTTTATGCAAGGGTTCAAAAGGAAGCTCTTTAAGCTTTTCAAAAAATAAAAAGCTGTATCTGTATAATAAACACTAAACTGTTGGAAAAATACACAGGACACAAATAAATATAAAAGCCATTGATTATAAAATCATCAATGCGGGCAAACGCCGAAAAGAAAAGTCAGATTTTAAGTAAACAAGCGCACTTAAGTTTAAGTGCGCTTGTTTTATCATCTATTATTTTCGTATTTATTTATCAGTATCAAAAAACGTTTCATCAACCTTTATTTGCGGTTCATAAGCGTTTACCTCGCTTATAGGTTCACCTTTGACCTCATAATAGAAATTTGTGTATGTAGCTGAAATATAAGGAATTATCCATATAAACCCTATGCCAAGGGTTATACATCCCAGCAAAATCCAGCCTATAAAAGAAAGACCCAGCACAAATAATTCCATTTTGTGTCCTGCCATCATCTTTTTGGAGCGTTCTATCGCCGTAAGCGCCGGCATTCCCTTGTTTTCCGCCAGAATGTATATTGACATTGAATATGAAAGCCCCTTTACAATGCCCGGTATTATGAATAATAATGCCCACAGCAAAGTAAACAGCTGTTCAAAAAATACAACCTTAATAGCGCTCCACCAATCATGAAAACCATCAAAAGCGTTCTTTACACCTGGTTTGACTCCTTTTGCAAGATTTAAATAAATCATAGCAACACTAAGCGCAAACGCAGAAGAAACAACCGTTGAAACAATTGTTCCTATGTTTTTAAACATAGGACGAAGAAAAAAGCTTGCATCAGGAATTATAGAGTAAATTCCGAGCATACTATTATATCCCGACCGTGAAAATGCAATAACAATTCCCTGGGATATTACTGTTATTATAAGCGATATTAAAAAGAGAGCTCCTATGTTTCCTTTTATCTGCTGACGCGCCATGTTTTTAAGCTTTGTTCTGTCCATAAAGTTTCCTCCTTATTTTTTATTAAAAGGTAACCTATTTTATCAATTCTATAAAACTGGGGTCGCTTACGCCGATTATATTTGTATTTTTCTGTGTGTTTTACATTACCAGGCTCGCATCAACATAAAGCTCTCTTACGCCGTTTTCTTCCTTTTTAGCCTCAGCTTTGGGAGCTTCGGTTTTAGGAGTCTCGGGCTGCACTCTGCCGTCGCGAATATCAAAAAATTTCTTGGCAACCTGGGGAAGCAGGGCATAGCTTAGCACATCTTCCTCGCTCTTCGCGAAATCTTTTGTTTCCTCGCGGTAAGCTTCAAGCTCAGGTTTAAGAAGATCCGCCGGACGACAGGTTATAACTTTCTCGTCTCCGATGGCTTTTTTCCTTACCTCTTCATCTACAGAAGCCGGCAACTGTCCGTATTCTCCACGCAGCAAAGCCTTAGACTCCTTCGGAACCATTTTATATCTTTCGCCGGAAATAACATTAAGTACAGCCTGCGTTCCCACTATCTGGCTTGTAGGCGTTACAAGAGGAGGATACCCAAAATCTTTTCTTACACGCGGCACTTCTTCCAGCACCTCATAATACTTATCCTCCGCGTTTGCCTGTTTAAGCTGAGAAATAAGGTTCGACAGCATTCCGCCGGGAACCTGATAAAGCAGAGTATTTGAATCAACTCCAAGTACCTTTGGGTCAAGTATTCCTTCTTGTTTCATTTTATCCGCAATTTTTCTGAAATGAGCCGCAGCAGTGCTCAACTTCTCCAAATCAAGCCCCGTGTCCCTTTCAGTACCTTTAAGAGTCGCAACAAGGGACTCTGTAGCCGGATTACTTGTGCCGTTAGCCATAGGAGACAGTGCGCAGTCCACAATATCGACACCAGCCTGTACAGCCATAAGGTTTGTCATATCCCCGGTACCTGCTGTATTATGCGTATGAAGGTGAATGGGAACGCCCACATTTTCCTTCAGTTTTTTTACCAGATTATATGCGTCATAAGGAAGCAGAAGGTTTGCCATATCCTTAATGCAAATTGTGTCTGCCCCCATCTTTTCAAGCTTTGTGGCAAGCTTTACAAAATAATCCTCATTATGAACGGGACTTACCGTGTAGCTTATAGCCGTTTCGCAGTGTCCGCCGTAATATTTTACAAACTTAACTGCCGCTTCAAGGTTTCTGGTATCGTTAAGAGCGTCAAACACCCTTACTACATCTATACCGTTTTCAATGGATTTTTTGCAGAATGCC
>JAUZPZ010000043.1 GCA_030705675.1 Bacillota bacterium
AAGGGCAAATCCTCTTGTGGTTGCGGTTGTGAGAACTGCCCCATGGGCGGAAGCTGCCATAAAGAAAATTAAATGGAGAAGGTGAAATCTTACTGTTTATTATATAAAAATATAATACTAAGTGTTAAAAATTTCATACTCGCTTCCAAAAGAATTTAAAGAACATATGGAACAAATGATTGGAATATTTGATAGAGTGCATAAAGGAAGTTTAAATATAACCTTTAAAATAATTTAATAGATAAAATTTAAGGCGTGCATCTTTTGAAAAAGATGCGCGCCTTGTATATTTTAAAATGAGTTGGCGGCTATACCTCGTGGGTAATACCATTTTTCTTACGGATATATTTTATCGCTTCGCTTCCCGCTTTTGCGCCTTCATAAACCGCTTTTGCAATTTGCAGCATTCCGCCGGTACAATCCCCCGCGGCATAAAGTCCCGGCAAATTTGTTGCCATATTTTCATCAACGGCAATTTTTGTGCCTACTGTGTTTACTCCCAATTTTTTCGCGAGGTCGCTGCTTCCGGCAACGCCTACCGCTACAAACAAGCCGGCAACGGAAATTTCCGTACCGTCTTTAAAGGCAACGCCTGTTAAAAGATCATCTCCGAGCAGACGGTCGATGGGTGTGTCTATTACCTTTATTTCTTGAGGAATATTATCAATAGGTTTAGAGCCGTTTGTTATCATAGTTACTGAGTTTACAACGGGGAGAAGCTCCAACGCCTCGGAAAGGGCGTAGTCACAGCAACCCAACACGGCAACGTCTTTACCCCTGTAGAAAAAGGCGTCGCATACCGCACAATAGCTTATGCCTTTGCCATTGTATTTATCAAGACCTTCAATTTCAGGCGCTTTTCGCGGAGAGCCGGTTGCAATAATAACGCTGTCCGCCTTGTAAACATTGTTTGCGGTTTTAACGGTGAGCATATCCTCAAACCCGATGCCCACAACCTCGTCCTCAATGATATTTACCCCTAAATTTTTTGCCTGTGCAATCCCTCTGCTTATAAGCTCACCCCCCGAAATGGGAGTTTCAAAGCCATAGTAATTTTCAATTTCAGACGCTTTTGACAACGCCCCGCTGTCTTTTCCTATGACGGTGGTATTAAGCCCCGCCCGCACAGTATAAAGAGAGGCGGTAATTCCAGCCGGACCTTTGCCTATAATAATAACATCTTTCATACTCTTCATCTCCTGAAGTTAATTATACCAACTTTTAGCTGTTTCATTCTGTAACCCAATCACAAAAAATGGACAAGCAGGACTTACGGATGAAAAAACTCCTTATCCGAGAAGCAGGGGATACCGCGAAAAATAAAGTTATCACCAAAGGCTTCTATAAATCATTTAATATTTATTAAGAATATATTTTAAAAAAAACATTGACATATCTTTATAAACGGATTAGGCGGGTTGCCTTCTTACTGCCGATAAGGTGGAAAGGAAGGTGAAGGACTTACCTTGTCGGAACACCAAAGACAAGGGAGGTAGATATTTCTATATGGATATTATAAATCTTGTTGTAATTTTAATAGTTACATACGGAATTATTGTTGAAATAAAGAGATAAACCGCCTACTGCAATAGGCGGTTTATTGTAAGTTTATAACAAATCGTTAAAGGCGAACCGTTTAATCAGTCCCTTTTTTATTTGTTATTATAACACAATATAATCCAAAAGTCAAGGGTTTTATTCCCAATATCAGTAAAAATTGATGAATTTTGGATAAATTTCATGAAAACATATTAAAAACATTAAAGGAGCAGCGCAAAATGAATAATATATATTTTGTCATTATTAGCATAATTCTAATCAGCATTATCATTATTCGTGATACTGCCGTTTTGCGTTGTGCTAAAATTAAGGGATAAAATTAATTTTTTGTGCATGACCTCTTACGGCAAACAAGCTGTAAGAGGTTTATTTTTTTATTTAAGGAGAATAAATATTCAATTTTTTTTAATCTTATTGTTAGCATAAATGCTCTAATATTTAACACATAAAAAAAACATAACAGGGAAGAATTATATTGGGGTGAATAATATGTTTTTGTCAAAAAAAAAGGAAAATGATAATATACATGATCAAAATTCGAACCAATCAAATACCGACCAACTAAAGTTGGATATGTCTTTGGATAACAATATAACGCACATACGTAATATATTCCATAATGACGAGACGTTAATCTTCAGAAAATTCCAAAACAGAAACATTAAATCATTGCTATGTTGTATTGTATATATTGACGGAATGGTTAATACAGAACTCATTAACGAGAATATAATCCGACCTATTCTTTGCGGTGATCTTTCTAAAAGTAATAAAAGAATAAATTTATTGGATGAATTAAAAAATAAAATTGTTATATCAAGTAATGTTGTTGACGAAACTGATATTAACAAAATCATCAGTTCAGTTATTTCCGGAGATACGCTCCTTTTACTTGACGGTTATGATAAAGCTCTGATTATCAGTTCAAAAGGCTGGTTATCCAGATCAATCAGCGAACCGGAATCAGCAAAAGTAATTCGGGGACCAAGAGAGGGATTTACGGAATCAATAATCGTTAATTTAACTTTGCTCAGGCGCAGGATTAAAAATCCGGAGCTTAAGTTTAAATTTAGGGATATCGGCGTTCGAACGAATACCAAGGTATGCATTTCCTATATTGAAGGACTCGCGCAGGAAAGTATTATCCGCGAGTTGGAAAAACGTTTGGATGACATTCAGATAGATGGAATTCTCGATTCGGGATATATACAGGAACTCATCAGAGACGCGCCTTTTTCTCCGTTTGAGACCGTTGGTGCAAATGAAAGGCCTGATGTAACTGCAGGTAAACTGTTGGAGGGTAGAATAGCCCTTTTTGTAGACGGCAGCCCGTTTGTATTGACGGTACCATATGTGGTTGGAGAAAACTTTCAATCAAATGAGGATTATTACAACAATTACATTCTGGCATCAATGAATAGATTCCTCAGAGGCTTTACAGCAGTGATAACGATTGCAGTTCCTTCAATTTTCCTGGCAGTTGTCACGTATCATCAAGAAATGCTGCCGACGCCGATGCTGTTGAGTATTATTGCCTCAAGACAGGATGTTCCGATTCCAACAGCTGTATCTCTGTTTTTGATGTTGTTTATATTTGATATCATTCGTGAGGCGACAACCAGGATGCCGACAAACATCAGCCAGGCGGTCAGTATTATCGGTACGATTGTACTTGGTCAAGCGGCGATAGAAGCCAGGCTGGTCAGCGCTCCGGTTCTCATCATTACGGCGCTCACAGGAATTACAACATTAATGAATATAAACTTTTTGAGTGCCGCCATTATATTCCGCAATATTATATTGATTGGTGCATCGTTAATGGGGATATACGGCTTCTTCATATGTTTCGTTATTATGTATTTACACTTGATGAGCATTCGTTCATTTGGAGTACCATATATGATGAGTGTAACAAAGGCAAAAAATCATGAGGGACAGGATGCATGGATACGAGCGCCATGGTGGTCTATGACATTAAGACCGAAGATTATTGGCACCAGAAATCTTATCCGTGAAACTACCAGTAAAAGGAATGGAAAATAATTTGAAATGTAAATTTCGACTTGGCTTGATAATGCTTATCATCTTTTTACTCATGATAACCACAGGTTGCTGGAATTATCGTGAAGTCGATAAACTATTTGTTGTAGCGGGTGTCGCTTTTGACAAAGGAAAGACAGAACGGTATGCTGTGACAGTAGAAGCTATTTATATGAGCGGCGGTAAGGACACAAAAATGATGCCTAAAACGATATCGGCCGAAGGGAAGACTATGTTTGACGCGGTCAGAAATATCATCTCTGTTTCAGGCAAAAGGCTTTATTGGAGTGATAATAAGGTTGTTATCATAAGTAAAGATATCGCAAGCGAAGGAGTAACAAATATACTAGATTGGATTGTACGGGATTCCGAGACGCGTGAGGATACGCCGATTTTAGTATCCAGAGGTGAAACAGCAAAAGAGATATTTGGCGGGGAGACAACTGAACCCATATTATCATTTGCTTTAAACGACATATTGGAAAATGAAAAAAGTCTGGGAAAAGCTCAAATCATAAACATTTCAGATTACGAAATCGCATCTAATACAAAAGGTGCTTCAGTCGCCATCCCCGCCATCCATTTGAAACAGGAAAACGAAAAAAAGACACCGGAAATTATGGGTACGGCCATCATAAAAAACGATAAATTTGCAGGCTTTTTAGACGGGGAAGAAACGAAGTGCCTATATTTCATTCGAGATGAGATTACGTACGGAGTTTTAACGGAAGAAATACGGAAAAACAACGAGCAGAATTTAATATCCCTTGAGATATTAAAAAGTAAAACGAAGGTCACGCCCATTGTTAAAAATAATAATATAAAATTTAATATCGACATAGAAACAAGAGTTGCCATTGATGAGATAAACGGAAAAGGAAATTTCTTTAGTGAAAAAGCAGTGAAAAAGCTTGAAAAAACCGCAGAGACTTCTTTAACAGCACAGATTGAAGCGTTCATAAAAAAAATGCAGTTGGATTATGATGCTGATATATTTGGGTTTGCAACAAAGCTCTGGGAAGATAACCCGAAAACCTACAAGAGGGTCATAAAAAACTGGGATGAGATATTTAAAGGCTTACAGGTTCATGTTCAGAGCAAGATTATAATAGAAAACAGCGCACTCAAAGAAGATGGTAAAGAAATGGGTGAATAAAGTATTTGTGGATATTGGTAATTGTGGGATATTCGATTTGGGCGGTATACGAGTTGATTCCTCTTTACAAGCAAAAAATCTGGCGTGATTTTTGGTTTGATATTGTTTTGGGATTAGTGTCATTATCACTTTTAATATTACTATGTTTTAATATTAAACTGCCGAGCCCTGAAAAGCCGGTAAGGGAAATCATTATTTCAATATTTGGAAAGTAGAATTTAGATGGAAAAAGAGTTTATTACTGACAAAGAAGCAATTTGCCTATTTATTGTATTCGTTATAGGATCATCACTTGTTATCAGTGGCGGCGGCGCAAAAAACGACTCATGGATAGCGGTTATTATCGGGGTTGCCATGGCTATTCCACTAATGGTGATCTATGCGAGAATGATCTCCCTTTTTCCAGGTCAAAATCTATATGATATTTCAGTAACGGTTTTCGGGAAAATAGGCGGAAGCATTATAACGATTATTTACATCATATATGCTTTTCATCTGGGCGCATTGGTACTTCGTAATTTTGGGGAATTTATTAAAATCGTGGCAATGCCTGAAACCCCAATGCTATTTTCACTCTTCAGCATGGGTATGATATCAATTATTGCAGCACGGCTCGGAATTGAGGTTATGGCAAGAACAAGCACGTTTTTTCTTCCAATTGTTTTTGCCATTCTTAGCATCGTGCAACTTCTTGCAATACCACAATTTCACATGGAATACCTGAAACCGATTTTAGGAAATGGTATACATCCTGTCTTAAACGGCGGATTTGCCATCTTTTCTTTCCCTTTTTGCGAGACAGTGCTGTTTATTTGTCTTTTTTCCTCGCTGAAATCGAAGAAATCTTCTTTTAGAGTTTACAAATTTGGCATACTCATTACAACGTTCCTCTTTATTATAGTTACAATACGAAACATTGGGGTACTGGGGAATACACTCGATAGTTATTATTTCCCGTCTTATGAAGCGGTCCGAAGAATAAAAATCGGCGATTTCCTACAGAGAATGGAAGTAACTGTTTCATTTGTGCTATTTATTGGCGTTTTATTTAAGAGCTCCGTATGCCTGCTGGCTGCGGCCAAAGGCGTCTCGAAGCTATTCAAGTTAAACGATTACAGGTCAGTGGTTATTCAAATAGGATTAATGATGATTTACTTTGCTTACATCATTTATGACAATAGTATGCAAATGAAGTATTGGGCACTTAAGATTTATCCCTATTACGCTTTTCCCGTTCAAGTTATAATACCGGTTATTTTGTGGATTTTCGCAGAGGTGAAAGTAAGAAAATCTAGCTCTTAGCAAGATTATTGCAGGCTATTCATTTTAGTTACCTCCATCATTGTTTTGAGTTGTATCGATAATATATAAACACTATATAGTAAAAAAGGAATAGTAATTAGACGAAGTCTTTGATGAATTTATCAAAACAATCTATTGTGTCACGCACAAAAAATAAGCCATCCGACAAATAAATGTTGGATGGCTTATTTTTTGCGAATTTCAAAGGTTTACTCGCTCCATTCCTGAAATTCTTGAAACGAAGCGGATGCATAGCATCTCATTTAAATTAAAACATTTGACGCTATCTCTGCTAGATTTACCGTATGGATTTTTTATAGTTCATTGGAGAAATTCCGATAGTTCTTCTGAATGCCCTTGAAAACTCATGAATACACGGGTAGCCAAGCGTTTCGGCTATTTGGGTCATGTTTTTTTCGCCCTCCCTGATAAGCCGGCGCGCCTCTGTCATTTTAATGTTGTTAAAATAGTCTATTATACCTGTGTCGGTATGATCCTTGAAAATTTTACATATTGTGCTTTTGCTCATGTGAAATTCCTCACATATCCTGCCGAGTGTGACCTTAGAATACAAATTTTTAATTAAATATTGCATCAAAAGCTGCGTAATGGTATTTTCTGTGACCTCGCGCGGCTCTTTTACTTTTGGAAAGCCTGCTGAAAGGCTTCTCATAACCGAAAACAAAAACTCGGTGAAATAGCACTCCATAAGTTGAATGGATCCGGGCGGTGCATCGCTGAAATCAAGAGGGGATTTGTTGTCAAAGTTGCCGGGCAGTTCCTTTAAAGCAAGTTTGCATTCGCTGAGAAAGATAGAAAGTATTTTTTTCGACTTCTCATCAAGGGCAAATATTTTACCGTCAAAAAAATCCATTGCAGGGCTTTTGCAGGTGAAGCTGATAACCAATGTGTTATTTGGGCTTTTCCTGTCCGATATATGTGAATGCATCTCCATGGGCTTATGAAAAATCACTTGACCCTGGCTAAGAGTGCAGACAGTCCCGTTAGTGAGGGCGGTAATATTGCCACTGTCAATATAGACCATTTCCCAAAAGTCGTGGCATTCGGGCATATGAAAAAAGTTTTTCGTAAACTCAAAATAATATATTGAGTTAAAGCCTTCTATTTCAAGCTCACGTTTTATGGGAACAAGTTCAAACGCCATAAGATCACTTCCTTATATGATGTTGGACGATATGATAAAAAATAAAAAACATTTGCTAAATACATTCTTATAAAAATGGTATATTATAAGAGTATATAATAAACACGTTTATATGTTTATTATATCATAAAGATAATGAAAGTCAATAAAAATATAGCAAAAAGGGGATATGAAAAATGAATGTTTTAGCTATTGGATGCCATCCAGACGACATTGAAATTTCATGTGCAGGAACATTGGCTAAATATGCAAAACGCGGCGACAAGGTAATAACATGCCACGTGGCGAACGGAAACATGGGTCATGTGATTATCAAGCCAGACCAGCTTCGTGAAATGAGAATAGCGGAGGCAAAGAAGGCGGGAGATCTTGCCGGAATAGAAGTAATTACGGCTGATATAGGAGATTTACTGCCAAACGGTTGTGATATTGCACAGCGGGACAAAATTGTTGAAATAATACGCTATGCACAGCCGGATATAATAATAACCCACGGTCCAACCGACTATATGCCTGACCATCTGGCAGTGTCAAAGCTTGTTTTTGACGCAAGCTTTGCAGCAAGCGTGCCGCAATACGGGAAGGGAAACGCCGCAAAGCTTACACCGCTTTACTATATGGACAACCTCGCCGGAATGAATTTTATTCCTACTGAATATGTGGATATAACCGATACATTTGAACTGAAATTGCAAATGCTTGAATGCCATGAAAGTCAGCTTAAATGGATGAAAGACCACGATAATATAGATTTTTCGGATTTTGTGAGAACCTGCTCAAAGTTCCGGGGATTGCAGTGCGAGGCGGCGTATGCAGAGGCCTTCACACAGGCGTATGTATGGCCTAAAGTAACCACAAAGAGGATGCTACCATGATAGATGTAGCGTGTGTGGGGATACTGGTTGCCGACATAATTATAAGCACGGTAAACGAAATACCCGCGAAAGGCTTGCTGTACCCTGTTGATAGTATTGAGATGTACACCGGCGGCAACGCAATGACAGCCGCGCTGAACATAAAAAAAATGGGACTCAAAACGGCGATCATAGGAAAAGTGGGCAACGATATGTTCGGACGGTTCTTAAAAGAGAAACTTGATGAAAAAGGCGTGGACACAAAGGGACTTAGTATTGATAAAGATGTGTGTACATCTTCCTCGGCAGTAATGGTAGCAAAAGACGGAGAGCGTTCTTTTCTGCACTGCGTGGGCGCTAACGGAAAGTTTTCTATAAAAGATGTGAACTGGGCGATCATAGAGGACGCAAAAATAGTTTTTGTTACTGGAACCTATCTTATGGATACTTTTGACGGCGCGCAGACCGCGGAGTTTTTAAAAACATGCAAGGAAAAAGGGAAAATCACGGTTCTTGATGTGTGTTATGATTCTTCCGGAAGATGGGCGCAGCTGTTAGATGAAGCCATGCCATATATCGATATTTTTTTGCCGAGCATAGATGAGGCGAAAAATATTGCAGGAAAAGATAATTTGCAGGAAATGTCGGAAGAATTTTTCAAAAAAGGCGTCAAAAGCGTTGTGATAAAATGCGGAAGCGACGGCTGTTATGCTGCAGAGTCCGAGGCAAGCGGCGGCATGATGGTTGCGACATATAAAGCTGAAAAAGTGGTGGATACGACAGGCGCAGGGGACAGCTTTTGTTCAGGATTTCTTGCGGCGTACGCAAGAGGAAAAAGCTTTAAGGAATGCGTCGAGTTTGCAAACGCTGCGGGGACGTTTAACGTTATGGCAAAAGGGGCAACCACAGGTATAAAAACATTTGAGGAAACAGAAAAATTTATAAAAATAAATAAAGGAGAATGATAAATATGGATTTTATGTCAACTGTAAAAGGCTCACTGCTTGAAAATTTCTACCCTAAGGGCTGGAACATGAAAAAGATAGACGAGTGCTGTGAAAAGGGTGTTACGAGGGAAAACTTCTGGAATAAGGATTTTAATCCTATCGAATGCGACAACATATATGAATTTGACACATATATGGGACACGAAATAGCATTACAGATAAAAAAAGCAAAGGATGAAGGCAAAAAACTTGCCATAATACTTCCTGTAGGACCTATGGGAATGTATAAATGGGC
Source organism: Bacillota bacterium (assembly GCA_030705675.1). Taxonomy (GTDB): domain Bacteria; phylum Bacillota; class Clostridia; order RUG12999; family RUG12999; genus RUG12999. The sequence continues at coordinate 9,320 of JAUZPZ010000043.1, forward strand.
AGTATATTTCCTGAAACAATGGAATACCTCATGCGAACACGTAACCACATTTAATATGGACGAATGGGCAGACGGTGAGGGAAATACCCTTCCTGCAACAGACCCCGCTTCATTTGAATACAGCATGAAACAGGCATTTTTCGATAAGCTTGGAAGTCTTACCGTGCCGGAAAATCAAAGAAATTTCGCAACAAAGACAAACCTTCCGACTTATCCTGAAAAAATAGCAAAACTTAAAAGTGAGGGAGCAAAGCTGGTATTGACATTCGGCATAGGCAGAATGTGCCATATAGCTTTTTGGGAGCCTCATTTTGCAGAGGATTACGCAAACGAGGGTGAATGGAAGAAAGCATACTACAGACTGGGTGCAAAGCTCCATCCTCTTACAATAGAACAAAACGCAATAACAAGCTTTAAGAGCAGAACTACGCTTGTTCCGTGCAACGCAAATACTATAGGACCTGGTTTGTTCCTTCAGGCGGACTATATTATAGGCGGAGCGGACGGCGCACTTTCAAGAGGAATGGGCTGGCAGGGAATGAGCTTTCTGACTACCCTTCATTACGGCCCGGATATGAATATAACATCAACCTTTATGCCCACGCTTCCGGGAAAACTGTTCTACCTTAAAGAACTCGCAGGGCCGCTTACGGCTGAATGTAATTAATAACCACAAGGAGGGTAAAAAAAAGTATGCTGGTAAATTTTAACGATATATTGTTGCCCGCAATGCGTGGAGGATACGCCGTAGGGTTATTCAACGCGGTAAATATAGAGCTTGCAAGAGGAATTATCGGGGCGGCAGAAAAACTGCGCTCACCGGTTATTGTGGGCAGCGCGGAAGTGCTGTTGCCATACGGACCGCTTGACGAGGTATCTTATTATCTTATACCGATGGCGAAAAGGGCAAGCGTGCCCGTTGCAGTACATTTGGATCACGGGCTTGATGAAGAAACTTGTTTGCAGGCACTTAAGCTGGGATTTACCTCTATAATGTACGACTGCTCAACAGATTCATATGAAGTTAACATACAAAAAGTAAAAGAAATGGCAAAATATGCCCATTCGTACGGCGCGACGATAGAAGCGGAACTTGGACATGTTGGAAATAATGCGGATTCCTCCTCTAAGCCGGAAGACTTTTATACAGATCCGGCGCAGGCAAAGGACTTTGTTGAAAAAACAAAGGTCGACGCCCTTGCTATAGCAGTGGGTACGGCGCACGGAGCGTATAAACTGCCGCCGAAACTGGATTTTGACAGAATAGAGGAAATAGCAAAGACGGTGAAAATACCCCTTGTTCTTCACGGAGGGTCAGGACTTACGGATGATGACTTTAGAAAAGCAATTGAAAAAGGTATAAGCAAGGTTAATATTTTTACGGATATTAACGTAGCAGCGCTCAAAGCCGCGGCGGACAAGTTTAAAGATGTTCAGGATGGGCTGACAGAGATTATTCCGGCGACGGTTGAAGCAACCGCTAAAGCGGCGGAAGAAAAAATAAAACTTTTTGGTTCGGCGGGTAAAGCATAAAAATAAATTATCACCGTCAGATCCATAAAAGGACAAGATTAAAAATCGTTTTATATAAAGAAAAGTCCCTGTTTGTCAGGCGAAAGCCTGACAAACAGGGCTTTTTTTATGGCGGAAATTTTGATTTTGCGAAAATTGCTCATATAGCATGAAGGGAGTATCACAAATAAAGAGCTGAAACGGATGATAAAAAGGCACGTTGAAGAATTTGAAAAGGTACATGGAAAAATTACTTTTGATGATAAGTAAATTTAAAATATTCCTGATTTTAGTATTAGAGCCGCCGAAAGGCGGCTCAGACCGCTGACAAACCTCTTGTTGGGGGTTTTAAAGGGGGTTCCCCCCTTTTTTTTCAATTTGCGAGTTTCGCGGGCTTTGCCCGCAAAACCCGCTCCCTTGCCGAGGGCTGCGGCGGTGAGCCGCACGTAGAAAGAAAGGTGGTAGCGAAGCGTGCTTTTCGTATCAAGAGTGATGACTTTGTCATCACTCTTAGCCGCCGAAAGGCGGCTTTGCGCATTTTTAAAAGCAAAGTCGTATTATACTGCTTTTTTACAGGTATGTGTGCTCATTTCTTTCCTATCTCTTTAATTTTAAGAATGTTATAAATTATGGCGGAATATATTTATTATGAAGAAGTGGTTTTAAATAGCTAACAGATTGAAAAATGGGGTGAGCTTAATGAACACCATACTACTTTGTATTCTCGGGGGCGGAATAGGAGCCGCCACCGTAAACTTGCTTGATAACCTTATTCAAAAATTGATGGAGCGTTCGGGCAAACATATGAGTAAAATAGACAAACAAGTCAATGCCCTTTGGGAAAGCCAACGTTTTATGATGCTGGATAAAATTGTTACTATGGGAAACCGTTTTGTGGAAAGTGGAAGTGTTACCTTTTCAGAACTGCGTGTATTCAATGAAATGTATCAGATCTATTGCTCAAAGCTTGAGGGTAACGGAGATGCGGAAACAATACACGATATGGTAAATAGTTTATCTGTTGTAAAGGAGTGAATGATATGAAAAACATGATCAAAAGGACGGCACGAACATTTTTTCAGGCGGCTCTCGGATATTTTGCGGCAAATGTTGTCGGTATGATAAACGGGTGGGATATGCAAAAGTCAAGCCTTGAACGCATTCTTCTGGGTCTGGTGGTAGCGGCGGTAGCTGCCGGAATTGCCGCGGTAATGAATATGCCAAATTCCAAGGGGGGAAAACCGTGAGGCTTGTCCAAAGCATTCTTACTTTGAATGATTGTTACAAAACGGCCAATAAAATGATTCCCAAAGGAATAGTTGTGCATTCGACAGGCGTTAATCAGACAAGTATAGATTCTTATCTTACATCATGGAACAAAAGCGGTGTTGAAAAATGTGTTCATGCTTTTATAGGATACCTACCCGATGGCTTTTTCGGCACAGTGCAAACGCTTCCATTTGATTTTAAATGCTGGGGATGTGGGCATGGAAAAAAAGGGAGCTATAATAATTCGCATATACAATTTGAAATATGCGAGGACGACCTCACCGATTTAAAATACTTTAACAGGTGTTACAAAGAAGCGGTTGAGTTTTGCGCGGATCTTTGCGTAATATATAATATCGAAACCACCAATATTGTGTGCCACGCGGAAAGCTACAGGTTAGGGTACGGTACGAACCATGCCGATGTAGAGTATTGGTTTTTGAAATTCGGGAAAAGTATGAATGATTTTAGAAAAGATGTCAGGAGAATAGTAATGAACAAAATAAAATTTAATGATATAAGCGGGAACTGGGCGGAAAAACATATACAAAAACTTGCGGATTACGGAGTAGTAAACGGA
>JAUZPZ010000044.1 GCA_030705675.1 Bacillota bacterium
CCGATAACTGTTCCGGCAGGCAATGATGTTACCATTCCGGACGGGATAACTTTGACTTTCGGTAAAGGCAATGAGACCAACGCGTATATTTCCGTTGAAGGAAACCTTAATATTTCAGGTGTTAAACTCAGCTCTAATATAACAAATTATGTAAATATCTTTCCAAGCGGTGATGGCAAATTCTCCATAAAAGACAGCGAAATAATAAAGCCAAAGCTTACTGTAGATTCCGCCACGGGCTGTACGTTTAGAAACACTTCTCCCGGCCAATATATAATTTCAAAGCAGCTTAATACAAGCCGCTTTCTGGGGTTTGGAGATTGCACTTATCCCGCTTATATTACTGCAAATACAATAAATACCTGCCTCTTTGATAAATGCGGCTCACATATTACCGCACAGTCTTTGATCTTGTCCGTTTTCAAGGACTGCGAAAATTCTTCCGTTTCGGGGGTAATTTCAGCTTTCACTAATAACAGTTTTTTAAGCAAATTGTCCTTTATAAACACCCAAGGCGACGCGTTTGCCGCCTCGGATAACTATTGGAACGGGGTCTCCTATATTGATGTGCTCGATATGTTTTCCGACCCTTCTCTTATAAATACAGACAGACTGCTGTCTGTACCATCTCAAGATTGTTATCCGTTCGTATATAAATACACATCTTCTGTGGATGAGTATAATGCGAACTTTAAAATAATTCTTTATTACAACAATTCCCTGAGTGTACTTCCTACGGTTACTGCGGAGGCTTACGGTGTTTCCAACGCTTCATATAACCTGACCGTATCGGGCAGTGACGGATGTTACACCGCTCTGGGAAATTTCGTCGGGACATATTCATCTGCGGATTTTTCCGTTTCAGGAGGAATCTCTCTTGGCGTTGTTCCGGCAGAACTGTCCGGAATTGCGCCTGTTAAACTTACCGGATATGAGTTATACACCGATATTGTGGCGACAAAAAGCTCTGTGACTATCAACCTCAGAAATAATTCACCTACAACTAAGCAGTATTTCTTTACGGTAGCACAATATTCCGGCGGAAAACTTATCTGCATAAATATGAGCGCGACAACCACCATAGGCGGATATAAAAATGCGATTATCAACCCCGTATTCTCTCTTGCAATGAACACAGACACAGTAAAAATATTCCTTGCTAACAGGATAGGGAGGTTAAGTCCTTACATTCCCGCAACCGTCTTCACCAATTTGCAATAACTTAGTGCTTCTGCCATTAATAAACCATTGCATTTTGAGGCAATATCGCTTATAATTAAAATATGTAATATTATAGGATATACATAAATTAATATTACAATTAATATTAAAAAGAATATTTGATTTATAGAAAATATTCCCAAGGAGGATATTATGAACAGACAGAAGAAGATAACTCTGCCCATGATTCCGCTTCGAGGGCTTGTAGTGCTTCCGTATATGATTTTGCACTTCGATGTGGGCAGACAAAAATCCATAAAAGCTTTAGAGGAAGCGCTTGCTGCCAATCAGCTTGTTTTTCTTGTAACGCAACATGATGAAAATGTTAAAGATCCGTCAATTGACCAGCTATATTTGACAGGAACAATTGCCAAAGTAAACCAAATTCTTCGTATGCCCGGCAACGTGGTACGTGTGCTGGTTGAAGGCATCAGCCGTGGCGAATTGCTGAAAATGACAGTTGATGACTATGCCGTTGCAGATATCCTTGAGTATATGCCCGAAACGCTTGATGTTGAAAACATGGATATTGAGGCGCTTGTGCGTAAAACACAAAGCATATGTGAAAAATATTTTGAAATTGAAAACAAAATTCCGCCCGAAACAATAGCCGCAATAATGACTGCAGAAGATCCGGGCAGAATGTGTGATGTTATTACCGGAAATATTGATGTTTCCGTAAAAGACAAACAGTTAATTCTTGACAGTTTTGATCCGCGCGCGCGTCTTGAACGCCTTATACTTATTCTTTCACGTGAAATTGAGCTTATGAAACTTGAGGAGGATATTGACGCAAAGGTAAAAGAAGCCATGGATAAAAATCAACGCGACTATTATCTTCGCGAACAGTTGCGTGTAATACAGGATGAGCTGGGCGATAAAGACGGAATTGGCGCGGAAGTAAGCGCATACCGTGAAAAATTTGCGGCACTCAAGCTTTCGGATGAAGTGCATGAAAAAGTGGAAAAAGAGCTTGACCGCTTGCTTAAAACTCCTCCCGGAATGGGTGAAGGTACCGTAATACGAAATTATCTCGACTGGGTGGCGGACCTTCCTTGGAGTATTTCAACAAAAGATTGTCTTGACATCAAACACGCGGAGAAAGTTTTAAACAATGATCATTACGGTCTTTTAAAAGTCAAAGAGCGTATACTTGAATATCTTGCCGTAAGAAAGCTTTCCGACGGAATGAAAGCTCCCATCCTCTGTCTTGTAGGACCTCCCGGAGTAGGCAAAACTTCTATCGTTCGTTCTATAGCAACAGCCATGAACAAAAATTATGTGCGTATCTCTCTCGGTGGCGTACGTGACGAAGCCGAAATACGCGGTCATAGGAGAACTTACCTTGGCTCAATGCCGGGACGAATTATAAATGCGCTTAAACAAGCAAAAAGTAATAATCCTATAATGCTTTTTGATGAAATTGATAAAATGTCTTCCGACTATCACGGCGATCCTGCCTCGGCAATGCTTGAAGTGCTGGACGGCGAACAGAACAACACCTTCCGTGATAATTACCTTGAACTTCCGTTTGATTTGAGTCACGTTATGTTCGTTACTACCGCAAATAGGCTTGACTCCATACCACGTCCTCTTCTTGACCGTATGGAAGTGATTGAAATTTCCGGATATATCGAAGAAGAAAAATTTCATATTGCAAAAAATCATTTAATTCCAAAGCAGATGAAGATGTATGGCCTTAGCAAATCATCTATGAAGATTTCGGACGAGGTTGTTCATGATATTATAAATTACTATACCCGTGAAGCAGGAGTGCGTAATCTTGAGCGGGAAATAGGCAGTTTGTGCAGAAGAGCCGCAAAGCATATTGTTCTCGATGGTAAAAAATCCGTTTCGGTTTCCGGCAAAAACCTTGAAAGCTTCCTTGGAGCGCACAGGTTTGGCTTTGACTTGATGAAAAAAGAGCCTTCTGTCGGCATTTCTACGGGTCTTGCCTGGACAGAAGTGGGCGGCGACACTCTTGATATTGAAGTAAATGTTATGCGCGGAAACGGAAAAATCGAACTTACCGGTCATCTTGGAGATGTAATGAAAGAATCCGCTATGGCAGCTATAAGTTATATACGCACAAGAACCGAGGAATATAAAATTGCTCCTGATTTTTATAAAAACTGTGACATTCACATTCATGTTCCCGAAGGAGCAACCCCAAAAGATGGTCCATCCGCCGGTATAACTATGGCAACCGCACTTGTTTCCGCATTGTCCGGATACCCCGTACGAGGCGACGTGGCTATGACGGGTGAAATCACTTTGCGCGGAAGAGTTATCCCGATAGGAGGTCTTAAAGAAAAGTCTATCGCGGCTTACAGAAGCGGAATACGTACGATAATAATTCCCGAAGAAAATATAAAAGATCTTGAGGAGATCCCTGGAAATATCAGAAATGAAATAAATTTTGTTCCTGTCTCCTTTATGGAACAGGTACTTAAAACGGCTTTGGCCAAAGTTCCCGAAAAAGCCGAGTTTTCAGCGGTAAACAATGAAATGGTCCATCGTCCGGCAACGGATTCAGTAATATCAAACCGCATATAAGGGAATGATGATATTGTCATTGTTCTAATGACAATATCATCTCTTTGAAAAAAAAGCACACCCCCTTTAACCCCCACGCAAAAGATTTGTCAGTAAGCTGATATAACTTTTAATTTACATCGGAGGACACACTTATGAATTTAAACAATCTATCTATAGAAATATCCGCGGTAAGCCCTAAACAGTACCCACAAAGCGGAATGTTTGAAATTGCTTTTTCGGGCAGATCAAACGTAGGCAAATCGTCATTTCTTAATAAAATGGTAGGCAGAAAAAGCCTTGCGCGCACAAGCGGAAAACCGGGCAAAACGGCACAGATCAACTTTTTTAATATTGACGACACCATATATTTTGTTGACCTTCCGGGTTACGGATATGCATCCGTTTCAAAAGCCGAGCAGCAGCGCTGGGGCACAATGATAAACACTTATCTCTCTACCCGTGAGCAGCTGCGCCAAACCGTGCTTCTTGTTGACAGCCGTCATAAACCGACAAACGAGGATTTCCAAATGGCGAAGTGGATACGACATAGGTTTGGTTATCTTGTAATTGTCGCAACAAAGACTGACAAGCTCTCAAAAACTCAGTTGGAGGAAAATTTGAATATTATTGAAAAAACGCTTAGACTTACTAATGAAGATTACCTTATTCCCTTTTCCGCCGAAACCGGTCTTGGAAAAGAGGATTGCTGGGGACTTTTTTGTAGTATTTTAGGATGCGATATGCCTATTTTGCGTTAAGGCTTTATGTAAAATTTTCCATTATTACAATAATGTTAATTTCTTGTGAAAATACTTGTATTTCTGTATGATTTATTATATAATAATACCACAGGAGGAAATTTCCTTCTGTGGTATTTTTTTTAAAGGAGGGATTTTACATATGAGTTCAAAAAGAATTTCTTTTTTTCTTATTTTTGTTATGATAACTGCTCTTGTATTTGGCATGTGTACAGTTTCAGTGAGTGCGGATACAGGCAAATACAGCGATATTGATAAAAATGCAAGTTATTTTAATGCGGTTGAGCTACTTAGTGATTTAAAACTGCTTACTGGTTATTCTAACGGTTCATTTGCGCCGGACGCTCACATTACAAGGTCCGAATTTGCGGCAGTAGTATGCCGTGCTCTTGGTCTTGAGGACGCTGCCCTCGGTTCTGCGGGAAATACTGTTTTTGCAGATGTTCCCGCCGGCTACTGGGCAAGCGGCTATATAAACCTTGCTGTAGGACTTAAAATTATAAATGGCTACGGTGACGGCAATTTTGGTCCTGAGGATGACGTCCTTTATGAAGACGCAATAAAAATGATTGTTTCGGCTTTAGGATATACTCCTGACGCAAACGAACAGGGCGGTTACCCTGACGGCTATATTTCCGTTGCTTTGGGTAATAAAATGCTTTCCTCCGTATCAGGAGCAAAGGGTAAAGGCATAACGCGCTCAATGGTCGCGCAGCTTGTATATAACTCCCTTGAAGTGCCGATAATGCAGTATTATTCTGCTTCAACTTATAATAATTATATTAATACAAACCAGTTTTTACTTGACAGGCTGGGTATCGAAAAAGTTGAAGGCTACGTTACTAGAGTTCCCGGCTCTTCCGATACTTCACTCAGAGCGGGAAAAGCGGAGTTTGATGTTACCAAAATGTACCAATACGGTAGCGGAGACAAACGTGTCTTCAAAACTCTTTCCACTCCGGAAAAACATATAATAAACCAAGGTGATATTGACGCTTCGGTATACCTTCAATATAGCGTCATTGCATACATAAAGAATTTTGACGACACCGACGCACAGCTTGTCGCAATTTCAACAAAATCAAGCAGAAATGATATTGTTGAGCTGAATGGCAAAAATATAATTGACTCAAAGCTTGATTTGCTTGGAGACAAGGGCAGGCTTTCCTATTATACTGATGATGATCAGACAAAGTCCACATCCCTGTCCTTAGATGAGAGTAATATTTCTCTTTTTCTTAACAGCAGGCAGGACTTAGGGGCAACTTTCGGCGATGTTGTAGATGCAATCAAAAACAATTTAACCGACGGTTATTTTCAGTTTTTAGACAATGACGGTGACGGCAATTTTGATGTTGTATATATTGAAACATATGTAAACATCGTGGTTTCGGATATTTCCTCAAAAACCTACAAAATTACCGGTCTTAACCGCAATATCATTCTCAATGAAGACGACAGTGATTATAATTTTGAAATATATTTGCGCGGCAAAAAGGTTGATTTCAGCGCGATAACTGTCGGGGATACTCTAAGTATCTGTGGAACTATTGAAAATAACAACCTGGTAAACGGCAGAGTTGATATTCTCGAAGATAATGTTGTTGAGGGTGAAATCACCACCGTAGATAATGAGGACAAAGCGGTTTATATTGACGGCGTAAAATATGAATATACTACGGATGATGATTTTTCAATTCATAATGAAGGTGTATTTTATCTGGATAAAAATGACTCCATTTTTTACTATGAAAGAAGCAGTAAAAATAACGGAACAACGCTTGCTTTCGCAACTTATCTTGATCGTACGAAATCTACCAGAAAAGATACGTCCATCCGCATTTTATCAACTTCCGGCGAATGGAAAACATATCCTCTTGCCAGCAAAGTTTATGTAAATGGTGCTACCTCCTCGATTGAGCCATACACTCTGTTTAATGATTGGAACGATTATATGCCGTCCGGTTGGAACGGCAGTATAAGTAGCGACGGCGTTGAGATTGAAGTATATTCACTTGTGACATACAAACTCAATTCGTCGGGATATATAAGCAAGATTAATTTTGACCTTACAAAAAGCACCGTAACGAGCGGTGATTACAAACTGACAACCTTCGGCGGCTATTACAGCGACTCTTCCGGAAAGCTTTCAAGCGGCGTTTACGCTGACTCCTCCACCCTTGTCTTTAACATTGACGATACGAATTATTATGGGGCAAATGAAGGAGATATTTCGGTAAATAAAGAAAATGTGCTTGTTCCTGATAATTATTATTCAGGTACCGCATATATTGATACAGAAACCCGAAATGCTCTTGCTGTTGTCGGAACCGATCTTACCGGCGGAATAAATTACAACCAGCCGTTTATGATAGTAAGCAGCGTTGTAAGTACTTATGAGTATGACACGGATCTTATGTGGGTACGCGGTTATAAAAACGGCGATTATTACAACTTCTATTATGACCCATCAGACGTTAAGCTTACCGACCATACGCTAAGTGGGGCAACGAGCGTTAAGAAAGGTGATATTATCACCTATACGGACGCCGATATTGTAACAAACCTTTCAATTTTGTTCCGTCCTTCCGATGTAATAAGCGGAAATAAAGTAACAAACCCGTACACCGATACTACAACAGTATCCATCCCATCTCAGGATGATGCGACATATATTTACGGTCTTGTAAGAAAGAATTCTAACAAATCGCTTCAAATTGCTTTAAATGATACGGTTGATTCTTCAGTTTACTTGTCCGCAAAAGACGCTAATGTGTACTCGTACGACGCAATGAATTACGCATCTCCAAAAATTACTGTTGATTCGATATCCTCAATTGAAACCGATAAAGACATTGATAAGACTCTTGAAAGTGATACGGGCGATTTTATATTCGCGCGCGTTTACGATGATTCCAGAATTAAAGATATTGTTATTATAACACGTGATTTTGATTATACTGATCCGGAAGAATATCCTCCTGTTCTTGCTCCTACTATTACAGCATCTTCAGAAGCCTTGACCGGAGATAAATCTACAGGTCTGGATACCTCCATAACTGTTGCTGCGGAAAATACTCCTACGGATACCGCTAACTCCGGAACTGCTACGGTAAATACTCCTACGAGTACCGCTAACTCCGGAACTGTTACGGGAAGCACTCCTACAGGTACCGCTAACTCCGGAACTGTTACGGGAAGTACTCCTACAAGTACCGATACCTCCGGAACTGTTACGGGAAGCACTCCTACAAGTACCGATACCTCCGGAACTGTTACAGGAAATACTCCTACGAGTACCACTACCCCCGGAACTGTTACGGGAAGTACTCCTGCGAGTACTGCTACCTCTGGAACTGTTACGGGAAGCACTCCTACGGATACCGCTACCTCTGGAACTGTTACGGGAAACACTCCTATGGATACCACTACCTCTGGAACTGTTACGGGAAACACTCCTACGAGTACTGATACCTCTGGAACTGTTACGGGTAATACTCCTACGAGTACCACTACCCCCGGAACTGTTACGGGAAGCACTCCTACGGGTACCGATACCTCTGGTACTGTTACGGGAATCACTCCTACGGATACCGCTACCTCCGGAACTGTTACGGGAAGCACTCCTACTAGTACCGCTAACTCTGGAACTGTTACGGGAAATACTCCTACGGATACTGCTACCGTTGGAACTGTTACGGGAAGCACTTCTACGGGTACCACTACCTCTGGAACTGTTACAGGAAGCACTCCCCCTTTGACCAATAACAGCGGTGCTCCTAATTCTATAATTACAACCACAAACGCGCAAACAATGCCTGCATATCTCGTAGATCCGGTTTGTAAAGGCATTGCAGCCGGCGCAAAGATTACTATTTTAGGCAAGGAATACGTCAAGAACTCCACAGTCTTTGACAGTATACAAACCGCGGTAAATACCCTGCCTGCCGGCTCATCCGTAAGCATTGCAAGTGGTGTTTACAACGAAGATATTATTATATCCAAGTCAATTAAACTGGAGGCTATGGGTAGCAGTACATGTATAAACGGCACAATAAAAATTTCCGCAAATAATGTCACATTAAGCGGACTGACAATAGTATATAACAGAACAGCGGCGGGAGAAAACGGTGTAACCATTACAAGCGGTATTTCCGCTTCTACAATAACGATCAGCAATTGTGTGTTTGCCAATGCAGGCAAGGGAACATCGGGTGTGGCTCTCGGAAACTTCGGAACCGGCACTCCCGTAACAACAGGAACCGATTTAAAGGATTCATCCTCTTCCGTTCAGACTGCACAGCCTTTACAGCCTACTCAGCAACAGCTTGCTCAACCAACGCAATCCCCTCAAACGGAGCAATCGGCACAAACTGTTGTTACCGCTCCATCCGGGCAGACTGAACAAAAAACTGTTTCTTCGCCGGAAACAACAACTTAAACGTTTTTCCATTTGTTTGGTTTCTCATATTAATCATAGTTGATTGCAAGAGACCTGCCCCTTAAAAGAGGCAGGTCTCTTGCTTAGTCTATCGAAAAAGTCCACGATAGTAAAAGTTTTTTTAATTTAGCGCAAAAAGCTAAAATCCAAGAAGTTTTTTGTGCAATTTGCTATTTGGAAGTTATTTTGCTACAGCCTATTACATTATTTAATTTCTTTATAATCTTTATAGAGATAGAGAGATCCGCAAATTACAACAAGTTTACCTTTTGTATCCTTAAACGCGTCTTTAAGAGAGTTGTAAACTTCCCCTGTTATTCCCGCTTCTTTCGCTATTTTCTGCAACTCTTCCGCCGAGGCACTTCTTGAGTTATCTTTAACAGCGACAAAACGAAACTCTCCATCCGTTTCAGATAATATCCTAAGGTTTCCCTTAATATCCTTGTCCTTCATTGCCGCCATTATATATACTTTTTCCCTGTTCGGAAAATATTTGTTTAAATTTTTAACCAAAGCTACCGTTCCGTTGGGATTATGTGCGCCGTCAAATACAGTATTTTTGTCCGTCATTTCAAACCTTCCGGGATTTACCGCACTTTCAAGACCTTTAATAATATATTTTTTATCTATATTCAAAATCCCTGCTGCCGCTACCGCGAGTGCGGCATTTTCCAACTGATGTACTCCTCCCAAACCAAGCTGCACATGTATACCGCCGTCGTCATAAAACTCATAAATGTCACTATGCGTACCTTCTTCGGGCGCGTTAACAAGGGTAAACGTGCTACCAAGCTCATCTGCGCGTTTTTGTATTACATCAAGCGCACCGCTCATTTGTTTCACCGACAAAACCGGCGAACCCGCCTTTATTATCCCGGCTTTTTCAAATGCGATTTTTTCTATGGTATCTCCGAGATATTCCATATGGTCAAGATCTATTCTGGTAATTATGGATAAAACATTTTTCTTTACAACGTTTGTAGCGTCAAATCTTCCGCCCATGCCTGTCTCAAGCACCACATAATCACATTTCTGCTCAGCAAAATATGCAAAAGCGGCAGCCGTCCATATTTCAAACTGCGTGGGAAGATTTCCCGTTTGCTTCTCCACTTTTTTTGAGAATTTTTCAATTTTCCCAAGAATACGGCTAAGATCGCTATCCCCTATTTCTTTTCCGTCTATACAGACTCTTTCATTTACTTTCACCATATTAGGCGAAATAAATTTGCCTGTTTTATATCCCGCATTTGTGAGTATAGCCTGTAAAAAAGCTACCACCGAGCCTTTTCCGTTAGTACCAGCAACCTGTATACATTTTAATTTTTCCTGCGGATTACCCATAAATCCGAGCAAAGTTTCTATACGCTCAAGCCCAAGTTTTGAAACTGTCTGAAAACTGTTTGCATAGCTTTTGAAGCTATTTCTTTCAATTTCTTTTTTAAATATGTCAAGATAACCCATTCCCGCAAACAAGACGACTGCCTGCAAAATTCCCTTTATAATGCTTGCCGGCAATCTTATGCCTACTCCCACAGCAAACGAAGAAAAAAATTTGCATGAAACAAGTATACTTGTGGTAATAAACAGATCTATCCCCACTTGAATAAGTACGCATATAACTGCTCTTGTAACGTAACCCACACCTTTAAAGGACCTTCTGTAAAACATTATTCCATATACAAATCCATAAAGAAACTCAACTAAGGTCAGTTGAGGTATCCAAGCCCCCCCCGACGGAGCGAGAAAAACGTTAAGTATGTCGCCTGTAGCGGCAACTAACCCTGCTGCAACGGGTCCGAAAAACACACCCGTTATGAAAACCGAAACAAATTTTGTTGGAATTTTGATTGCCGGGCCAAAAAACCTGAATGTTCCGAAAATGGCAAGTACCGCGGTGATCGCAACAAGCATGGCAAGAGTGGAAAGCTCTCTTGTAGAAAGCTTTTTGGGTAAAAAAAGTTTTTTGAACATAAAAAAAATCCTTTCTGCTTGCGTACTACAAAAAGGCTCAATTGAAGGGAATAAATCCCAAATATTAAGTATTTTTATAGCAGCGGAATGCGGCTGAAAAATCGCTGACACAAAAGTCAATTCGTACAAAAGGCAACTTCCCGTCCTTTTGTCACTATCGCTTTACAGCCTACTCTGCATTTTTATATATTTTATTATAACTTTTTAAGATGTAAAAGTCAACTGTCGATATTGACAAATTTCGCTAAAAATATTATAATAAAATCAGAAGTTTTATATAAATATTATATATGGTATTTTTATTATTTCATTTGCCCGCGGTAAACATACATAAACTCTATGGTTCTTTCAACCGCGTAAATGCAAAATAATTTAATCAAAAAATATAAGGGAGATGCAAAAAATGGCAATAAGACTAAACAAAGATGTGGATATGGTAGCGCGGATAAAAGAAGGGCTGCTCAAAAGAGGTGGATACTGCCCGTGCCGTTTGGAAAGAAGCGACGATAACAAATGTATATGTAAGGAATTTCGTGAGCAGATAGCCGACCCGAATTACGAAGGTTATTGTCACTGTATGCTATACTATAAAGAGAAATAACGGCTTACCTGCGCCTCACAGATAAAAATGCAACACCCTTTAATGTGTTTCTTTACACATTAAAGGGTGTTTTAATTCACATTTACTTGGTGCGCAAATAACTTTATTTTCTTTATCGTCTTTATAATAAAACGGCAGTCGCCTGTTAATATCCGAAAGAACAAAATATGCTGGGAAAAAGTCCCAAATAATTTCATTTTCAGCCTGTATCGGATCTTGTATAAAATTCATTTATACTTAATTTGTGCTTACCGTAACCACCTTGCCGTTCGTTGAAACTACAATTGTACCGCTTTCATCGGTACGGTAAACTTTGCACCCATATCTTTTAAGCCTGCTTAACGTTTCGTCTTTAGGAAATCCGTATTCATTGTCCTTTCCCACGCTAATTATGGCATATGTCGGTTTTACTTTTTGTAAAAATTTCTCGGTAGTAGATGTATCCGAGCCGTGATGCCCCACTTTTAAAACATCTGCGGATATATTCGTTTTTATTTCGTTTTCGGATTTTGCCTGTGCGTCGCCCGCGAAAAGGAACCGCTTTTTATCATATGTCAAAAGTAATACTGCGGAATAGTTATTTAAATCTGAATACTCCTGTGAATTCGGGGCGACAAATTCACCTTTCAAATTCTCGCCGTCAAAAACCACAACTCCCGCTTTTGCCGTATTTATCGTTTTTCCGCTGTCTGAAACCGCTTGTAAAAACCTTTTAAAAGTGTCTGTGTTGCTTGATACTTTCGGCATATAATAATTTTCCGCGCCTATCTCCCTCACAACTTTTTCCAGACCCCCGATATGATCTGCATGCGGGTGCGTCGCAATAAGATAATCCAATCTCTTTACTCCGTTATTTTTCAGGTAATTTACAATCTGCGTTCCATTTTCCAGATTTCCTCCGTCAATCAGCATAGTTTTTCCATTTGGAAGTTGTATAAAAATACTATCCCCCTGACCGACATCCAAAAAATGAACCTTCATAAGCCTGTCTGTATTTGTTTCTATAATAACCGTATTTGTTTTGTTATTCCATGAAATGTTAAACCCGAAACATTCCG
>JAUZPZ010000045.1 GCA_030705675.1 Bacillota bacterium
ACCGGCTGCGTTTGTAACAAAAGAAATCTTTCCGAAAAACAGGTTCGTTCCCCTGTTAATAAATATAGCCGCTCCTATTGTAATAAGAAAAATGACAGCGTCAAAATAAGATGTTGTGGTAAGAATTAAAATTGCGAAAACGACTATTACAAGCAGTACCATTATTTTGTTTATTTCCGCCGTAGTAAGATTTATCGCCGTTGCCGTATTTACTGCGTCGCCGCTCATCGCACCGCTTTCCCCTATTATTGCCCTAACCTCTTTAAGAGCTTGCTGCTGTTTATCTTCATTTATTGTAAGCGTAAACAGTGCGTTTTTGTCCTTGTAATATTCCTCAACGGTTTTTTGCTCGGCAAATTCAAGTGGCTGGTAAACATTTATAGCATCATCAAGCCATGTAACCTCATCCACTCCATCTACCGCCTTCAGCTTTTCCTTATATTCAAGTGCTTGCGGGACACTTACGTTCTTTACCATAACTCTTGCGTTCGGAATTCCTGTTGAGTACTCTTTTTTCATTGTATTTAGTGCCACCGTTGAAGGCGACTCATCAGGCAGGTAATCCATAAGGTTATAATCCACCTTCACAAAAGCAGAGGCAATCGCGCACACTACAGTAATCACGACAAAAATTGCAATTACAACATACTTATGCTTTAATATAAATTTCATATTTTCTCCCTCTAAACGACATATGTATATTTTTCTTGACATTTATTAATTTATATTATATAATGTATCTTAACAAAATACAACCAGCATTTATTTTCGTTTGTAAGTTATCAGGCATTTTTTAAAAATTGTCTACGAAAATAGATAATATAGAAAGGAAATTTTTTATGAAAGATGTTGATTTGCGTGTAAAACGTACCCATAAATTGCTTTCTGAGTCTCTGGTTTCTCTTATGATAGAGAAACCTTTTGAAAAAATAAGTGTTGTTGACATATGCGAAAGGGCGATGGTTCACCGTGCTACTTTCTATGCCCATTTTGAGGATAAATATCAGCTCCTGCGCTACTGTATGTCAAGCTTTGAGAAGCCGTTTGACAAGGAGTATCCCACCTCGCATGATATAGAAGGATATAAGCGGTATTATATCAGCGTTGCCACGGATATTATTCTTGAACTTGAAAAAAACAAAGCCCTGTTCAAATCGCTTATTCGAAAAAATAAAGAGGAGTCTCTCACAGCGAACATCCGTTATGTCATAACGGATAAAATTAAGGGGAAGCTTGAAAAATGTGAGGAAAACAGCGTAAAACTTCCTGTTCCGCCTGAATTTCTTGCCCATTTTTATAGTGGGGGGGCAATGAATATTTTAGAATGGTGGCTTGAAAATGACATGCCCGTATCCTCTGAAAAAATAATTGAGTATCTTGACATACTTATTCGGGCGTAGCAGTTTACCCATATGCAAAAAGGTCATCCCTTTCAGGATGACCTTTTTTTATTTAAGCTCTATTATCGTTACACCGCTATCCCCTTCGCCGTACGCCCCGAGTCGGTAGGATTTCACAAATTTATTATGCTTTAAGTAATTTTGTATTCCGGCGCGCAAAGCCCCTGTGCCCTTTCCGTGTATTACGGAGATATTTTTTATTGACGCCATAATGGCATTATCAATAAATTTGTCCAGCAGCATTGTTCCTTCGTCCACCATCATTCCGCGTATATCCAGTTCCGTGGTTGCCGTCATGGTCTTACTTTCTATACCTTTGCCCGAGATATTTCTGTATCTGCTGCCTGCCGATTTTTCAGGCTTTTTATCAGTCACCCGGCGCAAATCCTTAACATTTGCCTTTACTTTTATTATTCCCACCTGAACCATTACATCTCCGCTTGCGTTCGGCAGTGTAACAACACCACCTTGCTCATTAATGGAAATTATCTGAACTGTTTCGCCAAGCTTCACATCTTTAAGCGGCTGGTTTATCCCCAGTTTTTCGCGACGTTCTCCTAACTTCTTTTCGTAGCTGTCCCCGGCATTTTTGAGCCTCTTTCTTATTTCTTCAATTTCCCTTGCCTTATCTTTGTCAGCCGCCTCTTTTGCTACTTTATTTGCCTCTTTTAAAATTGCGTTCATGTCGCCTTTTGCATCCTGCACAATTCTTGCGGCTTCAACTTTGGCATCATCGAGAAGTTTGCTCGTTTTTTCATTTATTTCACGGTTTTTCTCCTGCGATGAACGAAGTTCGTTTTTCAGCTCCACCCTTATCTTTTCCGCCTCGGCAAGCGCTTCGTTTACACTTTCGCGTTTGCTTTGCAATTCTGCTACAACATCCTCAAAGCGTATGGATTCTGCCGTAAGTCTTGAAGACGCGCCTTCAATTACTTTGTCTGGAAGTCCTAACCTTTTTGAGATTGCAAAAGCATTGCTTTTTCCGGGCAATCCTATAAGCAGCCTGTATGTGGGGCTCAAAGTTTCCATATCAAATTCACATGAAGCATTTTCCACATCACCTGTTGAGATCGCGTACAGCTTTAATTCGCTGTAATGGGTAGTTGCAACGGCTGTTCCCCCAAACATGTGCACATATTCAAGAATTTCTATTGCAAGAGCGGCTCCTTCTTCAGGGTCTGTTCCCGCCCCCAGTTCATCAAAAAGCACCAGACAGTTCTTTCTTACTTTAGCAAGTATGTCCACAATATTCACCATATGGGCTGAAAAAGTACTAAGGTTCTGTTCTATACTTTGCTCGTCGCCTATATCGGCAAAAATATCCTCCCATACCGGCATCTGTGTGCCTGATTTCGCCGGAATTTGTAACCCCGACTGCGTCATAAGCGAAAAAAGTCCCAAAGTTTTTAACGTAACTGTTTTTCCACCCGTATTCGGACCCGTTATTATAAGGGTATGAAAATCCTTGCCTAGATAAATGTTTATGGGTACCACGTTTTTCGAATTTATAAGAGGGTGTCTGCCCTCTTTTATGTTTACATATCCGTCCCTGTTTATTTCGGGAGAGTGGCATCTGTAATCTATACAAAAGGAAGCTTTGGCAAACAGGACGTCCGCCTGTATCACCGTATTGAAATTTTCATTTATAATTCCGCTGTTTTCGCCTACTCTTGCGGAAAACTCTTTAAGAATTTTCTCAATTTCCTCTTTTTCTGCGCCGGCAAGCGCGCGTAATTGATTATTTGCCTCCACTACCGCCATCGGTTCAACAAACACGGTTGCCCCGGTTGCGGAAGAATCGTGAATAATTCCCTGAATGTTTCCTCTGTACTCCGCCTTTACGGGAAGCACATATCTGTCTCCCCTCATTGTCACAATAGGCTCTTGAAGATACTTAGTATACTTTGCAGAGTGTATCATCTCGCCAAGTATATCTTTTATCTTACCGTTCAGCTGGCGCATTTTTCTTCTTATCGCCGCAAGTTCTCCTGATGCGTTATCCGCAATTTCCTCATCGCTTATAATGGCCTCGGTAATATCGCGTTCAAGCTCTTTAAGCACTGTGAGCCTGTACGCCATGCTATTTATTATTTCAAGGTCTTCCTCTGTTTCAAGGTATCGTTTAAGTGCCGAAGCCGTGTGCAAAACGGAGGCAACGGCCATAAGTTCTCCCATTCCCAGAATACCTCCGGCTTCGCTTCGGCGCAGTCCCGCGCGTATGTCGGATATTGCCGCTATAGGCGGCATTGCCCGCCTTGCAAGCATTGCCGTCGCCTCCGAAGTCTCCTGCTGCAATTGCACAACCTCATCATAATTCACACAAGGTCTTAGCTCCAAAATTTTTTCTTTCGCAATTGAAGTTACCGCACGGCCACGGATAAGTTCAAGTATTTTGTTATATTCAAGTATCTTTAATAATTTATCTGTCATTTTATTTACCTTATTTCAATAAGTTTTCATTTTATAATTTTACTATATTTTCCCCAAAAAATCAAGAGAAAAAACAGATTATATATTTTGTTTCCTTCTCATAAACATATTAAGTAATGATTTACGGGAGGTAACTTATATGAATTTTAAAAAAATTTTTGCGGTTGCAATGGTATTTACCGGGACTGTTGTCGGTGCCGGTTTTGCTTCCGGACAGGAAATATGGCTTTTTTTCGGCCGTTACGGTGCGGCGGGCTTTGCCGGAGTATTACTGACAGGAATAATCCTTTCGATTTGCGGAGCCGGAATAATCCTCGGAGCTTATCGTGGAGAATATACTTCCTACCAAAGCTTTTGCTATGTGATAGGTGGCCGTAAATCCGCAAAAATATTATCTTTTCTGGGAAGTCTTTTTATGCTCTCCTGCTTTTGCATAATGCTTGCCGGAAGTGGAGCAATGTTCTCCCAGGAACTGAATATGCCTTACATAATCGGCGTAATTTTTATGGCGGCATTTTGTTATATAATATTTTTGTTCGGAATAAAAGGGATAATGATAATCAGCTGTATGCTGACTCCCATTATGCTGACCGGAATAACTATACTCGGAATTTATTCACTTACCTGTGATTGCCGCGCCGCCGTCGCAAATTATTCATCTCTGCTTACGGTAAGCTCTTCCGTAATTTCAGCAATAATATATGTAAGCTACAACCTGCTTTCCGTGCCGCCCGTCATTATTTCCATGAGAGAAATGATACCTTCAAAAAAAGGGGCTGTTGCCGCCGGACTTTTAGGCGGAATCATACTTTGCCTTGCAGGATTGTTCATGTATTTCGCCTCGCTTTCAAATAATTTTTTATCCGAGGAAATCCCCGCCCTTGCACTCGCTCATAAGGTAGGCGAAAATTTCGGGGTTTTTTACGGGATTACGATATACTTTTCCATGGTTACCACCGCCCTTAGCAACGGGTACGGTTTTATACGTCAGTGTGAAGAAAAGCTGCCGCATATTTCTTTCCCCGTTTTGGCGGCCTTTGTCGTACTATTCTGCTCAATCGCCTCATTTTTAGGCTTTTCACGCCTTGTAAGCACTCTTTACATGAGTATCGGATACGCCGCTATACTGCTTACCTTCCTCCTCGTCTTCTACTCCGTAAAATCACTGAAAACACTAACAGCAAATTCGCACATACAATCGCGCAGGCGCATATCATCCACACAAAAATCTTTATAAATATATCTGTCTGAGTTACTGTAACCGATACGGCGGCGAACGTAGGAATTATTTTCATAAGTATAAATGTAACAACCGGCGCTATTATCGTCTGCAAAATTTTCCCTATAAAATAACGCGTAAGTTTCATGCCGCTGCCGCTTATTACCGAAGCCACCTGTAAATGCACAGAAACTCCCGACCAACCGAGTATCAAAGATATAAGCGGCATGCTAAGCCACATGGGCAGAGGAATTTTCGCCGCTCTTGCGCATCCTGAAGCGGTTTCCAGTATGCCTGACAAAACGCAGGACGCCACATTTTCATTTGTGTGCATTATTCCCTGCACCGCCCGTAGTGCGCCCGTTTCCTCAATAACGGAAATAATCACCGCGAAAATAATTATAAATCCGCATACATTTAAAATTGACTGTACTGCTGTCTTTATTGCGACTACCATACATTCGGCGGCGGGCATATCACTTGTTTTCCCGCGTGTAAAGCCCGCATTCTGTTTTCTCGCACCCGGGCTTATTATTATGCCAACAACTATTGCCGACAATATCTGTGCAAGCCACAGTATCATTCCGCCGCGTCTGTCACATCCAAGCATTCCCGCTACGGCTCCTGTTACGAACATAGGTCCGGCATTATTGCAAAAAGCAAGAAGGCGTTCCCCCTCGTCTATGCTAATCTCTCCTCTTTTTACAAGTTCAGCGGTAGAGGCGGCCCCAACAGGATACCCTGTTACAAAGCCTACAAAGAGCGGCAAAGCGCATTTTCCGCTAAGGCCGAAAAGTCCTTTCATTAATTTTCCCGAGACTCTTCCGAAAATTTCAGCGCCTCCGCAAATAGTTAGCAAATTACCAAATACCATAAATGGGAACAAGGTCGGTACTATAGAGCGGGCGCACATAATGAGGGCGTTTCTCCCTCCTTCTGACGCTTCCCGCGGAAAAATCAGCATTGCCGCTATCATTAAAGCTGAAAACATAAGTGGCATCACTTTAGATTTTTTCACACTTATCACCTCGGTAAAATATATTCGCAAAATGTCATTATAAGACGAAAGATGGCATAAAATTTTAAAGCAAATATTTTTTAAAAGGAATGTTTTTTATGGCTGATAACAGCAGAAGGCGGCGGCTTGCCGCCGGAAAACAGACTGCCGCCCGTATGGAACGGGTAGCGGATGCACTCGATATTTCAAAAGAGTTTCTTGCCGGTTCTGTAAAAGTTACCGTGATAGGTACCGCTGAAATAACCGTAGAAGGAGACTTAAGCATAATAGAGTATACCGAAGAAATTCTGCGGCTAAATACCCGCAGTTTTATGCTTACGATTACCGGGCGTAACTTTGAGGTGACCGACATGGACACCGACTATTTGCGCCTTATTGGTGAAATAGGATCAGTGGGTTATATGACGTAAAATTTGGGCGGTGAAAAAATGTTAAATTACCTATTCCATTTTTTAACGGGATATGTTATAATTAAAATCGAAGGACACGGAATAGAAAACTTTCTCAATGCATGCGCTAAAGAAAATATAAAAATTCACGGGCTTAAACGCCACGGGCGCGAATATGCAACAGGGGAAATCTATCCGTCCGTATATCACCGTGCGAAGCTTTACGCACGTGATAACAAATGTAAAATAAGTGTTGTACACCGCGGCGGAATGCCATTTGCTCTTCGGCGCATGAAAAAGAGAAAAACATTGTGCATCGGATTTATTGTAGCATTGTTTCTGCTGATGTGGCTTTGCTCAAGGATCTGGGTAATAGATATACTGGAAACAGACCCTGAAAGGTGCGGGAAAATTGCAATGGTTTTGCAGGAAAACAATATTGTTACGGGTATGCCGCGCCACAGCCTGAAACCCTTTGAACTTCAACAGGAGGTACTTGCGACCCATGACGAATACTCATGGTTCTGGGTAGAACTAAAAGGAACTCATGTGAGTGTTGATGTCCGTTACCGTACCCCCCCTCCTGAAATTGTGGATGAAGATAAAACATGTAATCTAATAGCGTCAAAAAGCGGTCTGATAACCCATATGATAGTGCGCATGGGTCAGCCCGCAGTAAAAGAAGGCAGCGCGGTAAAAGAAGGGCAGCTGCTTGTAAGCGGAGTTGTCCCCAACTCAGTCGTAGGTGCCCTTTATGTCCATTCAGACGCGGATATTATCGCAAAAACTACACATACGGCTTCACTTTCGGAAAATATTACCATAATTCGCCGTATAAAAACAGGAAATATAACCAAAAAATATAGTATGGTACTTTTCGGTAAAAACTTTAATTTGTTTTTAAAAGCTCCGGGCTACAAACATTATAATGGCATAGTGCATGAAAAACGCTTAAAGCTTTTTGGAGATTATTTTATGCCGGTTTCTTTGCGTACCTGTGAGTACAGTGAGATTGTTCCGACCCCCACGGTCAGGGATAAAACTACCGTTGAAGAAAGCCTTAAGACCCGTCTCCGGGAAGATCTCGAAATTTCGGTGGGAGCTAAAAACATTTTGTCTTTTAATTTTGAAACCCAAGCCTCCCCTGACGGTACCGTTACGGTAACTATGAGGGCAGAGTGCCTTGAGAATATAGTAAATCCCGTAGAAATCACTTTTTCTGGAAAGCAAACTGAGAATCCAAGTACATCTGAAGAAAACGAGGAATAACGAATGACGGAAAAATTTATTACAACTCACAGTATTGACACAGTAATTTCACTTTTCGGCAATTTTGACGAAAATGCAAAGCTCATTGAAAAAGAACTTAACGTACGTCTGTTAAACCGTGACTCGCAGGTGAAAATAGAAGGAGAAGTGGCTGACGTCGATAGAGCCGAAAAGACAGTTATTGCACTGATAGAACTTATTTCAAAAGGTGAACTACTGACAACTCAAAACATTCTTTATACAATAAGCATGGTAGATGAGGGCATGGGCGAACACATGAAGGAACTCAGCAGTGATGCAATATGTATTACCGCAACGGGAAAACTTATAAAATCTAAAACTCTCGGACAGAAAAAATATATTAAAGCAATAGAAAGCAATACCGTTGTTTTTGGAATAGGTCCGGCTGGTACAGGTAAAACATATCTTGCCGTGGCGATGGCTGTAAAAGCGTTTCGCAATAAAGAAGTAAACCGTATAATTCTCACGCGTCCCGCGGTTGAAGCGGGAGAAAAACTCGGTTTTCTGCCCGGAGACCTTCAGATGAAGGTAGACCCTTACCTGCGCCCGCTTTATGACGCCCTCTACGATATGCTGGGCGTTGAAAGCTATCAGCGTTATGTTGAACGCGGTTCTATTGAAATTGCGCCGCTTGCTTATATGCGCGGCCGCACGCTAGACGATGCTTTTATAATACTTGACGAAGCGCAGAATACAACTCCGGAACAAATGAAAATGTTCCTGACAAGAATAGGCTTCGGCTCAAAGGCTATCGTTACTGGAGATGTAACGCAAATAGATTTGCCTTCCGGCAAAAAATCTGGACTTAAAGAGGCCGCGAAAATTTTGCAGGGCGTAGAAGATATTGAGTTTTGTAATTTTTCGGATAAAGACGTCGTTCGTCATCCTCTTGTTCAGAAAATTGTAAAGGCATATGAAAACTACAATAAAAATAAAGATAAATCGGAGGGCAGGGACGAGGCTTTCAAGAAAAGATTTTATATGAAAATGAAGGAGAATAACAATGAATAAAATTACATTTCAATATAGCAATGAAAATATAAAACCTCTTGACGACAATATAACAGCGGTCATCGAAAGTGTAATAAATCAGGTACTTCTCGATCAGGGCGTTGAAGTAAATGTCGACATTGCTGTAACCCTTTCAGACAATAACGACATCCGTGAAATAAACAAAAATTACCGTGATATTGACAGTGATACGGATGTCCTTTCATTCCCCATGCTTGAATATGAAAAACCGGGGGCAATTTTTGCCTCCGCCGAGGATTTTGAAGACGACAAGCTTTTGCTGGGAGATATTGTGATTTCTGTGGAAAAGGCATATGCTCAGGCGCATGAGTATGGTCACAGCGTAGAGCGTGAATTCGGTTTTCTTGCCGCCCATTCCGTTTTGCATCTGCTGGGATATGACCACATGACGCAAGAGGATGAAAAGGTGATGATTGAAAAACAGGAACTCTCTCTTGAAAAACTTAACTTAACACGATAATACATAATATTTCACTATATTCAAAAGAGGTTGTGCGCAGACCCTGCGGCGCATTTCCTCTTTTTTCTTTTTGCTTGACATTTTCCGTGTTTTGTTGTATAATGTAAAAAATTATATTTGCTTAAAATTTGTGTACTGAAGGAGGATTGACCATGGTTGAAAAGAAGCTTAAAACCGCTTTCAGAGGCTACAGCAAAAAAGACGTTCATGATTACGTTGCCGAACTCGACAGTGAAATGAAGGCTAAAATCGCCTTGCTTGAACGGGCTACTGATGAGGCAAAAAGTGAAATTGTAAACCTTGAAGGCGAGTATGCGCGAGCCTTAGAGGGTAAGGACAATCGTATCGAAGAGCTTATATCCGCCAAGGTCGCCTCTGATAAAGTGGCTGAACAGGCTCAAAGTAAGATTGAAGAGCTTACCCGTAAACTTAATGAAATAAACGATACCGGCATAAAACTCCGCGATGAAATTTCGGAGCTTAGAACTGCCAAGGCGGAATTATATGAAAAAATATCGGCTCTTGAGGAGGAACGTAGCAAAATTCCTTCCGCTCTTATTGCCGCCGAAGAAAAGGCAGGCATTATGATAGAAGATGCAAAAAAGCGTGCTGATATAATACTTTCCGATGTTGGAGATCTAACCAAGAGTAAAATTACCAACGCGGAGGAAAACTATAAAAAAATAATGGCGGAGTCAGACAATTTCAGGCGCAAGGTTATTATAAGCCGTCAAAACCTTATTGCCGCCATGACAGCTTATAAAAAAGCACTGGATGACGTTCTGTCCGACCGAAAGGATTAGTTGTAAAATGAAAGAAAGTTTAAAAGGAAAAATCCTTGATATATTAAATGAAAACTGTAAACATTCACCCGAAGAAATTGCCATAATGTTAGGGGTTGACCAAAGCCTTGTCCTTTCCGCAATCGATGAACTGGAAGAGGACAAAATAATTTTAGGTTATAAGGCAATGATAAATTGGGAACGCGTGATTTCCGATAATGTTGTCGCTCTTATTGAACTTAAAGTCACTCCCCAGCGCGGCGAGGGATTTGATAAAATTGCGGACAGAATTTATAAATATCCTCAGGTGGATACCGTATATCTTATGTCCGGAGGGTTTGACCTTACGGTAATAATAAACGGAAAAACCATGAAAGAGGTCGCACTTTTTGTTGCGGAAAAACTTGCCCCTATGGAATCTGTTGTCAGCACAGCCACCCATTTTGTACTTAAAAAATATAAAGAACAGGGTGTAATTTTTGCCGATGAAGAAGTTGACGACAGGCAGGTGATCACCTTATGATGGATTACCAAAGCCTGCTTTCTGACAAAGTAAAACAAACAAAACCGTCAGGTATAAGAAGGTTTTTCGATATTGTTTCAGAAATGAAAGACGCCATATCTTTAGGAGTGGGCGAACCTGATTTTGTTACCCCGTGGGCAATCCGTGAAGCGGGTATATACTCACTTGAAAGGGGAAACACCCACTACACTTCCAATTGGGGTTTGGCGGAGCTAAGACATGAAATAGCCAATTATCTTGACAGAAGATTTAATTTAAAATATAACTCCAACACCGATATAATGGTGACTGTGGGCGGAAGCGAAGCCATCGACGTATGTATACGTGCGCTTGTAAACGACGGAGACGAAGTACTTATCCCTGAACCCAGTTTCGTATGCTACACTCCATGCACAATCCTTGCCGGCGGGAAACCCGTTCCTATTGTAACAGAGCAGGAAAACGGCTTTAAACTTACACCTGAAGCACTTAAAGCTGCTATTACTCCAAAGACAAAACTTCTTGTTCTCCCTTATCCCAACAACCCCACCGGCGCCATAATGACTCACGAGGATTTGGAAAAAATCGCCGCAATCATTAGAGAAACAAATATACTTGTGCTTTCGGACGAAATATATTCGGAACTTACATATGGTGTAACCCATGTTTCCATCGCTTCTTTTCCCGGAATGCATGAACGCACAATAGTGGTAAACGGTTTTTCAAAAGCCCATGCAATGACAGGCTGGCGTCTTGGCTATGCGGCGGGCAATGCCGAAATTATAAGTGCCATGGTCAAAATACATCAGTTTGCAATAATGTCCGCTCCTACTACAAGCCAATACGCGGCTATTGAAGCTCTGCGGAGCTGTGACGGGGAAATTGAGCATATGAAGAACGAATACAATTACCGTCGGCGCGTAATGGTGGACGGGTTTCGTAAAATGGGTCTTGAATGCTTTGAGCCTGAAGGAGCTTTTTATGTATTTCCATGCATAAAAAACACCGGTCTTTCATCCGCGGAATTCTGCGAAAAACTGTTGTACAGCAAAAAAGTCGCCGTTGTTCCGGGTGATGCTTTCGGGGCAAGCGGAGAAGGCTTTATACGGGCGTCTTACTGCTATTCCATAAAAAACATTAACACGGCATTGGAGAGAATAGAAACGTTTGTAAAAGAAATAAAATAAATTAAGTTATGGGTTGATTTTGCATCAGCCCATATATTTTGAGGTAATATCTATGGACAAAAAATTTGTTGAGGTATACACGGACGGTGCATGCAAAGGAAATCCGGGGCGGGGCGGATACGGCGTTATCCTTAAATACGGCGAGTTAGAGAAGGAATTATCGGGAGGATACGAGTGTACCACCAATAACCGCATGGAGTTGCTTGCGGCAATAGTCGGACTTGAGTCGCTGAAAATGCCGTGCAGGGTTAATTTGTATTCAGACTCTAAATATCTTGTGGATTCCATAACAAAGGGCTGGGTGTATGGCTGGAAGAAAAAGGGCTGGAAAAAATCAGACAATAAGCTCGCTCTCAATGTGGATTTGTGGGAGCGTCTTTTGCCCCTTCTTTCTGTTCACGAGGTAAATATAATATGGGTAAAGGGGCATGCCGGACACCCTGAAAACGAGAGATGCGACGCGCTTGCGGTAGCGGCGGCGGAAGGAAACAACCTTCAAAAAGATGAAAATTATTCTTAGAGCATATAAAGTTTTGTATGCCGTAAAATGCACTCTTGGATAATATATCAAGCATAATGATATACTTATTATACCGGCTTTTTAATTAAGCTTTTACAAAGGATTTTGAAAATGAAAAAAGGACTTATATACATAATAATTTCGGCCGTTATTTTTTCTACATTTGAGCCTGTTTCAAAACTTATCACAGGTAACATAAGCTCAATAGGAATTACCTGCATAAGGT
>JAUZPZ010000046.1 GCA_030705675.1 Bacillota bacterium
ATTTTGTGAAAAAGTTTCATAACACTCCCACAATTCATCTATATTTTCTGTAATAGAGATATTTTCCGCAAAATATTCTTTATCACAATGCACAACCGTACAATGTTCAGCGTGAAGAACACGGGTTACGGGAAGGTGATCAAGAAAATGATATACATTGGCGTTTACTGGGGTATAAAAAACGAGTGGCATACCTTGATCGTGCAGTTTTTTCATAAGAAATTTAAAAACCTCCGCCATATATCCCTTATGTCTGTACTCCGGCACAGTACTTACTCCCGATACAGTAACTGCGGATACCGCTTTGCCTCCCACATTCAAGATCATGGGATAGCCGTGCAAACAGGAAACAATCTTGCCGTTTTCTTCGGCACAGACACAGTATTCAGGAAGAAAACGTTTTTCAAAGAACCATGAAATAAAAGAATCACTGTCCCCGAACGTATCTTTCCATATTTGGCGCAGATTATTTTCGTCCGTTTTTTTTACTGTTCGTATTAACATAAAAAAGCCTCCCCTCTTGTTATATTTTAACACGAACGGGGAGGCGAAGTCAATTAAAGTTATAAAAATTACATAGTTAAGATACCATTTTTAGACTCTAACAATACCATGACCTTTTCTTCAACTCCGGTCGCGGCATTTATATAAACAAGAAAATGCTTGTTTTCAACATGACCTTTTAGTTCATAACATAACAGTTCGCTCCTGCTGTCTGTTGGAATTACGGCGAGCTGTATAGCATCGATATCCAAAAGAGAAGAAATTTGCGCTCTTGCTTCGGCCTCACTAAGGAGAACCTTTGGAAGAGAACGCGTTTTGTTGTTCATAAGAAAGCCGCTTGCTTCAAGACCTATACACTCTCCCGTATCCATCGCAATTTTTACCTTTACCAGATCGGGATACATAATGACGCCGTTTTGGGTGTATGCATAATTGATTGTTGCGATGTTTGAACGGCAGTCGTAGTAGCTTTGCTTCATGTTATCATAGCCTTTGCTTATAAGAAAGCTGTTTGCGTTTGCCATTGCTTTTTCTACCGAGATTTTTGTGTCTTTGGGTGAGTAATTGTTAAGGAACCATGAAATTTTCCCACCGCGCTTTGTAACGTCTATAGTGATATAATTTTTTGCCTTTGAATTATCGGAATAGACTGCAAAAGTATAAGAGGGCAATTTACCTTTTTTTTCGCCGGTTGATTTTATTATATATTTGTCATTTGCGAGAAACTTTATGACAACATTTTTTGCATCTTTTTCACTCACTTCCGGAAGGTTTTGGAGAGTGGAGTTTTCAATTGTATCAATATGGGAGGAAAAAGGACCATCATAGACCAAGGCGGGATAATCCACAAAGTTTTCTTCGGCGGAACTTATAAATTCGTCCAGGTATTTTGAATCCTTCTGTTTATTTGATTCGGATTTAAGTCTTTCAATGGTAAGTTTTCCGCTATAAAAGGAGGATTGTATTTTTCCAAAGCTATCTGAAAGTGTACTGCAATATTTGGCAAGATTTTTTATTTGAGAATAGTCGCTTGCCGTTAAAGTTCTGCCTGCTGAAACCTGTACGGCAAGCGAATTAAAATAGCTGCCCACCTGAGTCAGGAACTTTTTGGTGTTATCTGATTGAACGCCTGAAAGAGGCAGCTGCCCAAGATTTGCTATTGCGTTGTTTGCACTGCGGTTTATTTCATTTGAGAGACGAACTACCTGAGGAGAAGAAGTTATGAGCATTCCTTTTTCGAGAGAGTAACCTATTTCATGTACGGAGTCTGTAAGCTCAGAAAGAGAACGGTTGTAAGAATGAGTTATGCTTTTTTTGTATTTAAAAGCTATTGAGTATTGGTAAACGGCGGCCAAAATGGCGAGAATTGTTATAATGGATAGTGCAATAAGGGCTGTTTTATAGGCTTTTGATTTTGATTGAGTATTTTCGTTCAATTTTGTTTCCTCCTTATCGTGCAAATACGTGGTTTCCTATGCGGCAGAGAACCTCACGGGAATATATCCACTGATTTGTGGTTTTCGCCGGATTGTAATAGTAAATTGCTCCGCCTGTTGGATCCCAGCCATTCATTGCATCTTCACATGCTTTATAAACCGTGGAATTGGGATCAATAGGGACATCAATCTGACCGTCTGAAACAGCGGTGAAGGCTCCGGGTTCATAAATTACACCGGCAAGAGTTTTTGGAAAAGAGGGGTGGTCTACACGGTTTAGGATTACCGCTGCGACAGCAACTTGTCCTACATATTCTTCGCCTCGTGCTTCTCCGTTTACGCATCGTGCCAACAATTGAATATTGCTTGAATAGCTTGAACCTTCGGCAAGCGCATGCTGTTCTTCAATGGTGTATGGATTGTATAAGTTTGAGCCAATTCCGATGGCAGCTACAGCTAAAAGTGCAAATGCAAGCAGAATAAGTTTTGTTGATTTTTTCATTTTATTTTTCCTCCATTAGTTAAATATTTCTGCTATTTTCCATTTTATTTTAATTTTAGGCGGGTCGCAAATCTGTGAGCGGGTGGCATTGGAAAGAGAAGCCAGCGTTTTAGCTGGGAACTTGGCGTTTTCTTTAATAAAGCAAAGAGGGGGATACATTACGCACCACCAATTATGCCCTTCTCCTTTTCCGATTACAATGCGTACCGCGTTGTAATTGCCGGCCGGCAATGTAACGGTGCCATAACTTTTTATGGGGAAATTGTATACTCCGCAGCTGACGGTAACATTATAAGTAAAACCTTCTTCATTTATAACGTCAAGCGCCGCTTCACGTAAAAGTGTTAAGTTTGCTATGGCGGCATTTTCGGCATCCCTTGCATTGGAAGCATTGCTGAAGATAGATTTTGACACTTCAAGAACATGGTCACGTACTTTTAACTTCAGTGCTTGATCCTGCGCAGTGTCACTGTTTGCAATTACATGAAATCGTAGTATTTCGCCGTCAAACGCAATATGAGCGCCCAATGCCGGGATAGTTGAAAGAGTGAGTGCAGCTGCTGTAAAAAAACAAATCAACCGCAATGAAAAGTTAAATTTTTCAGACAACATAAATATCCTCCGTATCCTTTTTCAAAAAGTCATTAAATTCATATTTAATATTGACATCCTAAAATTAAAATATACAAAAAAATGAAATTGTATTTTTAAATACTTGACAAATTTTTAGTTTGTGATAAAATATATATTATATGTAAAATACAGTTACAAAGGCAGGATGAAACAAAAATGCAAAATATTGACAAAACAATGGAAAAAATTGTTGCTCTCTGCAAGAACAGAGGCATTATTTTTGCCGGATCGGAAATTTACGGCGGTCTTGCAAATACGTGGGATTACGGACCTTTGGGAGTTGAACTTAAAAACAATGTAAAAAAAGCATGGTGGAAAAAGTTTGTTCAGGAAAGTAAGTACAATGTGGGTCTTGATTCCGCAATTTTAATGAACCCTCAGACCTGGGTCGCTTCAGGCCATATCGGCGGTTTCAGCGATCCTCTTACGGATTGCAAAGAGTGTAAGACACGTCATAGAGCAGATAAACTTATTGAAGATTACGCCTTTAAAAATAATATTGATTTTAATCCTGCCGGACTCGATGACAAGCAGATGATGGAATATATATATGAGCATAAGATTGTTTGTCCGCAGTGCGGAAAGCTCAATTATACAGACATTCGCAAATTTAACCTTATGTTTAAAACTTTCCAGGGTGTGACCGAAGATACAAAGTCTGAAATATTCCTTCGCCCGGAAACGGCTCAGGGTATATTCGTAAACTTTAAAAATATCCAGAGAAGCGCAAGGAAGAAAGTTCCTTTTGGCGTAGGGCAGGTCGGAAAATCTTTCAGAAACGAGATTACACCCGGAAACTTTACTTTCAGAACAAGGGAATTTGAACAGATGGAGCTTGAATTTTTCTGCAAACCGGGTACGGATCTTGAATGGTTTGTTTTTTGGAAGGATTATTGCGCAAATTGGCTGTATTCTTTAGGTATAAGCAAGGAGAACCTTCGCCTGCGCGATCACGATCCGGAGGAGCTTAGCCATTATTCAAATGCAACGACAGACTTTGAGTTTATGTTCCCGTTTGGTTGGGGAGAACTGTGGGGGATTGCCGACAGGACGGATTTTGACCTTACCCAGCATTCTAAGGTTTCGGGCGAGAATATGGAGTATACAGATCCGTTTACAAATGAAAAGTATATTCCGTATGTAATAGAACCCTCATTAGGAGCCGACAGGGTAACTCTTGCATTTCTTGTTGAGGCGTATGACGAAGAAGAAGTTGGTGAGGGCGACACAAGAGTTGTTCTTCATCTTCATCCCGCGCTTGCGCCTTATAAAGCGGCGGTACTTCCTCTTTCCAAAAAGCTCGGCGAAAATGCCGAAAAGGTTTTTGAACAATTGCAGAAGGATTTTATGTGTGAATATGATGATGCCGGAAGCATAGGAAAGAGATACAGAAGACAGGATGAAATAGGAACGCCGTTTTGTATTACTTATGATTTTGACAGTGAACAAGATGGCTGCGTAACTGTGAGGGATAGGGATACGATGCAGCAGGAACGCGTAAAAATTTCAGAACTTAATAAATATATCTGTGAAAAGGTTTCATTTTAAATCTAATTAAGTTGTGACCAAATAATGGGTACAGTGTAAAAACTGTACCCATTTTGTATTTAAATTTATATAATAAAAATTAAAAAAAGCTTGAAAAAACTTAAAAGATAGTGTAAAATTATAATAGACAAATATACGAGGGGGAAGCATAACGATGCTTAATGCTAAAAAACAAAGTTTCTATGCAATTGTAAGTGATATACTTTCCATTGTTTTATCATATTTGCTTACGCTACATTTTAGGTTTACACTTGAGGAAGCACTTCCAATATACAAAACTTTAATGTTGTGGTATAATATAATTATTGCTGTTGTGCTGTATTTGAGTGTTTATTTGTGTAACAATATTTATAAAAATATAATAAAATACGCGTCAATAAGGTATTTCATATTTTTCGGGTTAATAAATGCTTGCGCGGGAATAATGATGGTGGCGATTTCCATTATTTTACCGCCAAAAATAATACTTACGTTTAAATATAATGCGCTTGCCGCAATAATAATAATCTTCTTTACTGTAGGCATCCGAGGTATGATACGGATAATTTCTACGAGGAAGGAAACTTTGTTCTTTAAAAAAAGGCAAAAATGTTATAAAAATCTTCTTATAATCGGTGCCGGAAGCGGAGCTGAGTGGGTCATTCGTTCTATTGCTAAAAGTAATGCTGCCAATTATAATATTGTGGGTATTATAGATGATGATGAAAATAAGAAGAATAAGTTTGTATTCGGAGTGAAAGTTTTTGGAGGAAGAGAAAAGATTGTAAGTGTATGCAGAGAAAAAAATGTTGATGAAATTCTTATAGCGATTCCGTCTTTGGAAGATTTGTCAAAACAAAGGATTTATTCAATGTGTACGGAAACAGGGCTACCTGTCAAAACATTACCCTCTATTAATGAAATTGTTGAAACAAGCAGAAACTCTGATGCAACAAAGCATATACGGGACGTGAAAATTGAAGATTTGCTTGCGCGAAAGCCGATACAGCTTAATAATGAGCAGCTGCATGATGAAATATGCGGAAAGGTGATTCTTGTTACAGGAGGGGGCGGCTCTATAGGATCGGAGCTGTGCAGACAAATATTAAAGCATGAACCGAAATCCCTTATTATTTTTGATATATATGAAAATAATGCCTATGACCTTCAGCTTGAGCTTTTAGCTGAATATCCCGATGTGGATTTGAAGGTTGTAATTGCTTCAGTAAGAGATTTGGACAAGCTTGAACAGGTGTTTAAAGAATACCGTCCGCAACTTGTATTTCATGCGGCGGCACATAAGCATGTTCCTCTCATGGAGTTTAATCCGGGAGAGGCTATTAAAAATAATGTTTTTGGCACCTATAATGTGGCAAAAACCGCTGACAAGTACAAAACGGAACGCTTTATACTTATTTCCACTGATAAGGCAGTAAATCCCACAAATATTATGGGTGCGACAAAGAGAATTTGTGAAATGATAATACAGTCGATGCAGGAAATCAGCAAAACGGAGTTTGTTGCGGTGCGTTTTGGAAACGTGCTGGGAAGTAGTGGATCGGTTATACCGTTGTTTAAAAAACAGATTGAAAACCGTCGTCCCATAACCGTTACTCACAAAGATATAACCAGGTTCTTTATGACAATTCCGGAAGCCGCTCAGCTTGTGCTTCAGGCGGCATGTTATGCAAAAGGCGGGGAGATATTTGTGCTCGACATGGGAAATCCCATTAAAATTTATGATCTTGCGCTTAATCTTATAAGACTGTCAGGTCTAAAGCCTTTTGAAGATATTGATATAAAAATAATCGGTTTAAGACCCGGAGAAAAGCTTTATGAAGAACTTCTTATGGATGAGGAAGGACTTAAAAAAACGGAAAACAGTAAGATTTATATAGGAAATCCTATATTTATAAATATGGAAACTCTTACGAAAACTTTGGAAAAGCTTAAGACGGCAATGATGAGTGATGATAAAGAGTATATTAAAGATATTGTCGCTCAGGTTGTTCCGACATATATAAGAAAACCCAGACAAAATGAACAAGAGAAGCAGCAGAAAAGTGATAAAACCGCGGAAGCGTAAAAATAAAACCGTGGCATAAAAAAGATTGTATATTGAAAAACTCACCTCCTATTGATTATAATGGGAGGTGTTTTATTGTATTAACAGCTCTATCAAATACCCTAAGCTATGTCGGAAAGGTCTTTTGTGAATAGGGCTTAATAAATATCTGCTTGACTTAATGGAAACAGATAGTCATATAATTGACTTTTCTGTTTTTGGTATAAAAAAGTCAATTGAAATTAACTGCGCCCCGGGGGGCGAGAAAATCACGGAAACTTTTTGGTGGTAGAAATCCGAATAAATTTTGAATAAATTTCTTAATATAAGAAAAAAATTCCTTCTATGATACTTCAAATTTGTTCATAGAAGGAATATA
The DNA here is from genome assembly GCA_030705675.1 of Bacillota bacterium. Lineage (GTDB taxonomy): Bacteria > Bacillota > Clostridia > RUG12999 > RUG12999 > RUG12999. Next base: position 7,047 of record JAUZPZ010000046.1, read on the forward strand.
TTTATACGCTGTTTTCAAAATTCAAACTCTGTATGGTTAAATTTTTAAGGTTATACCAGAGTTTGTATTATTGTTGTTGGGTTTCGGTTTCTGAAGAAGGAAGTTCGCTGGGCGTATTTTCGGTTGTTTCGTTTCCTGCATTTTGCGAAACATTCTCACCGCTTTCGGTTTCCTCCGAAGAAACCTTTTCATTGCTTTTGGAAGCTGGATGTTTAAAATATTCGGAATGGTTGCCGCTGCAATAATGTATAGATGAATCTGTCTTCACATAGTCATAGTGGGACGGACACTTAGCAGAGGCGAGTTTACCGCTGTAATTACACAGTGCTACTTTTTTTACACCTGCCGGAGCGGAAGGAAAACCTGTATCCTCAAGATCTTTATGAACACGTGCCATTACAGTTTTCCATATTTTTTGAGAGGCACCCAGCGTACGGCTGTCGTTAAGGGGTTTGGAGTTATCATTTCCATACCATACTCCTCCTACATAATAGGGGGTAAAACCCATATACCATTTGTCAACACTGTTGTTTGTTGTGCCTGTTTTTCCGGCGCAGCTCATACCAGGTATAGCGCCGCCTATCAAAGAACTATTCGCCGTAGAACGGAGAACATCTGTTATCATAAAGGCTGTCTGTTCGCTGAAAACCGTAGTTTGAGTTTGTTTCTTTTCGAGTATAATATTGCCGTTGTGGTCAACAATTTTCGTATAGCTGCACGGAGAAATATATACGCCGTTATTTGGAAATGTGCAGTAAGCGGCGGTCCACTCCAAAACGCTTACGCCGTTTGTAAGTCCTCCCAGAGCAACAGCGGAAAGGTTTTTGTCACGTGACGGATCGAGGGAGGATATATTAAATTTATCGTGAAGATAAGAATAGCTTTTGTTTACGCCAAGTTCTTTACCGGTTTTTACCGCCGGGATATTCATTGACCAGATTATAGCGTCGCGCACGGTAACGATGCCCTTATAGCTCCCATACCAGTTGTTGGGGGCGTAGCCGTTTATGTTAATTGGCTCATCAATTATAGTTGAGCCGGGGCAAAGTAATCCTTCTTCCATGGCGGGACCGTATACTGCAAGAGGCTTTATTGTTGAACCCGGCTGGCGTGTCGTATCGACTGCACGGTTAAGCACCAAATCGCCTGATTTTTTGCCTGCGCCGCCAACGACACCTTTTATCTGACCGGTGTACGGATCCATAATCACCATAGCCGCCTGAGGTTCAGGATTAGTACCGGCGTGCATGAACCCTATTCTGTTTTCAAAGACATCTTCCATGATTTTTTGGATATTCGGGTCGACGGTTGAATAAATCTTAAGGCCTCCGTTATAAACCATGCTTTCCGCAACTGCCTTGGAGTAACCCTTTTCTTTTACAAGATCATTTACAACGTCTTTTATAACCATTTCGGTAAAATAAGATTGATTTGAACCTTCTTCTCCGGAAGAAGTATCGCTCTTGAAAACAAGCTTATAATTAATTGCTTTATCATATTGCTGCTTTGTTATCATATGAAGATCAAACATTTTACCAAGAACAGTTTTCTGACGCTCTTTATTTGCTTCGGGATTGGTTAAAGGATTATATTTTGAAGGAAATTTTGTTATTCCTACAATTGAGGCACACTCCGCTAAATTGAGCTGGGTAGCATCTTTTCCGAAAAAAGCGTGGGAAGCGGATTGTACGCCGTTTCCATAACCAAAATAAGCAATATTAAGGTAAAATTCAAGAATTTCCTGTTTTGAATATTCCGATTCAAATTTTATCGAACGGAAGATTTCGCGGATTTTACGCATTGCCACGTGCTTATCATCCCGAGTAATATTTTTTACGACCTGCTGCGTGATAGTGCTGCCTCCGTAACTGTCATTACCGGTGACGTATCCGATAATCGCGCCAAAAGTACGTTTTAAATCAACCCCGTGGTGTGAGTAAAAACGTTCATCTTCAATAGCAATGGCAGCATTTTTCATATCGTCAGGAATTTTATCAAAAGTTATCCATTTGCGGTTTGAAGAACTGTTAACCGCCTGGTAAAAGTCCGAATGACCGGATAAATCTGTATAGTAAACAGAGGAAGAACGCCCTATTTTATAATCTTCAGGACTGAATTCAAGAGCTTCTACAAGGCAAGATGAAATCACTCCCGCACCGATAAAGCTCACAACTATTCCTGCTATAAGAAGTATTGCGCCTATAATACCGAATGTTTTGCGTGCTCCGCTTTTTTTATTTTTTCCTTTGTGCCTGTCAGCCATTTGGGTCACTTCCTTATTATGCGGCAACTAAAATTCTATAAAACCACAAAATATATTATACTATAAATATTGTTATATTACAAGGGAATTTTAAAAAATTTTATGAATGTTATCTATAAAATAGGGAAATAATAGACAAAAAGTGTACGGAGGAAAAATTATGAGCATTGGGAAATTTGCGGGAGCAGCAGTAAGTCTGTTTGCAGCCGGACTTATAGTTGGTACTACCGCGACAACTTTAAAGGGAAACGTCAGTATGCCTGTACAACAGAAAAGTAATCAAGAAATTCAGGTTTCTTATATAGTGAGGATGGAAGACGGAAACGTAAATGTTTACGAGAAGAACGGCGGGGAGGAAACATTTAAAAAAAGTATCAAAAATGTAAATACTTTTGATTTGCCGGATAAAACCCTCAATGAACTGAAAGGTGGCATCTATGTAAAGGACACCCACGGGCTCGAAAAAATAATAGAAGAAATAACGTCGTGATTTCTTGTTTGCCGCTCTGCATAAAATCGGAGGGATTGTAAATTTGGCTCTGAAAATAAAGTTTTATTAAAAAAAGCGGATATAAAAAATTTGCGGCAGATACAAAAATCCCCCGAAACATATGTTTCGGGGGAAAATATTATTTAGGTGGAATATCCTCCATACAAGACACCTCTATGTATATATTTAATGAGTGTTTGCCGTATTTCGACTGGAAACTTTATATTTCCAATGGAAACACCTCCTAAACTATTACGTACTTTTTAATCTCAGTATGCAAACTATTTAAACACTCTAAAGTCGCATACCGTCTTACTTTGTCATTGGACTCACCCCTCTTCTTTTTTCTGATTTCATTATACTATAAACATTTAAGAACTTCAATGGTAAATTCAGGTAAATTTAATTAAATTTTACAAAATTTAAATGTAGCTTGTCCCTCTATCTTTTAAAATCTTATAATATCTAAAATTATCTTGAATTTGCTGTGTTGCATAAATACAGTTTACATAACAAATAAAAATATGTCATATTGCACATAAAAATAACAGAGATGTTTGCGGCGTATGAGGATAAAGTAAACATTCTGCCAAAATGAACTCACATCGGGCAAGCAAGAGATTTTAAGCTTATGCAAAAAATGCGCCAGAAATTAACGAAAAAGCACATTTCATCTGAAATGTGCTTTTTATTTTATAAAAACTATTTAAATTTTTCTCTTAACCAAGTTCAGCAAAATACTTGATTGTTCTTACCATCTGGCTTGTGTAAGAATTTTCATTGTCATACCATGAAACAACCTGAACCTCATAAAGTCCGTCAGAAATCTGAGAAACCATTGTCTGTGTAGAATCAAACAATGAGCCGTATCTAATACCTATAACGTCAGAAGAAACGATTTCATCTGTATTGTAGCCGAATGATTCAGAAGATTGAGCCTTCATAGCTTCATTGATAGCGTCTTTCGTAACGTCAGTGCCTTTAACAACAGCTGTAAGAATTGTTGTTGAACCTGTGGGAACAGGAACTCTCTGAGCGGAACCGATAAGTTTTCCGTTAAGTTCCGGAATAACAAGGCCGATTGCCTTTGCGGCGCCTGTGGAGTTAGGAACGATATTTACAGCTCCGGCTCTTGCACGGCGAAGATCACCTTTTCTGTGAGGACCGTCAAGGAGCATCTGATCACCTGTGTAAGCATGGATTGTAGCCATGATACCTGACTGAATAGGTGCATAATCGTTAAGAGCCTTTGCCATAGGAGCAAGGCAGTTTGTTGTGCAAGATGCAGCAGAAATTATTGTATCATATTTTGAAAGAGTTTCATGGTTTACACCATAAACGATTGTGGGAAGATCATTTCCTGCAGGAGCAGAAATTACAACCTTCTTTGCGCCTGCTGTAATATGAGCCAGGCTCTTTTCTTTAGATGTATAGAAACCTGTGCACTCAAGAACAACGTCTACACCAATTTTTCCCCAGGGAAGATTAGCTGCGTCTTTCTCAGCGTAAATTATGATTTCCTTACCATCTACAATAATGGAATTGTCCGTGCATTCTACAGGCTTGTCATATCTGCCCTGAGCAGAATCATATTTAAGAAGATGAGCAAGCATTTTGGGGCTTGTCAAATCGTTGATTGCAACTACCTCATAACCTTCTGCACCAAACATCTGACGAAAAGCCAGTCTTCCAATACGGCCAAAACCGTTGATAGCAACTTTTACCATTTTTTATTCCTCCTAAAATTATTTGAAAATTTATTCAACGATAATCTTCGTGATTATCGGTTGACTCACTGGGGTACTTGCTTCTCCTGTAAAAGGATTTTGCGTAACGGGAACGGAAGCAATAGTTTCAAGTACGTCAAAACCTTCGACAACTTTTCCGAAAGCGGCATACTGCCCGTCCAAAAATACGGAGTCCGCATCGCAAATAAAGAATTGAGAACTGGCACTGTCGGGATTTTGAGAGCGTGCCATTGAAATCGTTCCTTTTGTATGGGAAATTTTATTTGGGATACCGTTCATAAGAAACTCGCCTTTAATGTTGGTACCGCTTCCGCCGGTGCCGTCGCCTTTCGGGCAGCCTCCCTGAATCATAAAACCTTTATATATTCTGTGAAAGGTAAGACCATTATAAAAACCGTCTGACGCCAGTTTTTCAAAATTTTCAACTGTTAACGGCGCATTTTCACGGTCAAGTTCAAGCTTTATATCTCCGAAACCTTCAACTGTAATTGTTATCATAATATACTCCTTTTCAATAAACAAGAAAGTGTTAAAACTTTAACAAATAGATAAGTCACACACTCCCTTATAAAACAACAGTATTTATTATACCAATAATTTCCTTGTATTGCAAGTTTTTTTTGACAATTCATCAAAAAGCACAAAATATTATGAATAATCAAAGGTAAATAATGCAAAACGGCGATTTTACTATTGCGTAAATCTCCGACTTATGGTATAATAAACACATAAATGTGCTTATTATATTTTTTTAAAGCCCGTGCGATTTTTTCGTCATTGCCGAAACGCACATGGGCAATTATACCAAAATTTTTACGAATTTATGGTATAATAAACACATAAATGTGCTTGTTATATTTTTTTAAATCCTGTGCGAACTTTTCAGCATGAGTAGCCGCTAA
>JAUZPZ010000047.1 GCA_030705675.1 Bacillota bacterium
ATAACCGATAGCAAACCCACATAACCCTGCCACTATAATTCTAAGCAGAAACTGCAAGTCACTCTTGCTAAGCCAACTAATAAAACTCATAAAAACACCTTCTTTATTAAAAAATTTATTCTATCATATTTATTTTTTCTTGTCAAGTCTTTTTGTTAATATTTATATTTCTTTAAAATTTTCTTATTATTTTTTATTAATAAAACAAGTGTTTTTAAAAAATTATTGCAATTCCGTGCAAAATTGTTAAAATTTACCATATATATTTATTGTTCGTGTATAAAATCAAAAAAAAGCGAGGTAAAAATTATGAAAAAAATATTGGCAATTATTTTAACAGTTATACTTACTTCATTTGCTTTTGCAGGCTGCAATTGCAAATCATCCACAAAGGAAACCGCTTCAAATGACGTTGTCTATGTAATTGCTACAGACACCACTTTTGCTCCGTTCGAGTATCAGGATAAAAAGGGTAAATATGTAGGCGTTGATATTGACCTTCTTGCTGCAATTGCTAAAGACCAGGGCTTCAAGTACGAGTTAAAACCTCTCGGATTTGACGCCGCTTGCGCCGCTCTTGAGTCAAACCAGGCAGACGGTGTAATCGCAGGTATGAGTATAAAGGAAGAAAGAAAGTTAAAATATGACTTTTCCGACCCATATTATGATTCCGCTGTAATTTTCGCGGTTTCCAAAGACAGCAAACTTACTTCTTTTGAAAATCTTAAAAATAAGGTGGTTGCTGTAAAAAATGGAACTGAAGGTGCTTCATGCGCCGAAAGCCTTAAAAACAAGTATGGTTTTACAGTTAAATACTTTGATGAATCCCCACTTATGTATCAGGAAGTTTTAACAGGAAACGCTGCGGCATGTGTTGAGGATTTCCCTGTAATGGACTACGGTATCAGAAAAGGAAACGGATTAAAGCAGCTGGGCGAAAAGCAAATTGCTTCTTCTTATGGTTTTGCTGTTAAAAAGGGTCAAAATGAAAAGCTTTTAAAGATGTTCAACGACGGTCTTAAAAATGTTATTAAAAGTGGAAAATATCAGAAAATTCTTGACAAATATTTTGGTAGCAAAGCAAAATAATATTACATAATTTAAACATAATGTAGCAGGATACGGTTTAATGCAGTTAATCATTAAACCGTCTTGTTCTTTATGTTGAGGTGGTTTTTATGGATTTTATAAAAGTGTTTCACGAAGTATTTCCGGCACTTATAGCCGGCCTTGGAGTTACCGTGCACGTAACGGTGCTTTCCCTTTTTATAGCCCTTGTGCTGGGACTTCTTTCCTGTGTAATGGGGATTTCCTCATTTAAACCTTTTTCATGGATTTCATGGTTTTATGTATGGATAATAAGGGGAACCCCTTTCATAGTTCAATTGTTTATAATATATTTTGGTCTCCCTCAAATGATACAGTCTCTCGGTCTTAACTTCCGAATGACCTCATTTACGGCTGCCGCCATTACTTTAAGCCTTAATGCCGGCGCATATATGTCCGAGATTTTTCGCGGAGGGATAATGGCGGTAAACAAAGGGCAAATGGAGGCCGCACGCAGTCTGGGTCTTTCAAAGGGCAGAGCAATGGTCAAGGTAATTCTGCCGCAGGCTATCCGTATAAGTATTCCGGCGCTGTGCAACCAGTTTATCATTACCCTTAAAGATTCTTCTTTGGCACAGGTAATAGGTCTTGGCGAAATTGTATATCAGGGAAAAATGTATGTAGGCAGAACAATGCAGTCTTTTTCAACTTATATATTAATAGGCATCGTATACCTGTTTATTATTACAATACTTTCCTATGCTATAAAAATAATAGAGAGGAGACTGTCTTTAAATGGAAAAAAAGGTTAAAATTACAAACCTACATAAATATTTTTTGAAAAATGAAGTCCTTAAAGGCATTAACCTCGATATTCAGGAAGGCGAAGTTGTTTGCGTAATAGGCCCCTCAGGTTCGGGAAAATCAACCATGCTGCGCTGTATAAATCTTCTTGAACTCCCTACGAAAGGCGAAATAATCGTAGACGGCTACAATTTGACCGATAAAAAAGCCGATATTAACCGGATTCGCCGCAACATAGGCATGGTATTTCAGCAGTTTAATTTATTTCCCCATCTTACAGTTGAGCAAAATATTATCATGGCTCCGGTTGATACTAAAACGATGACAAGGGCAGCGGCAAAACAAACTGCTGCACATCTTCTTAACAGAGTAGGTCTTTCTGAAAAATTACACGCTTACCCCGCGAGCCTTTCAGGCGGACAGCAGCAGCGTGTCGCAATTGCCAGAGCGCTTGCGATGAAACCGGACATAATGCTTTTTGACGAACCCACGTCGGCTCTTGACCCCGAAATGGTCGGTGAGGTTCTTGCCGTTATGAAAGAACTTGCACGCGAAGGTATGACAATGATTGTAGTAACCCATGAAATGGGTTTTGCGCGTGAGGTGGCAGACAGAGTTATCTTTATTGATGAGGGAATTATTATGGAACAGGGTACTCCGAAAGAGGTGTTTGGTAATCCGCAAAACCCCAGAACTAAAGATTTTCTCAACAAGGTCCTTTAATATAAAAAATTTACGACGCCTTAAAAAGCGCCGTTTTTTATTTTTAAGTTTGGTATTTAAAACCGTATAGTTTAGTTGTACGTTTATTTTTTATTGACTTTTTGCTTTTAATATGGTATTATTAACCATAGGAGTTGATTTATGATGAGCCTTTATGATGATATGTTAAACTACCATTGCCCGCGCTGGCACGAACTGCCCGATATTGACCTCTATATGGATCAGGTTGTTACTATTCTGGGTAAAAATCTTGAATGCTTTACCGACGGCGAAGGGTCAAAAATTATTACCTCCACAATGGTAAATAACTATGTAAAACAAAAAGTAATAAAACCTCCGAAAAACAAAAAATATGACCGATCACACCTTTCTTATTTGTTCCTTGTCTGCATTTTAAAACAGATTATGGGAATTTCAGAAATATGTGACAGTATTGCTTTTGTTTTGCAAAGCCACGAGATTTCCGCGGCTTATGATATTTTTTGCGATATTCTCGAGGAAGCTTTAAAAAATGTATTTACCGACAGACCACCCGTAATATATAACGCGGATGATCCATCTGAACTTAAAATAATAAAATCTGTAATAGCGAGCTTTGCAACCTTGCAGTATTCCCGCTATCTTATAAAGAAAACCCTGGTAAAATAAAATATAAAAATTTTCCGATATCAGAGGTTTTCATAACTTAAGTCGCCATAAAACTATTCTTCAATGTCGCCGTAAAGCTTATCATCTTTAAAAGCCTTTACGCGGACAGAATGAATTTCTTTTGTAATATCACGGTTTGATTTAACATACACAAGAAGATAATTTGTGGTATGTCCCACATAATATCCCCCTTCTTCTTGTTCAAAAAGTACTTTGTGGAGCTTTGCCACCTGTTTTCGCGCAAAAAGACGAATATTTTTTTTATTCAGACTTTCGAGCAGCTCCACACGCTTTTTCTTTATTTCTTTGTCTATTTGCCCATCCATCTTAGCGGCGCGCGTCCCGCTTCTTGCTGAATATGGAAAAATATGCATTTTAGCAAATTCCGCTTTTTCGGCGAAATCCCGGCTTTGCATAAATTCCTCCAGCGTCTCGCCCGGAAATCCCACCATTATATCTGTAGTAATTGCGGCATTCGGAAATGCTTTGCAAAGCAAATGAATTCCCTCCATATATTCTTCAGCAGTATATCTTCTGCCCATTCGCCGCAGAGTTTCATTGCATCCGCTTTGCAAAGAAACATGGAAATGATTGCAAAGTTTCGGAAATTGTGCAAAATTTTCAGCTATTTTAATAAGCTCTGGCGTAAACTCAAGCGAACCTAAGCGTATTCGTTTAATTTCCTCAATCCCGTGCAGTGTTCTAAGCACATCAAGCAGTGTATATTCGCCTGTTTCTTTGCCATAAGAAGTAATATGAATGCCGGTAAGTACGATCTCTTTAAACCCTTTTCTTGCAAACTCTTCAGCTTCTTTTTTTATGCTTTCAAGGGAACGGCTTCTTACGTGCCCGCGCGCATAGGGAATAATACAATACGTGCAGTAATTGTCGCAGCCGTCCTGAATTTTCATAAACGCACGGGTTTTATCGTTATGACCCGTAACCGGGCTGTCCTCAAATACCTTTTGTTCCATTATATCGTTTACTTTAAAAATTTTTTCTTCGCCCTTCTGTTCGACAATGGAAACAATATCTCCTTTTCCTGATGAGCCTATAACTATATCCACATCCGGAATTGCCTCTACCGCTTCGGGATTTGTCTGAGAATAGCAGCCGCATACGACCACTATAGCATTTTTATTGATTTTTTTTGCTTTTCGTATCTGCGTTCTTGATTTTCTGTCCGCAAGAGAGGTAACAGAACACGTGTTGATCACATAAACGTCGGCAAATTCTTCAAACCCACGGATTTCATAGCCGCACGATTTGAACATTTCCGACATGGATTCGGTCTCATATTGGTTTACCTTGCATCCTAAGGTATAAAAGGCTACCGTTTTCGCCATGAAATCTTCCCCTTTACAATTTTCAGTCATATATAAACTTTATTATACAATATTTTCTCTCGCGCGTCAAGTTTTGACTTGTAGAAATTTTCTTAAATAGTTGACTATTGGAAAAATTTGTGTTAGAATAAAAGTATGGAATAAAACATTCAAAAAGGGAGATGTTATTTATGAAAACATTTGAAATCAATCTTTCCTCAATCAATCATGTCAAGGAATTTGTAAACCTTGTAAACAGGTATGATTTTGACGTTGATTTGTCCTCGGGCAGATATATAGTTGATGCGAAGTCAATAATGGGTATTTTCAGTCTTGACCTAAGCCAACCTATAACCGTTAACGTTCATAGTGAAAATGCCGATGAGTTTATTGCTGCTCTTGGGGCTTTTATGAACAATTAGCCTGACCTACTTAAGACAACATCTGAGTCCTTCCAACTTGTTGTGAGGACTCTTTAATTTTTTGGAGGTTCTATGTTTCTTAAAGATGTATATTCGAATTTGAATTCTTTTATCGGAAATGAATTTGAACTCAGCGGCTGGATAAGAAACCACCGAAAACAAAAAAACATGGGTTTTATTGATTTTTCTGACGGCACATGTTTTAAATCTCTTCAGCTTACTTATGACGAGAATATTGAAAATTTTGAAGGTGTGCAGTCATATCATATCGGAAGCGCCGTCTGCGTGTGTGGCACTCTTAAAACCAGTGAGTACAGTAAGGACGGCATTGAGTTTTCTCTGTCGCGCATCAAACTGCTGGGAGACTCCCCCGAAGATTATCCGCTTCAGCCAAAGCGTCATTCAATAGAATTTTTGCGTGAAATGGCTTACCTTCGCCCCAGAACAAGACTTTTTCAGGCAGTTTTCCGCTTACGTAGCATAGCGGCTATGGCAATTCACGAATACTTCCAGTCTGAAGGCTATGTATATGTTCATACCCCTCTTATAACGGCAAATGACGCCGAAGGAGCAGGTAATACATTTTCGGTTACCTCATACAATCCCTTTGACGGAAAAGAACATAATCCCGGTAATGATTTTTTTGGCAAACCGGCTTATCTTGCCGTTACAGGTCAGCTTGAGGCGGAAACGTTTGCCCTTGCTTTTAACCGTGTTTATACATTTGGTCCCACCTTCAGGGCGGAAAATTCCAACACGAAAACCCATGCGGCGGAATTTTGGATGATTGAGCCTGAAATTGCTTTCTGTGACCTTAACGGGCTTATGGACATTGAGGAAGATTTCCTTAAATCTGTAATCAAAAAGGTTCTTGAAAGAGGAGACGATGAGCTTGAATTTCTTGAAGGATATACAAAAATCCAGCTTAGACAGCGTCTTGGCGCACTGTGCGAAAGTAATATCACGCGTATAACTCACGAAGAAGCAATAACTATCCTTAAAAATTCCGGCAAGGATTTTATATTTAGTCCCGAATACGGAGAAGATTTGGCTCGCGAACATGAAAAATATCTTACCGACGAGCATTTTTCTTCACCGGTGTTTGTATATGACTGGCCTAAAAATATTAAGGCATTTTATATGCACCAAAATGATGACGGCAAAACCGTAGGAGCTGTTGATCTTCTTGTTCCGGAAGCGGGAGAGCTTATGGGCGGCAGCCGGCGTGAAGCGCGTTATGACCGTTTATTTACCCGTATGAATGAACTGAATATTTCAACTGAAGAAATGTATTGGTATTTAAATCTGCGTAAATTCGGAAGCTGTGACCATGCAGGCTTCGGTATGGGGTTTGAGCGCCTTTTGATTTATATTACGGGCGTAGATAATATCCGCGACGTTGTTCCTTATTCGAGAACTCCCGGAAATTGCGAGTTTTAAGCCTTACAGAATCTTTACAGTCGGTAAATTTACACAAAAATCTGTGAATGTGTTTTTTTATTATGGAAATTTATGGTTTTTTCTTTTTTTATTGACAAGAACTGATTATTATGGTATAATTGTCCATGTGTGTTTCGGCTACACGCGGCTCAGCCGCAAGGCGAAAAGATCACATGGACTTTGTTTTTTTGAAAAGAGGTAAAACCATGGAAATACTCTATAAGTATATACTTACTCTCCAATGGCAGCAGGTTATTATGTGGGCGATCGGCGGACTGCTTATATATCTTGCCATAAAAAAGGATATGGAACCCACCCTCCTTATTCCGCTGGGCTTTGGCGCTATTATGGTCAATTTGCCTTTTTCCGGCGCTGTAGACCAGTGTATTGGCGGCGTGCTTGAACACGGTCCTTTAAGCACACTGTATTCTGCCGGAATTTCCAATGAGCTTTTCCCGCTTATTCTTTTTATCGGAATAGGAGCAATGATTGATTTCGGACCCATTCTTTCAAATCCAAAACTCATGGTGTTCGGCGCGGCGGCACAGTTTGGAATTTTCTTTACCCTTTGCACGGCTTCAATGTTTTTTAACATTAATGATGCGGCATCAATCGCAATTATCGGCGCGGCAGACGGACCTACGTCAATTGTCGTGGCTCAGAAGCTTAAGAGCGAATATCTCGGCGCAATAATGGTTGCGGCATACTCTTATATGGCTCTCGTGCCTATTATTCAGCCCCCTATAATAAAGCTGCTTACTACTAAACACGAACGTCTTATAAGAATGGAATACAGCCAAAAGAATGTATCAAAACTTACACGTATACTCTTTCCTATAATAATTACGATAATTGCGGGCGTTATAGCTCCTTCTTCAGCTTCGCTTGTAGGCTTTTTGATGTTCGGAAACCTTATTAGAGAATGCGGAGCGCTTGACTCCCTTTCTGAAACGGCGCAAAAAGTGCTTGCGAACCTTATTACTATCCTTCTCGGTATCACAATCGCCTCCCAAATGCAGGCGGAACACTTCCTTAGAAAAGAAACACTTATGATTCTTGCGCTCGGACTTGTGGCCTTTATATTTGACACGGCGGGCGGAGTAATTTTTGCAAAAATACTTAACCTGTTCCTGAAAACAAAAGTAAATCCCATGATAGGCGCTGCCGGCATATCAGCATTTCCAATGTCGGGAAGAATAGTTCATAAGATGGCCCGTGCCGAGGATCCTCAGAATTTCCTTCTTATGCAGTCTATCGGCGTAAATGTTTCCGGTCAGATAGCTTCGGTTATTGCCGGCGGTCTGGTACTTAATTTTTTTATGGGGGTGCATTAAAATGTTTAAACCTATGAATTTTTTAAACAACCTTCATTATATGGGCATCGGTATGCTTGGTATATTTATCGTAATAGGTGTTATTATTTTAATAACGATTTTGCTTAGTAAAATATCAAAAAATTAATCTTTGTAAGGTTTCTTAAAGAAATCCCCCTTTTAAATACTAAACTGCCCCGGATTATGCTATTAGCACAATCCGGGGCAGTTCGCTTATTATATTCAGATAGAGTTTTTTTGTTATTGGAAGGTATTTTTGTATAATTCGCTGTTTAAAAATTATTTGCCACAGCCCCTGACATCTATTCCAGCTCAAAGGCACCCGTATACAGCTGGTAATACTTTCCTTTTTTAGCTATGAGCTTTTCGTGGTTTCCGCGTTCAATAATTCTGCCCGCTTCAAGCACCATAATTACATCCGAATTCTGCACAGTAGACAATCTGTGTGCTATAACAAACACAGTTCTGCCCTTCATAAGTGAATCCATTCCCTTTTGAACAATGGCTTCCGTTCGTGTATCTATACTGGAAGTGGCTTCGTCAAGAATCATTACAGGCGGGTCCGCAACCGCGGCCCTCGCAATGGAAAGAAGCTGACGCTGACCTTGAGAAAGTCCAGAACCGTCGCCCGTAAGCAGCGTATCATATCCATCCGGCAAACGCATAATGAAATCGTGAGCATTCGCAAGGTGCGCCGCCTGGGCAACTTCCTCATCTGTAGCGTCGAGATTTCCGTAGCGTATATTTTCCTTGACTGTTCCCGTAAACAAATTTGTATCCTGTAGCACTATCCCCTGCGAACGGCGCAGATCGCTTTTACGGATTTTATTTATATTAATATCGTCATATCTTATTTTTCCGTCCGCAATGTCATAAAAACGGTTTATAAGATTGGTTATTGTTGTTTTTCCGGCGCCTGTAGCACCTACAAACGCTATCTTTTCCCCCGGCTGGGCATAAAGATTAATATTGTGAAGTACCATCTTATCGTCTGTATATCCAAAATCAACATCATCAAAAGTAACATTTCCTCTAACCTCGGTATAGGTCACACTGCCGTCGCTATGTGGATGTTTCCATGCCCATACGCCTGTGCGTCTGTCACTTTCGACCAGTTTTTCTCCTTCATATTTTGCATCTACAAGGGTAACATAGCCGTTATCCTGTTCTTCTTCTTCGTCCATCATCTCAAATATTCTTTCAGCGCCGGCAAGAGCCATTACAATTGAATTAACCTGCTGTGCCACCTGACTTATCGGCATTGTAAAGTTTTTGCTTAACTGCAAGAACGCGACAATTGATCCAACGGTAATTCCCCCTGCTCCTCCAATAGTAAGCAAGCCGCCTACAATTGCAATAAGGGCATACTGAACGTGCGCAAGGTTTCCCATAATTGGCATTAAAATATTTGCAAATTTGTTTGCGTGTGTCATATTTTCGCAAAGCTCGTCATTAAGCACATCAAACTGCTGTTTTGCCTTTTCTTCGTGACAGAAAACCTTTACCACCTTTTGTCCGTTTATCATTTCTTCAATATATCCATTTAATTTACCTAAAGACTGCTGCTGGCGTATGAAATATTTTGCACTGTTACCGCCTATTTTTTTTGAAATAAAAATCATAAAAAATACAAAACTCAAAACAAGCAGTGTAAGCCATATATTTATCATAATCATTGCAACCAACACAGCAAAAATAACTATTATCGAAGAAAAAACCTGCGGTATACTTTGCGAGATCATTTGACGCAACGTATCGGTATCATTTGTGTAATGGCTCATTATATTACCGTAGGTATGAGTGTCAAAATACTTTATCGGCAATGTCTGCATATGTGCGAACATATCATCACGAATTTTTTTGAGAACCCCCTGGGATACGCTTACCATAAGTAGACTATAGAGATAAGCCGACAACATCCCCACAGCATACACCAAGGCAAGCTTCGTAAGTTGATAAAAAAGCGGAGAAAAATCGTGGCTTGAAGCTTTCAGCATGGGCTCAACATAATTATCTATAAGTTCTTTTAAAAACATTGAACTTCTCACAGACGCCAGCGCGCTGACGCATATAAAGATAAGCACAAGCAAAAAATGAACTTTATATTCTTTAAAAATATATGAAAGCAGACGCTTTACGGTAGCAGACAAATTTTTCGGCTTTCCGCCGCCCATTCTATTCATTTTCTTTTCCCCCTTTCACCTGTGAAAGGTATACTTCACGATAAATTTTGTTGCTTTCAAGCAGCTGTTCATGTGTTCCCACCGCGTTAATTTCCCCGTTATCCATTACCACTATTTTATCAGCATTTTCAACAGAGGAAATACGCTGAGCTATTATAATCTTTGTTGTATCCGGAATTTGTGTGCGCAGTGCGTCACGTATAATAGAATCGGTCTTTGTGTCTACCGCGCTTGTCGAGTCGTCAAGAATAAGTATCTTGGGTTTTTTCAGCAATGCCCTTGCTATGCAAAGACGTTGACGCTGTCCTCCGGATACATTGGAGCCTCCCTGCTCAATATATGTATCATATCCATTAGAAAAGGCTTTAATAAACTCATCCGCACAGGCAAGCTTACACGCTTCGATAATTTCCTCGTCAGTGGCGGTTTCATTTCCCCACCGCATATTGTCTTTTATTGTGCCTGAAAACAGCACGTTTTTCTGAAGCACCATTGCGACACTGTTTCGGAGCGATTCTATATCATACTTCTTTACATCAACGCCGCCTACATATACGTTGCCCTGCGTAACATCATAAATACGCGGAATAAGCTGAACCAGACTGGTTTTTGATGAGCCTGTACCGCCGATTACACCTACCGTTTCGCCTGATTTTATCTCAAGGCTAACATTTGTAAGACAAAGTTTCCTTTTCGTCTTTGAATATGTAAACCCAACATTTTCATACCGTATACTTCCGTCTTTAACCTCATATATGGGTTTTTCCGGTTCCGCCAGATCTGGCTGTTCGCTCAAAAGTGCTACGATACGCTCCGCCGACGCCCTTGAAATAACCACCATTACAAATACCATCGAAAGCATCATAAGATTCATAAGTATCTGCATTGCGTAGGTTATCATCCCCGTAAATTGACCTTCGGAGAGAGAACCCGCTACTATAAAGTGCGCACCGAACCATGAAAGCATCAGCATGCAAAAATAAACAGAAAACTGCATTAATGGGCCGTTAAACGCAATTATGCGTTCCGCCTTTGTAAAATACTTATAAATATCTTGTGAGACACTCTTGAATTTTTCCTTTTCAAAGTCTTCACGCACAAAAGATTTTACAACCCTTATTCCCCTGAGATTTTCCTGCACAACGTTGTTAAGTTTATCATAAACCTTGAACACCTTTTGAAATATCGGGTACGCATTGAATATAATTAACGTAAGTCCTCCTGCAAGGATAGGGATTATACAAAAAAATATGAGTGATAGCTTATGGTTTACACCAAACGCCATTACAAGAGAGAATATGATCATTATAGGTGAGCGCACAGCAATACGTATAATCATTTGATATGCCATTTGCACATTATTTACATCAGTTGTAAGCCTTGTTATAATGCTTGCCGTAGAAAATTTATCAATATTGAAAAAGGAAAATTTCTGCACATTATAATACATATCCTTGCGAAGGTTTTTCGCAAAACCGGAAGATGCTATTGCCGCCTGTTTTCCCGAAAGCGCGCCGAATAGAAGCGATATTACGGCAAGTGCCACTATAATACCACCAAAAATCAGCACGGCTCTTATATTTCCTCTGCCATTATTACCGTTTACGCCTCTGTCGATAAGAAAGGACATTGTAAAAGGAATTATAACTTCAAGTATAACCTCCACAGTAACATATACCGGTGTGAGAATTGAATTTTTTTTATATTCTTTTATGCTTTCGCACAGTTTTTTAATCATTCTTTGACCTCCATTTCAATGATCATTTTCGATATAAGCTCAAAAAAAATCTTTGTTTCATCCTCGCTTAAATCTTTCCTGAGATGCCCTTCCACCTCTTCCATACGTTCTTCAACCTTTTGATGTATATGATTTGCTTTTTCTGTAAGTACAATTTTTTTAAGCCTCGCGTCATATTCCACAGGCCGGCGTTCAATAAGACCGTTTTTCTCCATCTTCTGCACTATTACGGTAACGGTAGAAGGTCTTATACTGAACTGTGATTCAATATCCCGCTGAAAAATATCTTTATCACGGTTATTATACAAATATCCGATAAGCCATCCGTGCATTGCCGTAACTCCATCATAAGTGCCAAAAACCTCGCGCTTAATACAGTTTGCAAGCCTGCGCACAGCGAAAACTATAGTTTCTTCGGGCTTCATCACATCACCCCCAAATAAAGTTTAGTATACTAACCTTTAGTATGCTAACATTATACATCTTTTTTATTTTTATGTCAATAAAAAATACTTCCAAACTTAAAAATTGTTTACGCTTATTTTTCTGTGTTTTATACAAATTAATGATTGGTATGGTCAGCGGCTTAAATTTTGCTATGCCTCAAAATCTTCGCTGTTAAAGCTTCAAAAACCACTTTTACCCATTTTGCAATAATATAAATGTGTTGGTTAAGTGAATTTTTATTGACG